>CAYYHV010000032.1:0-14376 GCA_964471695.1 uncultured Pirellulaceae bacterium
ACCTTCGCCACCGCCGTAGCCTTCTCCGCCACCATATCCTTCTCCTCCGCCGCGGCCATAGCCTTCACCGCCGCCATAACCTTCGCCACCGCCGTAGCCTTCTCCGCCACCGCGGCCATAGCCGCCTTCGCCGCCTCGACCACCGGGTCCGCCGCCGACGTTGCCAAAGAGGTCTGGGCCTTCGCCTTCGCCTTCGGTACTTTCGCCTTCGCCCTCTTCTCCGTCAGGTGTTTGTCCTTCGCCTTCACGTCCACGTCCTGGGCCGAATCGTTGTTCAACGAACTTCTCAATCTTTTCGTGCCGCATCAATTGATCCAGCTCTTCTTGGCCAAGTTCGAAAGGAAGGATCGGCATCGTAAGTGTCCGATCCTTAACGCGACCTGAAACCAAAGCCGTCTGTCGGCCGTCGTTGGTGCCCCATTCTTGGAGCGTCTGGATCATTTTCTGTTTCCAGCCGATCGCTCGCCATTTTCCTGGTTTTCCATTGCGAACGACGGCGCGTTCGAGAATCCAGTTGTCGTAGGTGGGCAAGTCTCGGGCCGGCGAATAACCAGCTGAGTTGCCGAGCGAGTTGTTGTAAGCTTCAAGTTGTTGACGGTAAGGAATCAGAGCGGTGATGGATACAAAGTACTTGCCTTCGGAAACGCCGCCACGTGCACCGCCGCCGTAACCGCCGCTGCGTTCGCCCCCGCCACCAAAATTGCCGTCACCAGGGATAGGACGGACTCCTTCTTCGAGTTCTTCGCCAGCGCCACTGAATAATCCTTCTCCACCACCGCGCCCTGATGCGTCTTCGAACGGATCATCGGGATTGGCTGGGCCCGTATCCATTTTTGCTATCTTGGCAAACCCAGATCGAACCTGCAGATTGGACGCGACGAAAATCTCGGGATCCGTACGCATAGTCCGAGGCGGTTGATAAGGAGGGCTGAGCCACTGTTGCATGCGGAACGAAGCCGTCTTCATTTCTTGCAATGCACTACTGGCGCGTTCCGTAAAATTCTGGTCAGAGACACGTTCGGCCTTGAAGTCGTTCCATGAGAAACTACTGACATGGCGATTGGCCGTGTCGACTTTTTGTGCAAGCTTGGATGGATCATATCTCGAGCCGTCGATGCCTTCTGATTTGGAGAAGCCGCTCCAAATGAGAAAAAGGGCCAACAAAGCCGTGATACCAAGCAGCAGTTTTTCGACGTGATGGCCCAAAAAGCCTTTGATACCACCGTCTCCAAACAATTTCTTCATCGTGTGACTCCGCGAACGTCGCAGTGAATATTCGTGATTCTTAGTATTCGTTTGTCGCTAAACCAATCAGCGGCAAATCGACGGGTTGGTATACGGACACCGTTCCGTAAACCTCGATTTCTATATCGTAAGCAAAATCGACGCGCTCGCGATCCATTTCGTTGGACAAAACCCGCCCTTCGCGGGGGATCATCCGAAACTGATGGACCTCAAGAATGGGTGTGGAATTGGCAAAATTTGCCAATAACGCGGTGAGTTTCCGCTGATCCACCGCCAATCGCAATCGAAATGGTAGGTGATTCGCGACGGACGTTTCCAGTCGAGAACGCAGTTGATCCGAGCCGATACCAGCAAATTCGTCGTCAACATATCGTTGGTCGAATGGATTCGCTGCACTCGATTCCAGTCGCTGGTCCGATTGACTGCCGTACTCGTTGTCTTGTGGCGCTGCCATTTGCGGCCGGCTGTCCATGATCGTCGCCTTCTCTTGGCCGATCGCCGTCAGTCGTTCATTCCCCTTGATCGCCAGTCGACCGATGCGCAGGGACTGGATGTTTCTTACCGCTACGGTAGCCACGATGTCGGCTGATGCATTGGTCGTCTCAATGGCGTTGAGAATCGTTTCTAAGACGCACAAGTCTTCGTGCGCACAAACGATCTCGCGAGTCGAAGGAGTTGCGGCATTCAATGAAGTGAACGGAAAGTTGGCGACGACCAACTCGTTTTGTGAAGCAGGATTCCAAGTGACCAGAGGCTCAGCAGGCTGATCGCGAACGGGATTCGGATTCCAAGCAGATCGAATGCTCTCGGCCAGTCTTGGGAGTACGCGTTGAACATGGCTTGCGAAGGCTTCTCGCTGTCCAATGTGGAAAACATCATCGGTGGAATCAATAAGCTCAGGGACCGGCGGCAACTGATTCGCGGTTAGCTCGAACGAGGGGCCTAACTCTGAGGGCCACTGGAATTGTGATTCCTGCGAGGCTCGCTTGGACGACCAGGCGGCTACCAGCTCCCGCTTACGCGACTGAATCAACTGTTGCATTTTTGATTGCACGGATTCATTGGCAATGCGGTCGCGATCGGAAATCGAGTCCAGTGTGGCAAAGGATTCGCGAATTTGTTGAGCGTGAGCCGCCCGGGATTTGTCCAATGACCGAGTCGCCAACCATCGCGCCGAAACGCTGGCGATGATGATGGTCGCGCAGACGATCCAAAATCGCAATTCCCATGCGAGTTTGGCGAGCGAGCGGATGGTATATGGACGAGTCATGGATTTCTCAGTAGCGCGAATCGCTCCGTGATCTACAGGATCGCGGCACGATACGTGACGATGTTTAACCTCGAGTTAGCTCACGCGACACGGAGGTCACGTCGCTCGGGTCGACTTCTTCTTCCGGGTCTTCTCCAAGGGCACGACGATCGACGGGGTTATAAATGTAGATAATGCCGTAGATTTCAGCCGTAACGTCGAACGGATATTGCGTCACTTCGCCGCCCAAGCCGCCAAGTGCGTTATCGCCGAATCCGCCAAAGCCACGACCACCGCCACCATAGCCTTCGCCGCCGCTTCGGCCGTATCCGCCAGCACCATCGCCACCGGCCATTCCAAAGCCACCGCCACCGCGACCATCGTCTTCGGGATTCAGTCGGACTTGGCGAACTTCGAGAGTCAACTCAGCGTTTGCACAAGCAACCAACAAGGATGCAAGTTTTCGCTGGTCAATGGAGAAGCGAAGTCGAACCGGTACGCGTTTCGCAACCAGAAGGTAGGCGTTCTCTGGGTCGATTGATTCAGTATTCTTAAGTGCGGTCCGCAGCGTTTCTGCTTCGAGTGGCCCATAGTCTTTGTTGACATAACGCAGGTGTGCCGGGTCAGGTTTGCGAGGACCCCCGGCTCCTTCTCCACCGCCGTCACCGTAACCGCCGCCGTCTCCGTAACCACCGCCGTCACCATAACCACCTTCGGCGCCATACCGGCTTTCACCACCGCCACCATAACCGCCATCAGCGCTGCCATAGCCGCCGCCGTCACCGTAACCACCACCGTCGCCATAGCCGCCGAGTCCCTCTCCACCAGCTGCGGTAGCTTCCTCTTCTGCTGATCGCACCTGGCTGACTCGGCCAACAGGCAAAACGGCTGCTTGACCAATACGAATAAACTCAATCTCTTTGATCGCGGCATTAAACCGTGATTTGGCACCACCGTTGGCTTGCTTGATGATCTTCATGATGGATCGCAGCACCCAAAGATCCTCTTGGGCATAGATGACTTCGAGAGTATCGGGTTCACCGCCGGCTTGGGCACTACCGCCGCCTCGACCATACCCCCCTTCGCCACCGACGAATCCCCCTGAGTCGTCGCCCCATGTGAAGTGTTTGGCCACGAGTTCCTGCTGGTTGTCGGTATGCCAGTCGACGACGGCCTGCGTGGCAAGAGTTTCTCCGCCTGCTCCACCTAGTCCAAACCCAGCACCGTCTCCGCCGCCATAGCCACGTGGCCCGGCTGAGCTGCCCGCACCGTCTGGCCAGTCAGCGCCGATCTCTTTAGCCAAACGCTTGAGCTCTTTACGGATATATTTGACGTAGTCTTCCTTCTCGCCAATGTCGAGCTGGTCATGCTCCGGCCCCAGCGGGAATTCCAGTTTCTCGACGGGACGGAGGTCGGCAACCTTCTCAATGAAGATGGGCCCCAGTTCTTTGGGCCAAGTCAGAATGCCTGTCTGGTCGCTATTCTGTTGGTCGTATTTGACTTGCCAAGCCTGCTCGATCTCCGTCTTGCGGGCGTCGATCAACTTGGTCATCTCTTCCGCTACGGTATTGTTTGCCACACGGGGTTTGCGCGAGATTCCGTCGACGGTGCTGAACAGCCCCGTGTACTCACTGCTCCACTTTTTGGTTTCCTTGTCGAGGCTGCCGACAGCCAAAAACCAGAAGACAAAGCTCAAGACCATCACGAGGGCGCAAATCAACCAAAAGTGAATGCGTTTGAGCGTGCGGAAAAAATTGCGTAGTCCGTCCATTACAAACCTTCCTCTTCTTCAGCCGCCTTTTGAGCGATGATTCGTTGCTTGAGTCGCACTTTCAGTGGAATCTGCTGCCAGCAAAACTGGACTGTAAACTTGTAGCGTGACGCGTAGAAGAACTTTGGATTGTTGGGATCTTCGGGTTCATCAGCTGGCGCCGTAGGTTGACCGCCGAACAGTCCACCACCGCCACCCTCACCGCTAGGGTTGGTTGTCTCGGCCTTGGGAGGAACGTAATCCTGATTGACCTTCTTGAAGTTTCGGTCGATCTCGCCCTTTACGAGAATCGGCACGAAGATTCCCATCTCCTTGACGCCAAATTCTTCAATGGGGCCCACAGGGCCAACCGGCAGTTTGACTCGACCGTTCTCCAATTGATCCATGAGCGTCAAACGCACGTACTTCTTGTCGGTGTACTTGTGCTTTTCGTCATCTCGAACAAAGTGATGGCCCTGAAGCTCAATCACCCAGACGCCGCCCTCTAGTTCGGGCGAGGCGGGGACTTCCGCTTCTTCGGGCTCTGCGGCTTCACCGTCCTCGCTATCCGCTGCGGGTGCAGCGTTGCGATTCTGTTTGTTCTTTTCGTTCACCAGATAGGTCAGGAACTCCTGATGTCGTTCTTTGACAGCTTCGGTGTACCATTCGCTGACGTCGGCAAAATACTGCGATTCGATCTTGTCGATAAAGATCTCGGGTCGTTCCTGGAACGGTCGATCTTTGAGCGAAACGAGCTGTTGGCCAATCTTGCCATCGACGGGAAGACAATCGGTAACGGTCTTGAGCAACTCCAACCAGAGTTTGCGACCATCGTCGTTGCCCACGATCGCTTCGCCGATCTCATCCAACCGAGCCAGTTGTTCTTGATTGGCCGTATCCGTCGACTCATGGGTTGAAACGGTTTGAGATGCAGTCCCCACTTTGCTTTTGGCTGAACTCCAACTCACATTATTTACTTCCGTCTCAGGGTTTACCTGATTCCATGCGGAATAGTGGAAGAAAAAGTTGAAAGCACAAGCCAATAGGAGTGAGGCTGCAATGGCTGCCGCCCACGGCTTCTTCCGGCGGATGACACGAGCGCGAACGATTTCGCGTGGAACGAGGTTCGTACCCAGTTGGCCTGCACCCAGTCCTTGAAGGACGAGGCCGTAACTGACGGGAAACGTCAGCAGGTTCTCTTTGAAGGAATCGTCGTCGGATAAACCACTGGCATCCAGTCGTTCAAACTCTCGGAGTTTGACAACGTCGATTTCCAATTGCTTTTCGATGAATTGCGGCAGTCCAGGAAGTTTGGCAGCATTGCCGACCATGAAGAGCTTCTTAACGTTGGCTTTCTTTTCAAGGCTGCCGAAGAAGCCGAGGCTGCGCTGCGTTTCCGTGACCAGGTCACCAAACGTCGGTCGCATCGCTTTGAACATCTCCTTGGCGTTCTCGGCGGCTCGGGCATTCCGCTTCTCCAGTTCGGCCTTGGCGAACGTCAGCTTCATCTCTTTGGTAAGCTGTTTTGTGAAGTGGTTTCCGCCAATTGGAATACTTCGCTGCCAGACTCGGAAGCCATTCGTGACGACAAGGTCCGACGTGTCGGTACCCATCGAGAGGATGGCAATCCAATCGTTGGCATTGTCTGGGTCGTATCCTTCGTCGGCGTTGAGTTGATCAAAGCAGAACGAGTTGTAGATCGCGACTGGCGCAAGCTGAATGAAGTCTAACTCGACTTCGGCGTCTACGAGTGGCCGGATGGAGCGAAGGACCTGATCGCGCTTGATCGCGAACAACCCGACTTCGGTTTCCATCGGAAGATCGTCGTCCAGATCATCATCGTCATCATCGTCGTCATCCTTGCCGGCGAGCTTTCCTGTTTCCCCTGGCATCTTCTGGTAATCCCAGACGACGTCTTCGAGAGCAAACGGGATTTGTTGTTTCGCTTCGAATCCAACAAGATTCGGTAAGGTCTTGGCGTCAACTGGCGGCAACTTGATAAAACGTGCCAAACCACTTTGGCCGGACAAGGAAATGGAGACTTTGTCACCGCGAACTGAATTTCGCGAAAGGAAAGTCTTCAGTGCTTCTCGCACCAGTGAATCCGGATCAGCATCCGGTTGACTCAAGATTTGTGGATACTCGATATAATCAAACGTCTCTGCAACGACGGATTTCCCGTCGGACGACATTCGACCGCGCAAGGCCTTAAGACCACATTGGCCTATATCGATACCCCAGACATGCCCCGAAGCCATGACGATACCCTTCTCTCTGTTCCTTACAACTCCGGAATGCAAAAGTCGTTCGCAGCAGCAAACGCGCATGGAGTCGACGTGAAGCGGCTACGCAAAGGTTCCGAGGCTTCACGCCCACTTCGTTACCAGTTTAGTGACGGGCGCGCTCGGCTGTCAATTAAATCCTTGAATTGTAGTGGTTTAGCGCAATTGTACGAGCAGTTGGGAGAGAAGTAGTCGGATTTTTCCGGCGAGACGGCGCTGTGGGTGATCCGGATATTGGGACGTGTGTTGGTTTTGCCGATGGGTAAGGCGATTCGCTGAAGGGAAAGGTTGGATGGCTTTGGCACCAGTTGGCCATTGGATTGCCGAGTCCCAGCGAGCGTGGGCGACGCGCAAGGCTACGCATAAGCGCTAAATCAACCGTCCACTACGCTTGGTTGCGTCAGTCGCCTAGTGCGCTTCGTGCAATGCAGCGCGGAGCTGATCGGGGAAGTCCGTAAAGAATCCATCAATACCCGCTTCCCGGAATAGGGAGACCAACTCCTTGAAGTCACTGGCATAGGTTGGCACCGCATCTGCGCGAAACGTGTAAGGATGTACTACCAATCCTGCTTTGTGGGCGAATGCGACGAGCCTGGTTACTTTGGGTGGCTGCTCGGCTGTCGGTGGGAGGACGTCATTCATCGCCGGGCCGATTCCGTCGGCGTAGGTGGCGATCAACTTGATGCCCTGTTCTGTCAACATTGGGTGGGTGTCGTCTTCCTTCTTCTTTTTGCCAACCAGTTGGACTAATCGCAACCGGCAATTCAACTCGGTGCGGATTCTTTTGGTCTCTTCTGCATCGAAACATTGAACGTAGGCGCGGTCTGATTGGTTGACGTAACCATATTGTTTGAGCGTCGCCAAGACGATGTTGCTGATATCTTTGCCTTGCTGACGATGCCAGGCGGGATGTTTTATTTCCACGTAGATTCCGATGGAGCGTTGGGTACTCTTGTTCAAGCCTTGAATCAGTTCAATTTCTTCCGCAAGCGTCGGCACCTGAAACAAACCCGTCGCGAGAGGAAAGCGACTGGGAAAAACGGTTTTGTTGGTCTTCAAGTCGATTCGTTCGCTGGCATTGAGCTGCTTGATTTCCGCGAGGGAGAAGTCGATCGCATAAAATCGTCCGTCCTCGCGAATTCGTTGTGGAAACAATTCGCGAACGTTGGTGACGGTGTCCAAGTGAATGTCGTGAAGTACGACGGGGACGTCGTCTTTGGTCAGAACGATATCCTGTTCAATAAAATCTGCTTGCATTGCGTGAGCCATCGCGACGCTCGCAAGGGTGTGTTCCGGCAAATAGCCGCTGGCGCCGCGGTGAGCGATGACGATGGGCGAGGGCAGGGGAGAATCGGTGCTGCGGATCTGCGATAGCGCCAAATGAGGAATCGACTGTGTGAGCAGAGTCCAGATGCTTATCACCAGTAAGCCGTTTGTGCGATTCATGTTTCATACCAGTTCGAAAAGGGGCGGGCTGACCACGACTATCATAGTGGCGATCCTGGCTAAGTTAAAAAATGGAACCGCGGATGGACATCGGGTTCCCAAGAACCGCTTCTCAAATTCCGCCCCGTTTCGTCGTCGGCTGAGTGCGTTTATCCTTTAAGCATGACGAAACGAATTCGACTGATTCTACCCTGCCACAGCCTAGAAGATTTTCCCACGCATCACGTTGGAGACGAAGCGGAGGGATTGTTGGCAAACTGGAGTGCATTATGGCACCCGGCATTGATTGCTCACACTGGTGAGGCGCCCAAGTGGCTGCGTTTCGATGAGGACCCGGAGGATTTGGCCAATACCATTGTGCTTATGCCAGCGATCGCGGCTACGTATGTGTCGCCCGAACTTGAGCACAGCGTCAAGGCGGCTGGTGGAAGCTGGATTGCGGATCAGATGGATCGTGACGCAATCGTCGAAGAGTTATTGTCGGTGTGTGGATTGGACGCTTCGCAGCTCGATAACGAACTGGTCGCGGACTTTTACGCCTTCGGGTACTGGTTTTTGCAGATCGAGTTACTTACTCGTCAAATGCGTTACACCAGCAACCTTGATCAAGACGCTATCGACGAAGTCACACTGTCCGCGGCGAATGCGGTGATGTGTGGTGACAACGAACGGGCTCGCGAACTATTGCAACGTGGCTTCACGCGTTTGGCGGAAGAGCGAGATCATTACTACCCCGTCGATTCCTATTGTCTGGATTTGACCCTTGTCGGTTCGAATACCCAAGCCGGCTCGGTGATGGCCGAATTTCATCCTGATGCAGCCACGAACATATGGGTCACAGGTCGCGCGCTCGAATCGCAGGCGGAAAAGAACCCTTCGCTGGTCCGTGCCATAAGGGAGCGAGTTCTATGCGATCCGCCGACGGTCGGAATCATCGGAGGCGAGTATGACGAGTTGGCGTTATCGTTGGAGTCGTCTGAGTCGCTGTTTCGACAGTTGGAACGGGGCATGTCAATTTTCTCGACGGCATTTGGTCGGCGACCGACGGTTTTCTTTCGACGTCGTTTCGGGTTGTTACCCTCCTTGCCGTCGTTACTTAAATCGCTGGGATACGTAGGCGCGATTCATGCAACACTGGATGCCGGCTGGTTTCCAGAATGTTCACAAGCTCGGACGCAGTGGCAAGCGGAGAAAGGCGGTCACCTCGAAGCCATCGGTTGTGTCCCGTTGGATGCTTCCAAGCCGGAAACGTTTCTGAAGTTGTCGTTGCGCATGGGCCAGTCGATGGAGATGGACTACGTGGCAACCATTTGTCTGGCGCATTGGGCGGGAACCGCAAGTCACTGGTATGACGCGATGCGACGCGGTATCAAGTTTGGTTTGCAGATGGGAAAGCAGACAACGTTTGACGAGTATTTTGAAAGTACCACGTTTACGTCGGCTCAGGACGCTTTTGCGCTGGACAAGTATCGCTCACCGTATTTGAATCAAGCGGTGGCGGCGAACGAGTCCAATCCTCTTTCTCGCCGTGTTCGCCGGCGACGTATGTTGGATCGACTTGTGCAGGCAAACCGATTGTTATGTTGGCACTCAATTTTGAATCATCGTGCTCATAGTAACGCGACCATCGAAGTGGAGATTCGCGAGTTGATCTTGCGACTGGACGCCGACGACCAGGAGATGCCTGCGACGGAGACGATTGATGGCGTCATCAATCAGGTCTCAGACCGTTTGGCTCGTCAATTGGCGATGACCGGTTCGTCGGAAGAGAAGGGCACGCTGGTCATCAACGGCGGGACTTCGGTCCAACGTGTCAATCTGCGGAACGTCGGAGGCGAACCTGACAATGGTGATTCAGAGCCGTTCGTTTACGCGACGGGCTTCCTTGGAGATGAGACACCGGCGTCTATCGTCGACTTACCGATGAGCGGCTTTGCTTGGTTGCCGAACCAAGCGAGCGGATTGGGCTCAGTCGACACGCGGTCCGCGGCAAAGACAGCGACGATCGCAGAAGAGCCTCTTGTTGATGGGCTGACTCTGCGGAATGAGTTTCTCCAAGCCCGCGTGGATGAAGAGTCCGGTGGGTTGGCCGGGCTGTTCGATTTTGCGACTCGAGGAAACCGCTTGTCCCAACGATTGTCGACGGGGCCTCGACCAGAAGCGCCGAAGATGGTTGCGTCGGAAGTTCAGGTGCAGAGTTCCAGTGGTCTGTATGGTGAGGTTCAATCGAAGGGTGTTCTGCTGGACGACAGCGACGAGGAGGTAGCGAAGTTCTGTCAAACGTTTTCGCTGTGGCGCGGAAGCCGTACGCTGTTGCTGCGCATCCAGTTGGAACCGACTCGGATGCCGTCGGATAAGCCGTGGAAGGACTATCTGGGATGCCGATGGGCTTGGACAAAAGACGATGATCAGCTCTATCGGACGGCCCACGGTATGCGGTTTCCAACGGAAGGCAGGCGTTGTGAGATACCCGATTACCTGGAGATCGAGAACGGAAAGCGGCGGACGTATGTGCTTACGGGTGGTTTGCCCTACCACACGAGAATTAGCGAACGCACATTGGATAGCCTCTTGTTGGTACGTGGCGAAACAGCGACTGAGTTTGAGTTTGGAATTGGGGTCGATTTGCGAAACCCGCTGCAGGATGCGACGAATTTCTGGTTGCCGGAGTTGGCGGTCAGTGACATGAATTGTCCGGCGCAATCACATGGTTGGCTATTCCATATTGACGCACGCTATGTGGTTGCTGACGGCTGGCAGCCGATTTGGGTGGATAGGCAGATGGACTCAATGGCAGGCGCGGAAGACGCTAAGCATTGCGTTGGGTTCCGAGTCCGTTTGTTTGAGTCGGCGGGACGAGCCTGCGACGCGACGATTCGCTGTCCCGTGGCGGTAGACTCGGCGTACAAAACCGACTTTTTTGGGGAACATCTCAGCCCGGTGATTGCCGATGAATCACAGCATGATGATGGTGCAAAACCCAACAATCGAAGTATTCGGGTTCCACTTGGACCGTATGAGTGGACAGAAGTCGAAGTTCGCTGGTAATCTAACGGAAGAGACTTTAAGCACGAGCGGGCAAAATGGTTATCACAATTGATGGACCGGCTGGAGCCGGAAAGAGCAGCGTAGCGCGAGCACTGGCTTTGCGGTTGGGCTTTCGTTTCCTTGATACGGGCGCGATGTATCGTGCGGTAGCGTATGCCGCGGTGCAGCAGAGGATCGTTTGGGAAGATTCGGCAGCTTTGGCAAAGTTGGCCGGCGACATTTCGATCGATGTGACGGAAGAACGCGTGCTGCTTAACGGCGAAGACGTAACAGGCGTGATTCGGTCGATGGAAATCACGTCAGTAATTCACCATGTTGCCGATAACGCGGCGATTCGTGAGCAACTTGTGCGGCTGCAGCGGCAAGCCGCGGAAGCGGGCGACTTTGTGACTGAGGGGCGTGATCAGGGAACCGTGGCCTTTCCCGATGCGGCGCACAAAATTTTTCTGACGGCTTCTCCCAAAGTCCGTGCCGAACGACGAATGCAGGAACTCAAGGCTCGGGGCGAAGATCTCCCATTCGACGAAGTCCTCAAGCGGCAGGATGAACGCGATGCTCGTGATCGGAATCGCAAGGTCGGTGGACTGGTCGCGGCTCCCGACGCAATCCTGGTGACATCGGATCACAAGGAAATGGAGCAAGTCGTGGATGAGATCGAGTCGATCGTGAAGAAGCGTTTCGCCGATGGCCGTGCATAGCCTACGATTGGCTTGTCACCACTATTAACCGAACATCTGGCCTTGGCTTTCGGAGCGAAAGGCGTCTTTGATGTGGGTAAGAGTCGGTTGGGAGTTTTCGTCTGGCCAGGTGACTCCCACGACGTCGAATCTGGTAGGAGTTTCCAGCAGCCCGTGGCGTTTCAGGAACTGCAAGGCGAGCTGAGTCAGTTGCCGCTGTTTCCGCTCGTCCACCGCCTCGAGGGGATTTCCCGCGTTATGGTGGCGACGTGTTTTGACTTCGACGAAAACTACGATGTTCTTGTCGACGGCGACGATGTCGATCTCGCCATGGCTGGTAGATTCATTTTGGGCGACAATTTTCATACCTTGTCTGGCCAGCATTCGAGCCGCCTGGCGTTCGCCTCGTTTCCCCAATGGAAGTCGTGGGTCGTCCCATCGCATCCATTCGCGGATTCTAGCGGTGACATTCGAAAGCTGTGGCACGTTCATGTCCAGAGTATATCCCGTTGGACGAGAAACGTGAATTGCTGGTGCGCAAACGAAAAAAAAGAGGGCATCAGCCGTCGCTGATGCCCTCATTTGATTGCTTTCGCAAGTGGTAATTATCGTTGTGGGACCCGCAGGTTACCGACCGAAGAATCGACGGACGGGCCGGAAGTTTCGTGCGCGACTGCCGTTATTCCACGATTGCGACGAAGAGTTGTTAAAACTTGGCGTCGAATACTGCGGGCTGTAATAAGTCGGAGACTGGAACGATTGCGAATTCTCGAATTGCTGCGGCTGACCGGCTTGTTGGTCCCACGCCTGGGAAGTCGTTGCAGGTTGTTGCCACGCTTGCGTTCCTGACGCATTCTGCTGCTGCCACGCTTGGGACTCCGTGCCGGCTTGCTGTTGCCACGCCTGTGCCTGAGCATCCGCTGGCTGCTGTTGCCATTCTGGAGTCTCAGGGGATGGTGAGTAGCTGCTAGTCGGTTTGGCCTGCTGGGTTGCTGGCTTTTGCGTTGTCGCTTGCTGTTGCCCGGCAGGTTGCTGGGCTAAGTTGGATGGCTGTTGATTTGCGAACGATTGCGATTGCGATTGCGTTGCGAACTGCTGCCCTTCTGCGAACTGCTGCCCTTGCGTGAATTGCTGAGTACCGTTGAACTGTTGTCCTTCTGTGTACTGTTGGGTGCCTTCTGCGAAAGTTTGTTGCGTGTTCCAGTTGGTTCCGTACGACGGAGCCGTGTAGTTGTTCGCACCGAAGTTGTTCGGTACTGCCCTGCGAATTGTGTTACGTACTGGTTGGCGTCCGTTCGCCCAAGGGAAGAACTGACCCCAGGACGTGCAAGTACACGCCAAGGCCAAAGCCAATGACATCAAAATGCGTGTCATTAAAGAAACTCCTAACAAAAAGTAAAAGTGGAAGACCTCGAGGTTGTGAAACCGTACCACCTCAAGTTTCTGCCACGTATTTATTCTGAGCTTTTCTTAAAGATGTTTTGCGGTGTCGTATGCCGTCACTGAAAGATTGCAATCGCATTGACTGATCGGGAGAGTGGCCGGCATTCGGCGGTATCAAAATATTCAATTCAGTTTGACACCTTCAGGCCTGAATTGGCTGGTTGTCCAGATGCATTGCCGTTTGTCTAGCGTCTGAGACGGCAAAAAGTTCATATTGTCAAGAAGTTCTGCGTCAGATTCGAGCTAACCGTTAGGGCCAATGGGGAATCCCGAGGATCAGATGCTGGAATTCTTCGGAAGGAAACAACATAATCGTATGAGAGTCGGATATGGGCGTGTCGCCACGAGGAAAGACAGATGATTCACAATCGAAAAAGACGACTGCTTGCTGAGCCGCTTGAAACGCGGCGGATGTTTGCGGTCGCGGACTTTATGCTGACTGATTTGAATACGACATCAGATCGTTTTCAAGATTCGGTTTCGCCAAGAGACTATATGGGCCAAGTATCGGGTTGGTACTTTGGCCACTCCACGTGATCGTACTGCAGTAGCCAGTTTGGCTACCTAAACGATATGCAGCTTGAGTTTGATCTGCACTATCCGTCGTTGGGCATCGAAATTCTCGGTGTCAATGAAACGGGTTATGATTCCGCAAACGCCAGCATAACCTCGGGTCGCGATCTTCCTTGGTTGCAAGACGTCGATTCCGATGGCAACGGTGTCTCGGATGTTTGGTACGACTCGTGGGGCATCACTTATCGTGACGTCTGGGTGCTGGATGGGGACAACGAGATTGTTCTTAAATACAACCTCACAAGCAACTCGCTAGGCGTCGAGGCGAACTACGACACGCTGAAGGATGCGTTCGTTGGTGCTGCTGTGACACCCCCCGAATCTGCTTGGCAGAATCCAATCGAACCATTGGACGTGAACGCAGATCAATCGGTCAGCCCTTTGGATGCGTTGTTGGTCATCAACAATCTGGGGGTCTTCCCCGATGGCGTACCACCGCAAGGTATGGCAAACACGAACCCCTATGTGGACCCGACCGGCGATGGAATCCTGACTCCGCTTGACGCTCTGGTGGTAATCAATCAAGTCAATGTGATTGCCAGTCAAAGTCCACCGGCTGCGCCGTTGAGTTCAGGCGTCGAGTTCGATGCGGAAGTTGAATCTGACGTTTCGGCTCAATCCGCTCCACTCGTTAGCGACTTGGTGTTTGCCGAGTTAGAAGAG
>CAYYHV010000032.1:14427-28672 GCA_964471695.1 uncultured Pirellulaceae bacterium
TAATCGGATGAAGTCAACATGTTTGCGCAACCAATTGACTTGAGCTAGTTGCCGCCTGGAATTGGTTGGCGAACGGGACGTAAAAAGACAGCCGGTCACACATGCGTGTGGCCGGCTGTTTTAGATTGCTCACCGTTGGTTGGTGGACGTCAACGTTTTCGTCGTAGCAAGCCGAGCATGCCGATCAGGAGAAGTGCGACCGACGAAGGTTCGGGAACGGCCGGAGTAGATGCCGATGTGAACTTGTTGGCATTCCACAGATTGAAGTCCAGGATGTCTGTGTTCCCATCGCCATTGAAATCGCCGCTCAGCCAATCTGTCCCCATGATGAATTTGTTGGAATTCCATACGTTGAAGTCTTGCACGTCAACGTTCCCATCGCCGTCACCAGGAATCGCGTAATACTGATCGAGCGTTACGCTATCGTTGTCATAGCTGAGTGTTTGGAAAAGCCCGTCGCCAGCATGGCTGGTGAATCCACCGTCGGGGTTGATGCCATCAATCGGTGTCATCGTGGCGCCGTTGTATGTTGCATCGTCAAACAGGCCGCTCAATGCACCACCTTGAACGAGGACGAAACGGTCGGTGGTGCCCCGCGTCGTTGGGCCAAATCCATCGACGTCGACGACTTCGAGCGTTCCATCAAGAATCATTTCTCCGAGAACGCGAAGCTGGTCGTAGTCCCCCGTTGCTGTTCCGGCAAGTTCCGCACGAAGTCGAGTACCGTCTTCCATGGAAACGTTGTTATTCACGGTCAGCGAGCCCACACCGTCGCCGGGGCTGATGCCGCCACCACTTTTGACGGTGAGGAAACTGAAGGATCCGCTGCCACCAAGCAAGCCACCGAATACCACAGCTTGACCGTTCGCTCCGTTCACGTGTAGCGAACCATCTCCATACTTTCGGATGGTATGATCCGAGGTTTCGGCAAGCAAGTCACCGTCGATTACTGCAGTGACTCCGACCGCGACGTCAACGTTACCTGAGAGGAGACGCAGGTTGCCACCCGTCAGTCGAAAGTCGCTCATAAATCGAGCCGCCGAAGCGACTTGGTTTGCGCCCAGATTGATAATGGATTGTGTTGAACCGGCTGCAAAGACAACGGTGTCTTGAGTCATGAATCCCGAATCGACATTGCCGTCTCGCGTCCAATTGTTAGCATCACTCCAAGAGGCGCCGTCGCCAGCGGTTCCTACGGCTGCATTACCATCCCAAACGGCATCGGCTGCGGACGAAGTGAATTTGAAGATGCGTCCATTAACGTGACTCGTCAGATACAGTTCGCCGAATGCATCTTCGCCAAAACCGCTAATCCCATTCACATTACTGGTGTTGGTGGGCAAGATGGCGTTGCGTCGTTCAACCGTGGCCGATGGGTCTTGAGCCAGTGGATCGAGCGACCAGATATTGTTCGTCACATAGTCCGCAAAGAAGTATTGGCCTTCGAAGCGGTCAACGCTGCCACGATAAACATGACCGCCCGTGACTGAGAAACCGCCTGCACTGTTGTGTCCGTAGACGTGTACCGGATCAGTAAAGACGTCCGACGAGCAGTTTGGGTTGCCACCTTGCTGTGAATTGTCAAAGCAACGATCGCCTTCCCTGACTTTCCAACCATAATTTTCACCTCCCGCGCTGTTGGCAGGTTGGAAGTTAATCTCTTCTTGCACGTCTTGTCCGACGTCGGCGATCCAAAGGTCGCCTGTTTTTGAATCAAATGCGTTGCGGTAAGGATTTCGCAGTCCATAGGACCAAATGTCATCGTCACCTGTTTGCCCGACGAATGGATTGCTGGGTGGAACCGCGTAGTTGAGTGTCGTCGAGGCTGGGAAGTCATCACCGTCCACGTCGACGCGAAGGATTTTCCCAAGTCGATTGTTGGTGATGTCCTGAGAATTGTTTCGTGGATCGCCACCCGAGCCACCGTCGCCGGTCGCGATGTAAAGATATGGGTCCGTCGAAGTCGGGTTAAAACCAATCCAGCCGCCGTTGTGGTTTGAAAATGGCTGCGGGAAGGAAAGGACGTCGGATCGCGTACCAGCGCTGGCTGCCGTCGAAGTCAAGGGATCGCCGGTGGCCGTGTAACGTCGAATCTGAGTTCGGTTGCCGCCTGAGTTGGCGGTGACATTTACGTAGAAATGCCCGTTGTTCGCAAAGTCAGGATGGAATGCCAATCCAAGCAGACCACGTTCGCCACCCGTTTGAATCCCGGTGATGTTCAAATAGGTTGAAACCGCGCCGCTGGTTAGGTCCATCGTTCGGATGCGACCGCCTTGCTCAATCGTGAACACGCGATTGGTATCGCCTGGTGCATGGACGACTTGCAATGGCGAATTGAATCCGCTGGCAACATTAGTCAATCCGGTTTGCCCAAGAGCCGTGCTGGCTATGAGGATTGACGAAAAACATATCAATTGACGAATCGCGCGCATCTTAGGTGTTCCTGCCAAAATGATCGTGAATTACGCGCACACCTAGAGGTGGCTTTCGTGCGCGAATCTGCGCCTTTACAGTAGAGGCCCCAGCAATGCGTAGGATAGTTGAATCGTTCTGGTTCGTCCAATAATAGGGCTAATGCAGGAATCGCTTTGCAATTGTAAGACAACCAATCAATGACTGATCCACAACCAACCAAGAGGCGTACGGGGCTCTGTTCCCACCCCTCATTTCAAGATCATATTACGGGCCCCGGCCATCCTGAACGGCCCAGTCGGCTGAAGGCAATCCATGACCAGTTGGCTGCGACGGGTCTGGAAGCGTTGCTTACAAAGATCGAGCCGCGCTCGTGCGATATGGAATCGCTGTTGGCGGTGCATAGCGAATCGTATCTTTCAACGACTCAGGCAGATATCAGCTCGGG
Organism: uncultured Pirellulaceae bacterium; assembly: GCA_964471695.1. GTDB lineage: Bacteria > Planctomycetota > Planctomycetia > Pirellulales > Pirellulaceae > CAYYHV01. Next base: position 17,288 of record CAYYHV010000032.1, read on the forward strand.
ACGGGGGCAGCTGAGCACGGGTGACACTGTCATCTGCCCGGAGTCCTGGCAAGTCGCCACGTTGGCTGCCGGAGGCGTTCTGAGCGCGGTAGATCAAGTCGTTATGGGTAACGTCGACAATGCATTTTGTGCCGTTCGTCCACCGGGACATCACGCGACTCCGACTCGAGGCATGGGGTTCTGCGTCGTTAGCAATATTTCAATTGCAGCCAGGTATGCGCAGCGAGTCCATGGACTTGGCAAAGTCTTGATTGTGGATTGGGACGTACACCACGGAAACGGGACTCAGGATGTGTTCTACGAAGACGACTCAGTACTGTTTTTTAGCACGCACCAATGGCCGTGGTATCCGGGTTCCGGGGCCGCCGAAGAATCAGGAACGGGACGAGGATTGGGCACGACTTGCAACGTCCCGCTGACGGCTGGAGCCGATCGCGATCGAGTCATCAACGCCTTTTCTGACAATCTTCTGCCTCTGTGTGAAACATTTCGACCGGAGATGATCTTCATTTCGGCGGGTTTCGATTCGCGTCGCAATGACCCACTCGGCGAATTTCGATTGGATGATGACGATTTTGCCGAATTAACCCGGCTGTTGATGGAATTGGCCGATCAATATTCGGATGGTCGCATCGTATCGGTTCTAGAGGGGGGGTACAGTCTCGAAGGAGTCTCGCTTGCCACTTGTGCGCATATTTCGGCTTTGTTGGGCACATGACTGCAACTGTCGACGCGGAACGACTAAGATTCGTTGACTTATTGGCTGTGCCAAGTCATACGTAAAGACTGTGTCGTTTTTTTCTACCGCTCTATTGTCAGTATCTATGCGCACCGTTGCCTTTATCTTAATCCTGCTCATGGTCACGCTTGGAATAGCGTATCCGCTTGCACTCAATGGGAAACTCGACGGTATCCTGCCGGCGAGCATGCTGCCCGGAGCCTCAGCATCGGGTGCAAACGCGGACGCAGACAATGGCAGCGAAACGACGACTCCCAGAATCCAGATGATTCACGCGCTGGGACGAATCAAGCCGGCTGGTGGCATCGTTGGCGTGTTTGCCAAACCTGGTGATCGAGTGGATGAGTTGGGCGCGTCAGTCAAAGAAGGCGCGAAAGTTGAATCAGAAGCCAGCCTTGGAGTCCTCGCGACTCGTCGCGCACTGGAACTGCAACTCGCAGTACTTGATGCCCGCATTGAGGAATCGCAATCGGTTCGCCAAGCCGCGGATGTGGCTCGCACAGCCGATATGTCGACTGCCAAGTCATCCGTTGAGCAGGTGCGGGCTGCCAGCAAAGAACTCGAAGCGAAGAAGCATCAGATTGAAATTCTGACAGAAGTCGCCATTCAGGCTGAAAAAGAGTACAAGAAGATTTCGCGATTGCGGGCATCATCCGATTTGATAACCAAATCGCAACTGGATCGCATTCGATTGGCCCGTGACAAATCGAAATCCGAGAAACAAGCCGCCGAGATACAGTACCGCGCCTTGTCGGAATCCGCTGCGGCCCAAGAATCTGCGGCCGAGGCAAAGACGAAATCGGTGGCAGCGGGACATGATCGTTCCATGGCAATGATTCCGTACGAGTCTCTTAAAGCACAACGAGAACTCCTTGTCGAGCAAATTCGTGAAGCCGAGTTGCCGGCTCCTGTGTCCGGGACGGTGCTGAAAATTTACACACGACCCGGCGAGACGGTTGGGCGATCGCCAATTCTGCAGATGGCCGATTTATCTGAAATGGTTTGCGTCGCCGAAGTTGATGAAAGTAGTCTGCGACATGTCAATGTTGGGCAGAATGCAGTGATCACCAGCCCCGCGTTTCGGCTAAAAGACAAAGTGCATGGCACGGTACAATCCATCGGCCGTATGATTCTGGCACCTGAACTTAAGAAACTTGATCCGTTCTCCAAGGCTGATGTACGCATGGTCGAGGTCACGATCGCCATCAATGCCGGCGCGGATACTGAACAAGCTGCGCAACTGGTCAACCTTCAAGCCGACGTTGAGATCGAAACTCAGTAATTCTCCGGGCTGTCTGCGGTAACCAACCTGCACTCGATTATCGCGAAACTCATGAATCCTCTCGCTCTCTCCAATCTGTTGCACAAGCCGATACGCACGGCAGTAGCAGTCTCCGGAGTGACATTTGCCGTAGTGCTGATGTTTATGCAACTCGGTTTCTTGGGCGCCGTCACCAAAACAGCCAACATCATCTACGGCGCACTCGACTTTGATGTTCTGCTGCGCTCGCCGACTTATGTGCACGTCACGATTCCAGGTAGCTTTCCGGATCATCGGCTGCGCCAAGCTGCATCCGCGGAAGGCGTCGTGGATACGGCTCCGTTCCATGTTGGCATCACGACTTGGCGAAGTGCCAAGGAAGATCCCAAAACAAAAACTCATCAATCGTGGGGCATGATGACGATGGGCGTGCGACTTGGTACGCAGCCGTTCCAAGACCCCGAGCTCATGGAGAAAATCGCGTTTCTGAGGTCAAACCGAGCCGTCATCATTGATCGTAAATCGAAACCGAAGTACGGCCCCAAAGTCGGCAAGGCTTTCAGTTCCGAAGATCATGGCGTCAAAACGGAGATGACCAATCTCGAGGTAGAGATCGTCGAGACCTTCGAACTGGGGACGGGGCTGGCAGCCAATGCCGCGGTGGTGATGAACGAAGTCGGGTTCGAACGAGTCGTTCCTCTGCAGCGTCGTGAAAACATCAGTCTGGGGTTGATCCAATTGGAAGACGATCTCACCGACAATGAAATCGAAGCAGTCGCAGACCGAATTCGTGAGCGACTGAAACGCGAAAAGGACGTTGTAGTGCTCAGCCGCAAAGAGGTGTTGGATCGAGAGAAATCCTATTGGCTGTACGACAAGTCGATTGGAATCATTTTTATGATGGGAGTCGCAGTGGCTTTCATTGTAGGTATTGCGATCGTCTATCAGGTACTTGCGACGGACGTTGCCAACCAGATTGGCGAGTATGCCACGCTCAAAGCGATGGGGTATCCAAATTCCTATCTGGCTTCGGTCGTCGTCAATCAGGCAACCTTCCTGGCGGTTCTTGGTTATATCACGGGATGGATACTTTCGGTCGGTTTGTTCTGGGTAACATCTTCGCTCGCAAAGATTCCGATTCAGATGGACCCGCTCACGATGGTTGTCGTTTTTATCGTAACCCTGTTGATGTGTGTTTTTTCGGGGCTGTTGGCACTGCGCAAAGCCTACGCTGCGGAACCTGCGGACCTATTCTGATTCAATTCTTGTACAACCCAAAGTAACGATGCGAATCCCACTTGCCTGGAACAACCTGACGCACGATTGGCGACGCTTAGCAGTGTCAGTGGCCGGAATTGCGTTTGCCGTGTTCCTGATGTTCATTGAATTGGGATTCAAGAACGCGCTGATCGACAGCACCATCGAAGTCGTCAACATCATGCACGGCGATCTGGTCATGGTCAGTCGGGCTCGATTTGGATTGGCTGCACGGTTGCGATTTGAGCGTGAGCGCATGCGAGCCGCTACGGCATTCCCCGAAGTCGCAGATGCCTATCCCGTCTACGTTGAGAATGTTGCCGCCACGATTAAACGCGTCGACAAAGTGTCACGACCGATTCGCATACTTGCATTTGATCTGGATGATCCATTGTTCGATGACCCCGAAATCAACCAGTTTCGGGAGCCACTGCGAGCCCCGAAGACGGGGATTATCGACCGACTGAGCAAGAAGCAGTATATGCTCAAGGCGGATGATGATCAGCAAGTTCGCGACTATGAAGTTGAAATCAACGATCAGGCTTTGCGACTGGCCGGAGCCTTTTCGCTCGGTACCGACTTTGCCGTCGATGGCAACCTGATTATGAGCAAAGAAAACTACGCTCGCTATTTCCCCTATGCAGCGGGCGGTGACGATCCCCTCAAGGCGGTCGATCTGGGAGTCATCGAAATGCATGGCGAGCCCAGTGAAGCGGATCGAAAAAAATTGGCGACGAGGATTAACGAACGCTTACCGGACGATGTTGAGATTTTGACGCGACAGCAGTTTATTGATCGCGAAAAAGCGTTCTGGAATCGAGCGACGCCCGTCGGCTATATCTTCTTGATTGGCACGATCATGGGATTCGTGGTTGGTATCATTATTTGTTATCAGATTATTTTTACCGACATCAGCGATCATATGTCGGAGTTGGCCACGCTCAAAGCGATGGGCTACGACGGTTGGTATTTTCTTCGGTTTGTGATTAGCGAATCAATACTTCTGTCGATCTTCGGATTCATTCCTGGACTGATTTTCAGTTGGTTGATGTACGGTTTGTTAGCTAGTCTGACTGGTTTGCTGCTGCGATTAACGATAGGCCGTGCGCTAATGGTGTTCGCCCTGACGGCAGTCATGTGTATCGCGTCTGGCATGTTGGCCGTGCGGAAAGTGATCTCGATGGACCCCGCCGAACTCTTTTAGGCTCCTGATAGAAGTTGTTATGACAAATCCTGCACCATTAAAGAAACGTGATGCCGACGAAGTCCCCGTCGTCAATGTGCACAACTTGAACCACAGTTATGGTGAGGGTGACCTGAAGAAACAGGTGCTCTTCGACAATACGCTTACCGTTCACGCAGGCGAGATTGTCATCATGACCGGCCCTTCGGGTTCTGGGAAAACGACGTTGCTGACCCTCATCGGGACGTTACGAGCCGTGCAGGAAGGCAGTCTCAAGATTCTGGGCAGAGAGCTGAGGGGGGCCAAGCAGTCGCAGCTTATCCGGCTACGTCGTGAGTTGGGGTTCATCTTCCAGGCTCACAACCTCTTCGAATCTTTGACGGCTTTTCAAAACGTAAAGATGGGGATGGAGCTCTTCGACTTTTCCCGACGGGAAATGAAAGATCGAATTGAAGGGATGTTGACGCGATTGGGACTGGGAGAGCGTATTCACTACAAACCCGATTCCCTTTCCGGCGGTCAGAAGCAGCGAGTCGCTATTGCTCGTGGTTTGGCCCACTCTCCCAAGCTAATTCTTGCGGATGAACCAACAGCTGCTTTGGATAAGGAGTCGGGCAGAGAAGTTGTGACCATTTTCCAGGAGTTGGCCAAACAGCAAGGCGCCACGATCCTCATGGTGACGCATGATAACCGGATCCTGGATGTGGCCGACAGAATTGTCAACATGGTAGACGGACACATTCATTCGGACGTTCATGTCGAGGAATCTTCGGTCATCTGTGAATTCCTCAAGCGATGTTCTGTCTTCGATGAGTTGACTCCGGGCACGCTGACTCGCGTGGCAGATCAGATGGCAAAGGAAAGCTTCTCGGCTGGTGAAACGGTTATTCGACAGGGCGACGCGGGCGACAAGTTCTACGTGATTCGAGAGGGTACGGTTGACGTGAGAGTCGGCGAGAACTCCGTTGCAACTCTTGAGGTCGGCGACTTTTTTGGGGAAGCCGCGCTGATTACGGGCGAACCGCGGAACGCAACCGTTACCGCGAAAGAGAAAGTCGAGCTCTATGCGCTCGACAAAAACGAGTTCCAATCGGCCATGGACGCGAGTGACAGTTTTGAAGAAGAGCTTCGCAAGTCGCTGTTTGAGCGGCAGTAAATTCGTCGTCCTACTTCCACGTGTTCTGACGAAGTGGCTCGCCATTTGTCGTCAGGATCTGAAAGTGATGAAAGCCGGCCTTCATGCCAGTTGATTTCCAGACGACTTTCTTGTCACGGGTAACCTCGAACAGCTTCACCCGGTCATCGTTGGCGTGGTAGCTGGAAACCACCGTGTTACCGTTAGGCAAACGCTGGACTCCACAGGCGTCGTCAAAGAGGTTCTCTCCGATGTCTTCGTTGTCGACTTTCCAAATGATCTTACCGCTCGCGTCGATTTCGATAACGCGGTTTCCATTCGTGCAGCCAATCAGGGTGTTGCCGTTTTCCAGGCGAATGGCTGTGAATGGCCAATCTTTCTTGCTGCGCCCGCGATCGTCCGTTGCGAACGATTGGAGGACTCGTCCAGTTGCTGGATCGTATTCCTTTACGGCAAAATCAAGCAGGTGCGGGGCAATGTAATTGCCATTGGCTAAGCGGCGCAGCATTCGAGTCTGCATGTGCGCATTGCCCGTCTGGCAATCGAACCGCATCTTGCTCAGGATTTCTCCATTTCGATTGATCACGATGGCACGGGGTTCAGGACCTAATTCGGCCACGAGATAAGTCCCGTCGCCGAGCGCTTGTACGGTGCTGATTTCCTTTTGTTGCCCTTGGTAAGCGAAGAGCGTTTTTTTGGTATCGCGGTCGATTTCAACGATGCCGCCGTTGGGAAACTCTTTGGTGGGATAGACGGCCAGCAAGACGTTGCCGCCGGGTTGGACCCATCCATCGCTGGCTGGCAAATCGACTCGCCATTTAACCTGATCGTCTTCGCCAACAATGACCGTGCGGTTTGCTTTACCCATTCCGAGGAATGAATGACGAATGTCCTGACCTAACGAAGCTTGAATTAGGATCGCCGCGATAATGAGCGCATAGCAATGGGCCTGACAAAGCATGTTTGTTCGCCTAGCTAAAGTAGAGGTCTAGTCGAGTGCGTCGACGATTTCTTCGCCGTCGCGCGAGCAGAGAGAGCGAAGAACAATCTCGTCCATTCCTTCGAGCAAGTAAGTTACCGAGCCGCCGGCGTACAAGCCGTTTGAGCCGGAACGATGCTGGGAATAAATTCGCTCGTCCTTCCATGATTTTTCAGGCGACTTCGAGTTAACACCTTTGTCGATGTGCGAGATATTCTTTCCGGATACCCATGCGCCGTGGGGATCACCATCGGATTCGACTCCGCGCCCTGTACACTCTGAAAGGCACAGGGTCTTCGTCATGCCGTCACTGATCGATGAGGTCCGAATTCGCGGCGGTTCTTCGAGTTTGTCGCCGTTGAGCAAGCCTTTGGTGCCAATCAGCACACCCCGTTGCGGACCATAATCCTGATTCGTCTTGGGATTGGTAGCGTCCTTGTCCGGGCCAGCGATGCCGAGATAGTCGATGCATCCCAGATTCAAACCCGACTGGCCGCCGTAGTTGTAGATCAAGCCATCCGCGCTACGCGCTTCGTGGTGACGAGCTGCACTGGGGCAGAGGTAGCCTGATATTCGGTTAGCAGCTACCGAGGCATTGGATGGCAGGAGGAAAGATTCTTGAAAGTTGATCTTGGTGTAAAGCGCGCTTTCTTCGAGGTAGGGCAACAGCAGCGCCGACCAGGCATAGTCGACCGTACCCGCATCGTCTCGATCTCCAGACCATTTCTGGCCGGGTGGCATCGCCTTGAGCGCACTCTCATAGTTGGCGATCGCCAAACCGATTTGCTTTAGATTATTTTGGCACTGGGTATTACGCGCCGATTCGCGCGCCGCTTGTACCGCCGGTAGTAATAGGGCGACTAGGATGCCAATGATCGCTATAACTACTAGCAGTTCGACAAGAGTGAATGCTCGGATTGATCGAATCTTCATGTGTCAAATCCTAAGTAAATCTGACGGAAACCACAATCACAACGGTGTTTAAGCGTAATGCGATGACTTCACATTTCCTAAACTGTTAACCCGACTTTTATTTGATTGGGTCGATAAATAGGATGGCACATTGATATTTATTATAAATTTCAGACGGATATGGGGTAATGGGGCATGCTGGATATTCTTGAAGTTCCACTAGTTGACGACGATATCCTCAAACTTGGTCTGAGGTTGTTGATCAATCTGGCTTTTCTCTACGTGCTAGTTTTTCGTGCCTATTACCCTCACCAGAAACGTAAAGGTTACGTGTTCACGTACTTTATGCTGAATATCATGGTGTTTTTCCTATGCTTTGCTCTGAAAAAACTCGAACTCGGTTTGGGAATGGCGCTGGGTTTGTTCGCAATTTTTGGAATCATGCGATACCGCACGACCACGATTCGTATCAAAGAAATGACTTATCTGTTTCTGGTGGTGGGAATCGCCGCAATCAATTCTCTCACCAATAAGAAGACGAGTTACGCCGAGTTGATGTTTGCCAACGCGGTAATTGTGTTTGGGGCATACTTTCTTGAACGCCGGATGCTGACCTTTACAGCGCCGCCTTCTACGGAGCCAGCTGCAGCGCCGAAACAGAAGGCGAACGATGGATTACAACAGCTCGTTGTCTTTGACGATATCGCTTTGTTACGCCCAGAGAGAAGAGACGAATTGATTCGTTCCCTTCACGAGCGCCTGGGGTTGGAAGCAAGTCGTGTGGATGTCAACGAGATAGATCTTCGAACGAATTCTGCGGTGATCAACGTGCACTATAAGAAGTCGCCAAACTAGGTTGGGTGCACAATTGTGAGCTGCCAGCCGCGGCGAAATGCTGAGAGTAGCGGATTTGGGGCAGTTGGGTCGGCTGGGGCCTTGCGCTCGCGAAGCCGTTGAATTCTCAGAACTCGATCGCACGTCTGAGAATGAGCGAACTTGACATCATGTCGAGGAGATCAGTCCGACGACTTTTTCGGTTTGCTGTCGGATTTCTTGGAGTCGCTCTTGGAATCGGATTTTGCTTCCGATTTTTTCTCTTTCGCAGCCTTCTCGCCCTTCTTGTAAGACTCGCTGCGATAGTCGGTCTCATAAAAACCCGAGCCCTTGAACACGATCGCGCCGCCAGTTCCAAACAGCCTTCGCAGTTTGGATTTTCCACATTCAGGGCACTTCCTCTTCACTGCTTCTGAGATGGATTGGAACAGTTCAAATTCGTGGCCGCAGCCGTCGCATTCGTAATCGTAAGTTGGCATATCGTGTCTTTACTCTTTGGATTCTGATTCTACGCGTCAGAATCGGCTCCCTTGGAAACGATAACCTGCGTGGGGCGCAGGACTCGATCGTGAAGTTTGTATCCCGTCTGAGTCGCCATGATAATCTGCCCAGCCGGAACCTCATCGCTTGGCTGTTGCAGAATTGCTTCGTGAACGTTCGGGTCGAAATCGCCATCCGTGTCGATCACGTTGCAGCTATGCTGTGCGAGCACGGCATTCAGTTGTTGAACCACCATATCAACACCCTCCAGCAATCCCTCGACAGGTGCATCCGCGTCATGAGATTGAGTTGCACGCTGTAGATTGTCGATGACGGGTAGTAAGTCGTTCATCAATCGCGAATTGGCGTACTTCAGTGCGTCCTCGCGATCTCGGACTGCTCGCTTACGAAAGTTCTCAAGGTCCGCGTGAATTCGTAGCGCTCGCTGCTCAGCCTCATGCAACTTGGCTTCGAGCGAGTTTCCCGAATCGGCTTCAGCCCGAGTTTCGTCGAGAATATCGTCGATGACTTGATCGAAAGCCGTTTCTTCGACGTTGATGTCCTCACTCGTGGTTTCCGCGGTAGCCTGTGCTTCCGTGGTGGATTCAGCACGATTGTCTTCGCGGGATTCTGTATTCTTGTCTGTCACAATTCTTCTCCGAGTTACTTCCCGTGGATTTCCTTGTTAAGCAACTGAACGACCTTTCCTAGCCGTCAGCTTCCGAGGACGTGAAGTAGTCCTTGATGTTCTCGAGGAACGATTTTCGATGTGGCGCCACGTTGGACTGTTCCATCTCAGCCAGTTCACGCAGCAACTTGTCTTCGTTTTCCGTAATCTTCTTAGGGACTTCGACGTAGGTGCGGACCATCAAGTCACCTACCGCGTCGTGTCCGTAGACGGGCATTCCTTGTCCACGTAGTTGAAAGACATGGCCCGACGGTGTGCCCGATGGAATAGCCAACGACTTGGCTCCATCGAGTGTTGGGATATCGATTGTTGCTCCCAAAACGGCTTGGGTGTAGCTGATAGGAATCTGTAAATAGAGATGCGGTCCTTCACGTTCGAAAAGCTTGTGTTTTCGTACATGCACGAAACAGAAGCAGTCTCCAGATGGTCCCCCCGTTGGGGAGGGTTCGCCTTGGCCGGGCAATCGGACTTGGTTACCATCTTCGACGCCGGCAGGAATGTGTGCTGATAGATTGACCGTCTCGGCTTCGTATCCGCGACCACGGCAGGCGTTGCAGCCTTCGGTGATGATTTTCCCGCTGCCCTGACAGTTTGGGCACGTCGTCTGGACACGCAGGATGCCGGCTTGCTGGACGACTTGTCCATGTCCTCGGCAGTGTTGGCATTGTGCGGGAGTCGAGCCGGGTTTGGCTCCGCTCCCACCGCAGTCTTCACAGGCTTTGCTGCGTTTGAAGCTCAAGTCCTTCGAGACACCGGTAGCCGCTTCTTCGAGGTCGATGGTGACTTCGGTTTTTACGTTGGCACCTTTGCGTTGTCGACGTCGACCACCGCCGCCACGACCGCCGAACATGTCGCCGAATCCAAACAAGTCGCCAAAGGCATCGAAGATATCTTCGACGTCATGGAATCCGCCGCCACCGCCCCCTGGGCCGCCGACTCCGGCGTGTCCGTACTTGTCGTAGCGGGCACGCTTTTCAGCGTCACCAATGACCTCGTAGGCTTCGGCAGCTTCCTTGAACAGCGCCGTGGCTTCTTCATTGTCCGGGTTGGCATCCGGGTGATACTTGATCGCCAGCTTCTTGTAGGCTGAGGCAATGTCGCGCTCGGACGCCGATTTATCGCCACCAAGGACTTCGTAATAGTCTCGTTTTGTGGACATGTCAGCCGTCGGTTAGTGCGAGCGACGCGAGTCAAAGTTTCGCGTAAGTTTCTGGTGCGAGCCAACGATTCCGAGTCGTCAAGTTTGCAGAAGAAACAGGCGATGATGTTCGTCGCCGCTCGTGGTTAGTTGTTCCAACTGGTTTGTGACGTCTCTGCAGAAGCCGTCAATGCTGCAGCCGAATCCGGAGCGACCAGCGGAGCATCGTCCTTGGGAGTCGGTGGAGCACCGTTCTCGCAGAACGAGGCGACAAAAAAGCCGACGGCGAATGCGAGGAACATCAAAGCAAATCGTTGCATATCAAATTCGTATTCTGAATGTCTGGATGTCAATCAATTGATGAATGCGGATTCTAAAGGGGTTTCGAAAGACAGGCCACTCCGGAACGAAGTGGCCTGTCAAATTCATTGTCATTTAGCGTCAAAATCAGGGCGATTTGACACCTGGCCTAGCGAATTGAACCTTCGACTTTGACTTTGTCTTTGTCTTCGTCATCAAAGTTCGTCACCATCGCTTCGGTTGTCAGCAGCAATCCAGCGATACTGGCAGCGTTCGTCAGAGCCGTTCGAACAACTTTGACAGGATCAATCACGCCCGCCTTCACGAGGTCGCAGTAGTCACCCGTGTTGGCATTGAAGCCTTGATTGAACGCCTTCTCCGCAACCTCATCGACCACGACCGAACCGTCACGGCCACCGTTGTCAACGATCTGCTTCAGAGGAGCCGAAAGGGCTCGTTCAATAATGTCGACACCGATC
>CAYYHV010000033.1:0-20084 GCA_964471695.1 uncultured Pirellulaceae bacterium
GGCGCCACTCGTGCGCTTGCATTCGTCCTGCTTTACCGGCGACTTGCTCGATTCGTTACGCTGCGACTGCGGTGACCAACTACGCATCGCTCTGGAGATGATCGGCAACGAAGGCGCTGGCGTTGTGGTTTACCTGCCACAAGAAGGCCGTGGTATTGGGCTGGTAGAAAAAATCAAGGCCTACAACTTACAAGACCAAGGCATGGATACGGTCGAGGCCAATCTGGCGTTGGGCTTTAAAGCCGACACCCGTGACTATGGCGTGGGTATCCAAATCCTCAAAGATCTGGGACTAAGCCGCGTGCGCCTGCTGACGAACAATCCCAAGAAGACAGATGCATTCATCTACGATGGATTCGAACTTGAAGTCGTCGACCAAGTCCCCATCTTGCCGCCCATCAACGAGCATAACGCTCAGTACCTCGCCACCAAACGCGATAAGATGGGTCACAAACTGCCAGAAGATTCCGCCCATCCTGGCGGTGTCTAAAACGAACGATAAATCGGCAGTTCCATCGAGCAACTGGTGCTTTTGCAAATCGCCGCCTTAATTCGAGCGGCTCAATTGCCAATCTGCATTGGCAAATCAGCCACAACATAAGCCGCGATCGCCAACGTGATTGCGCAATCCGTCAGGTCCTTGGGGTCGACTTTGTCTACCGTATCAGCCCAGGTGTGGTGCTGGTTGAAATACAAACGACCATCCACCTCCAACCCCATGCAGACTGCGCCAATTTCTTTTAGCAAACCGACGTCCACCCCCGACCAACCGGTGTTCACACGATTCGCACCAATCGGCTTGAGCAAACGCATGACCGACGTAATCTGATCCATGGCGACGGCTTCACTTCGACCTTCTCCCACGTCGACAGAAAGACCTTTGGGGCGATAAGCGCCCGAGTCCGATTCGATCCCCGCCACATGCTTTTCATCGCGATGTCGCCTCAAATAGTCTTTGGCGCCTTCGGTGCCGTTCTCTTCATTCGTCCACAGCACTACGCGAATCGTACGACGTGGTTTCAGGTTCAGTTTTCGCAGAATGTTTAGCGCCTCCATTGCAGCCACGCATCCCGCGCCGTCATCCTGGGCTCCCTGACCGACGTCCCACGAGTCGATGTGTCCGCCGATTACGACGATCTCTTTGGGAAACTCTCTTCCCACTATTTCGCCCATCACATTCGCCGATGGCACCTTGCCGACATCCTCCGCCTCCATATTCAACGTTACCACGCATCGCTTCCCGCGATCTTGCAGCCGCCGGAGCATGGTGGCGGCTTCGATTGTGATAGCAGCCGCCGGAATCTTCTTGCCACCACGATAGTACATGGCGCCAGTGTGAGGCGTAACAAGCGAATACGCCGTAATGGATCGAACCAGCGCAGCCACGCCGCCTCGTTCAGCCGCCCACGTCGCTCCGTTACCACGGTACTTTACCGTGTCGCCATAACCAGATCCGTCCACATCTGAATAAGCCGGCATCGCACAGTTGAATACGACGATCTTGCCTTTGATCTGGTCGTCCGCGAGCTTGTCGAGTTCGTCCTTGTCATCCACAACGATGACTTCGGCGGTGATTCCCTCAGGACCAGTGCCTATCGAGCCACCCAACCCCAGCATGTCGATTCGCATCGGTCGCGGCTTCACAAGTTGACAACTCTCCTTGCCTCGCACCCACTTTCGCACCATCACTTCTTCGGCCCGAACGTTCTCTTGGCCATCTCGCTTCAAAGCAAATTGAGCCCACTCGATCGCTTTTGCATGTGACGCACTGCCGCTCAGTCGGTGCCCAATATCATCGCACAGCTCCTGCAGTTTCAGATAGCTGGAATTACCAGCCCGAGCCGACTTGATAATCCTGTTTGCCGTTTCCTGATACGAACCAGTCAATTTGTCTACATCGAGAGTCGCAGCAGAATCCCCCTGCTGACCGATGGCGAAGGAAGCCCAGCTCAGGAGTAGACAAAACGTAACAAGTCGGAGTTGAGATTTTTTCATGCGAGCAAAGGTACACGCTTCCGCCACGATTGTCACATTCTTTTTTAGTCGCGACTTCACTGCGAACGACTCCTCTTCACCGACAGTCCCCGCGATTCCGCGTCTTGCCGACACCTTTTTTTCTTACCATCCTGATACGTACGAAAAATCACAGGTCGAGGCGCGATCGGTCGTTCACGGCTTGCCGGTGATGGTCGAGTCGATTTACCCGCACAGTCGTTAGACTCGCACGGCAGTGTGGCGTTTCTTCGACATAATCCGTGCCGTTTCACATCGTGATTCCCAAACGCAACGTAAGTTTCCTGAGCAAAGCCGTGTGATGATCCACACATCGCTTTGCCTCATGGACGATCAAGCATTATGGCACTGGACGCATAATTTGTAGACGTCCAAGCGGAATCGGCTCGAACGTGAACTCACTGCTATTGCGACTTATCGTTGCGGCAATCCTTGTGATCCTGCCCGGATTGGCCAACTCAGGCCAATCGTTGTGCATGGCATCGACTGAAATGCGCAAAGCCGTGCTCGACGACATGGCGGATGGAAGTCTCAACCAGCATTCACTCTTCTCGGCTGCGATCATCCTGAGCGGCGAGCAAACGCAAACGCGGCTGGATTCGTTCGAGGATCAGCTGGACCATTTTGTCCGAAGGGCCTCGCAGCAGAGGCTCGCCGACTCAAGTCAATCGATGGCCCATGAATTACTTGCGTTTGTGCACGACCAGCTTTTGATCGGCGAGTACGACGCCGGCTGTAGCGACGTACGCGAGTTGTTCGAGGACGGCACTTACAACTGCGTCACAGCCACGATTCTGTACCTCGCGCTTGCCCGACGAATGGATGCGGATTGGGCCACGATGATTGATCCCGTTGCGTTGCCGGGACACGTTCGATGTCAACTGATCCGCGACCGCAAAGCGGCGATCCCGATTGAAACGACCAGCCCAATCTGGCCCTCAGAGACGATGGCGATGCACGAAGGTCGTAAGCCACGGATTCTCTCAGATGTCGAACTTTTGGCAAAACTGATTTACAACCGCGGGTTGGATCAGATGAGCCAACGCGATTATGAATCGGCTCTGATTTCTACCGAACTGAGCTGGCAATTCGACCAAAAACACATCGCAGCCCGAGAAAACGTGGTCGCCGTCATCAATAATTGGGCACTTTCCTTGTGCGGAGCAGGAGAATTCCGAAAAGCTATTGAATTACTGGAGCAAGGACAATCTCTGGCTCCGAGCTACAAAACACTGCATAGCAACCAGCTCCACGTCTATCTTCGATGGATTCACGACGAACGGACCGTGGAAAACCACCAGGTAGCCGCTCAAGTACTTGCCGAAGCCCACATCATGTTTCCGTATAAATCCGATTGGGACTTTTTTGGCTCGCCATAATCCGGACGACCCACGACTCTACGCCTTTCCCTATTCCCGTAAGCACCCTAAAACTGGGCTATTGCCGATTTTAAACGGCCTATAGAATCGTGGGATCTGCGCGGTGGGCGACTGGACCAAACCGCGTCACGTTAGGGATGACTGAACACCAGGTGGGAACATCCATGCGGAATTATGTGTTGCTGACAGGCGCTACGGGATTGTTAGGGCAGTATCTCATTCGCGATATGCTTCTTGATGGGCATCGCATTGCGGTATTGGTACGCCCAACAAAGAAACTGACGCCGGCTGAGCGCATCGAACAAACGATGCAGATGTGGGACGAACAATTGGGTCGTCAACTCCCACGTCCCATCGTTATCGAAGGCGATATTACCCAAGACGGATTGGGCTTATCAGCCGCCGACAGCCTCTGGGTAAAACGCTATTGCACCACTATGCTGCACTGCGCCGCATCTCTGCAATTCCAAGAACACAACGGCGAACCTTATCGCACCAATGTTGAGGGTACACGGAACGTCCTGGCGTTCTGCGAATCTCACGATATCCACGAGATGCACTACATCTCGACCGCCTACGTCTGTGGTAATCGTCACGAGTTAGTGATGGAAGACGACCTCAATGTCGGTCAGGAATTCCGCAACGACTATGAGAAAAGTAAATTCCAGGCAGAAACATTGGTTCGTGAATGCTCGGCTTTCCCAAAAGAAAAGCTCACCGTTTATCGCCCGGTGGTAATTACTGGCGATTCGGAAACAGGCTATACGAGCACCTACCATGGGACCTACCTGTACATGAAGCTCGCGTCCGTCCTTCGTGATAACGTCGAGCCGAACGAAAAGGGCGAGTACCATCTACCCGTCCGATGGGGACTGAAGGGAGACGAGCGACGCAATATCACCGCCGTCGAATGGAATTCCAAGGTAATCTTGCGAATCTTCAATACTCCCGAAGCTTATGGAAAGACATTCCACTTGGCTCCGAGTGATCCCATCACAATGAAGGATGCCATCGACTATGCGAGTGAGTACTACAAACTGACGGGTATCGAGTTCCTCGGTTTCGGCCACAATCCCGATTTCGAATTGAACGAGATGGAGCGCTGGTTGTGGTCGAGTATTTCGATCTATGGATCGTATGACTTTATGGACCCCAAATTCGACTACACCAACCTCACGGAAGTCGCTGGCGATATTCCGTGCCCCAAGCTTGACCGAGAAATGGCTTACTTGTTGATGGACTACGCTGAGGAAGACAAGTGGGGCAAACGAAAGCGTCCACCACTCGTCCCTTCGGAAGTCGACGTTGCGACTCATTTGGACAAAATCGCGACAGCTTCGGATGCTGAGGCAACCGTCGTAGGACTCGATGTGCTGGGTCCCGGTGGCGGCCCATGGACGGTACATGTCGCAAACGGAAACATCACTTCGTTTGAGCGCGGACTACCGGAAGACAACGACTCGATCGTCTCCATCCCGCTCAACGAGTTGGCAGGAATGGATCCAACGCAGCTCGCCGAGGCGTTGCAACCTCAGACGATTGAGAAATCGTAACGGTGAAACCGGCTCGAGAGCCGCCGGTTTATGCGAAATCAAAAAATTGACCGCAGCCGTTTTGTGACCTATATACCTCATATAGGGTGTTCGCACTTACTAATCAAACGACGCTTTTGAGCAACATGGCGGCTCAAAGGCGTGCTCGTCCCAAGCTCTCATTTCTTATCTAAATCGGTTTCAACGCTCGCTGTGTGCCGTTCCCCAGGCGCGATGGCTGGAGATTTGCATGATTTCTAGTAGTTTCCTGGATTCTGTGGCACCGGCGGTGGCTATGTCGGCCAGCCCGAAACATGCACAAAACGTGGGCCAGGCCGTGGACCAAATCATTCGGCATGCAGTCGACGTCCGCAACAGCCCCGAAAGACGGACATCCGTCCGCCACGCCTATCCGGAACTCGTTCGAGTGACGCCCTCGAACAAACGAGGCACCACGACGGGACCACCACTTAGCGTGGTTGGAAAACACATATCACACGGTGGTTTTGGCTTCTTTCATAATGGCCCGCTTCCGGAAAAGTACGTGATTGCCGAATTCGATTTGGGTGGCCAGCGTTCAGCCTTGCTGCTGAATCTTGTCTGGTGCCGGTTCCTGCGCGAAGGCTGGTACGACAGCGGCGGCAAGTTCGTAAATGTGGTGAATTTGCAACATAGTGGCGAGTGAAACAGCCAGTTTGGGTAGCGTTATCCCTACGAACAACACACCGGAGACAGCTTCGAAAAATATTTCGACGCCGAGCCAATTAAGTCTTGCGATAAGTGCAGGGCGAACTAATATTCGAAGCAGTGGCACACTCGCCACTGATCGAAAAAACACGGTCGATCATTTGTACCGTGATTCCATTTTTCGTTTCTTCGTCGTTCCACCATTCTGAACGTCGGAGCATTTGGGATAACGGTCTCTCGGCCGATGAGATATGGGACTGTCCGGAAACGGGCGGTCCCTTTTTTTATGGCTGTTCAGCTCCGACGCAGAACAATTTCGACTTTCCACGTAGTATCAAGTCATCCCCGATAACCGCCGGGGACGCCATAAACCCAGCCCCCAAATTCGATTCGGCCAGCTGCTTGAAGTCGCGGCCAGGCTGCAGCACGATGATCTTGCCTTCGCGGTCGAAAAGATAGATTCGACCCGCAGCATAAATGGGGGAAGCCGCAAAACTACCTTTCAAACGTTTGAGCCAGACGACTTTTCCCGACTTGGGCTCCCGGCAGGATGCGACGCCATCATCACTGATCATATAGAGCAAGCCGTCGATCAGCAGTTGTGACGACTTTTTCGCGACTCCTTTTCGTGAGCTCCATGCGATCCCGGTCTGCGTCAAGTCGCCTTCGCCACTAGGATTGACCGCCACCATGGATCCCATGCCATTGGTAATGAACACTAACCCTTCGCCATACAGCGGTCGAGCCGAGGCGTTCATTCCCTGATGGTAGACGCGCCATAACGATTCCCCGTCTTCGGGGTTGTAGGCGACCGTGGCGATTGCACTTGGATAGACCAACTGTTCCTGATCGCCGATTTTGATAACGGTGCCAGTGCAGTAAGCCTTCTTCAGATCTCCGTTTTCCGTTCCGTAGTTGATGTCCCGCTTTTGTTTCCAAATCGTCTTGCCGTCAGATTTATTCAGGGCGACGACGTATTGAAGATCAAAACCATCGAAAGCAACAAACAGTTTGTCACGATGCAAAATAGGAGACGAAGCTGGCCCTCGATGGTGGTTACACTTTAGATCGTCTCGCTTCCAGATAATGCTGGCATCTTTGGCATCGAGACAAAACGTCCCATAGCTGCCAAAGTGAACATAGACTCGCCCCGCCTCAACGGCTGGCGTTGGCGTTGCGTAGCTGTTCATCGGGTGGCAAAAATCGGGTTCGCTGTTTTCAACCAGCAATTTGTCATGGACGATCTTGCCCGACTTTCGATCAACACAGATCACGCTCATCTTCGTGCCATCTTCGGTTGCCGTCGTCAACCAGATCTGGTTTTCCCAAGCCACAGGCGACGACCAGCCTTTGCCATGAATCGGGACTTGCCAGCGCACAACGGATTGGTCAATCTCCAGTGGAATCCGGCTTGAGTTCGCATGACCATCACCCGTTGGACCGCGAAACTCCGGCCAGCTGTCGACTTCGGCGAACAACGAAAGATTCGTGAACAAGATCAGAACGAGAAGCGTCGTTTGTCGCAGCAGCATAGTTGAGTTCCTGACAGTCGAATGAACGGCGTCAGTATATCTTCTCAACCGTGCGATAGCGAAACTTGACCGCGTTCAGATCATGCGGCTCCGCCTATCCGCCGTCGATCGGTCCAGTCTTGCTCGGCGCGAGCGGCTAAGGTCGAAGACCGCGTGGAAGTCCCTTGGGGAACACCTCGCGAATTACGTTTTTGATATACTCTCGGCGATTGGCTGGTTTGGGGTGGGTACTCATCATTTCAGGAGGACCTCCACCGCCACTGGATTTCTCCAACACATCCATGACAGCCATCATGGCTTGAGGGTCGTAGCCCGATTCAGCCGACAGCAGGACAC
The DNA here is from genome assembly GCA_964471695.1 of uncultured Pirellulaceae bacterium. GTDB lineage: Bacteria > Planctomycetota > Planctomycetia > Pirellulales > Pirellulaceae > CAYYHV01. The sequence continues at coordinate 7,480 of CAYYHV010000033.1, forward strand.
CCCATCGATCTGATTCCAGCTCATCCTCACGGCCATACTTCATATTGATCATATTGCCGATGGCTGCCGCCATGCGGGCACTTTCCCGACCACCTCCAGCGACTCCCACGGCTCCGGTAATCCCTTGCGTCAGCGACTGTTTTGCCATCCGCTGGGCTCCATGCCGTGAAAGTACATGTCCAATCTCGTGGCCGATGACGCCAGCCAATTGCCCATCCGTTGATAATTGACTGTAAAGTGCGTCCGTTACAAATACTTGCCCACCAGGGAGGGCGAAGGCGTTGATTGCGTTTGGGTCTCTCAGAAGATGAAATTCGAATTCGTATGGGTTGGAACGTCCTTCCGCTCGCAACCATTGCTCGAGTGCAGTGAGCAACTCATCGCCAATCCGATCGACGCGATCCTGATCCCGTTGATTTGGTTTAAGCCCTCCATGCTGCTCCGCCATCTGTTGGCGTGCCTGAAGTCCCATCTGAACTTCCTGAGCAGCCGTAATTGCAACTCGTTGTTTCTCACCCGTGATGGGATTTACCTGCCCCATTGAGAAGTAGCGAACCACAGCGAAACCGATCATCACGGCCGCAATCAGTAGACGGATCTTCAATCCACTGCCAAAACTACTTCGGCGGCCATATCCGCGGCGTCCGTAACTCAAGGGGAAACCTCTCTGTGCTGATGAACAAGAACAGACTCAAACACAACAGAAATCATGCTGTGGCTTCGTCCATCTGCTCCATTTCGTAGCGTTCCGTTCCCGGCGCATTTGCCAGAAACCGGAAGAATATCAAGTGATGCAGAACTGCCAGCACTTTATCGACGGCAACGGCCACCAACAGGCACTGAGCCACTTCCCAAGCCGAACCCGTCCAGATGTGAAAGAACACGGACGCCGCGACACAAAAGTAACCCACATGGGCTGGCCAATCAGTCGCGAAGTAGTAGTCAACGAGGATAAGAATCGCGCCCGCGATCAAAAAGATCTCGGCTGCGTGATAGCTCTGCATTTGTGTTAGCGTTTCTAGCATGGTCCGAGAATTATACTGACGTTCCGTAGAGAAGTACAAAGCAGATCACTCGCTTAATTCCCGAGTTTTGCCGTGTTTCGGGCAAAATTGAAATTTCAATCGTGCTGGCGACACTTTCTTTGCTGCTAACTCGGATGATGATTTCGACCCCCCATGGCCGTGGGGTGTGTGTCAGTCCGCTTGCTGTGAATCATCCAAAGTTGCTATAAGCTGCCGCTCGATCGCTGCCGATAACGTGGCGTGACACGGGGCCTAGATTCTCATCTTTTTGATCTTATCTGATATGACACAACACAAGCGCAATTGCGCAACGCTCATCTTATTGGCAACGCTCCTACCAGTCGTCTCGCTGGCTCAAACGGCGCCACCGGTCGATCTGCAGCTTCCCCCTGGTGGATATCCGGTTGTTACACCCGCCGTCCCCACAGGTGGATTCAACGCGGGTACAATGTTGCAACCGCCGAATTACTCATCCGATGGCTACTACGATCCGGCGACTTTGCCGCCGCCCTACAATGGCCAACCGGCTTATGGCACACCCTATCCGGCGTACACGCCTCAACCACCGGCTCAGATGCCACCTCAACCGGTTATCCCAGAGGAAGTCGTCTTGCAGCCTGAGCCAGTTGTGGAAGAAGTTATTGAAGAAGGTCCGCCACAACCAACGGTGCCTTGGTACGATCCAGGATATTGGATTGGTCCATGGTGGAGTGGCTCGTTCGAAGTCGGCATCAACGGCTCGAGCGGCAACTCTGACGCCCAGAGCCTGCGGACGGGATTCGAGCTGGCTCGCGAATTGCGTCGAAGCTCCTGGGATCTGCGACTTATCTACTCCAAAGTCGAAACCAACCAAACGGAAACGCAACACAATGCATTGTTGTTTTCGAACTGGAATTACAAACTCGCAAACCCACGCTGGAGTTGGTTTACCAAGTCGCAGGTTGAATACGACGAGTTTAAAGACTTTGATCTTCGATTGGCAATCAATACCGGTATTGGATACGTGCTGATTGATACGCCGCGCACTAAATTCAAGCCGCGTTTTGGTGCTGGTGTGTCGCGCGAAATTGGCGGAGTCGACGAAAGCTACAAACCAGAAGCCGTCTTTGGTTTTGACCTCAGCCATGATTTTACCGAACGCGCCAAGTTTGCCGCAGTCTTCGATTTCTACCCGAGTTGGGAAGACTTCACGGACTATCGTGCCGTACTCGACGCGGGTTGGGAGTATGTCATCAACGAACCTCGCAATATCAGCCTGAAACTCGGCGTGATTGACCGTTATGACAGCACACCTAACGGAGCTGAATCTAACGATATCAATTACTCAGCCTTACTCTTATGGAAGCTCTAGTACGAACTTGATGGCATTGGCGAATTCGACATGACGAAGTGATTTTCGCCGCGGGCATTGCGAAGCTTTGCTACAATTCGGGAGTTGGTAACTATCTGCTGACTTTCGAGAGTAGAGCCCCATGGCTGCCGATCCCCAGAAACCTGATGAAGCCGACGACGTCGATCACGATGCGACGATCGACCAAGATCTGGTTCAGCCCACAACTGATTCTGAGAACGAAGCGACTAAGCAGACGGAAGAAATAACTCCCGAGGACTTGGAAACTCACGTCACGGAATTCGATCCGCATAATGCGCCAACGATTGACGCAGGCGGCGGATCGACTCAAGCCAACACCAAGAATTCAGCCACGGTTCTGTCGGGTGGAACCCATGTTGGATCCCAAGGCGCGTCGCAGGCTTCTCAAAAACCGTCGCAGGTACCGTCGAATATTCCTTCATTCGGCGATCGACTCGGCACCTCAGCTCCAACCGTCTCGGACGGGCACATTGGTCAATTTCGGATCATCGAAGAGTTGGGCAGCGGCGGCTTTGGTACGGTTGTCCGAGCCTACGATTCACAGCTCGATCGAGATGTGGCGATCAAGATTATCAAGTCGACTTCGCTGGCTAACGATCCTCGGATGATTCGCAAGTTCAAGGACGAGGCTCGAGCCGCCGCGTCACTCCGTCATCCGAATATCGTTCCGGTGCACCAGTCCGGCGACTATGGGCTGGACCAGACGTTCATCGTCTTTGACTATATCCGCGGCAAGACGCTAAGGCAGGTGTTCCGCAAGAAGAAACTAAACCTGCGTGAATCTGTCGAAGTACTGGCCAAGATCGCCGACGCGTTGGGATACGCTCACTCGCGCGGCATCGTACATCGGGATGTCAAACCAGAGAACATCCTGATCGACGACGAAAATCATGAACCGCATATCGCCGACTTTGGTTGTGCACGCAGACGACAGTATGAAGACGAACCAGAAAAGGCCCAAACGCAGGAGCTTGACGACGGGAAGCGGAGATTCAAAAAGGGCTCGTACTACATCGGTACACCGTCTTATTTCAGCCCCGAACAAGCTTCGGGCAACAGTCATCTGGCCGACGCGCGAACGGATGTTTGGTCACTTGGTGTCATTATGGATGAAATGTTGTCTGGCCGACGGACCTTTCGAGATGCGGAAAAGTCCAAGGCGCAGCTGATGAATCACATCCTGAATGAAGAACCCAGGCCACTACTGGATCGTTGCGCGGAGAAGAAACGCCCGATTGATGCAGACATTAATGCGATCTGGAAAAGCTGCCTGGCAAAAGACCCTGATGAACGTTACGCCTCGGCACTTGATCTGAATCGTGACCTCGAATGTTGGTTGCGCGGTGACCCGGTAAGCGCCCGTCCCTTGGGTACCGTCGAACGCGTGACGCGATGGGCCAAACGCAATCCGTCGGTGGCAGGATTGCTGCTGACCGTTTTGGCGACCGTTACCATCGGCTTTGTCGTTTCATCATTCTTTTGGGGGCGAGAGGTTCGGGCCAAAAGGGCTCAGGTTCGAACACAGATCGAACGACTACTTGAAGCGAACCCCGAAGGCGTTGGCGAAATCTTTTTGCAGTTGGAACAAGAGCGACTGCGACCGACAACGCTTCGCATCCTGAATGATCGTTGGGATCGGGAATCGGGAGAAACCAACCAACATCGTTTGGCGCTCGCCATGAATCACTTCTCGGATTCGCACACCAAACAGGTGAATGATGCAATCGAACAGCGATTATTTGCATCAGCACTTACCGCCGATGCTCAAGAGCTTCAGTTGATTAACGAGCAGATTACCACCACGGAAGATCTGGTGAGCAACTTTCACGACGTCGTTCGTGATCCCTCGCAATCCCATGGAAGCCGCTTACGTGCCCTGTGTAGCCTGCTGTCACTGTCGCCAAAAACCCTTGGCCAAGCGACAGACCCGGGCATACACCAACTGGCCTCTGATTGCGTGGATTGGTTGCGCGAAGAAGTCGCAAACCGCCGCACGTCGCTACGCAGCCCATGGATACGCATGCTGAAACCGATGCGGCAATCCATGACCGAATCACTCGAGTCGGCGATTGCCACCGAGAAAGGGCCCTCGCGACGCATCGCAGCCAACATTCTTTTTGAACTTTACGAGGATCAACCCAAATGGTTGCTACCTCGAGTGTTTGAAGCCGACGAAGAACTGATGCCGCAACTTTTGCTCGCACTACGCAGCAGCATGTCGTACTCCGAAGAGTTGCGGCCCGAGTCGATCGCGCCGGAATTGCTGACCGTCGCCCAAAGGTTGAAAGATTCTCCACTTACTCCAGCCGAAATTGATACACGGTACTGGATGACCATCCTCTACCTGCGTGGCATCGATGAATTTCTTGGGAACGATATGGTATCCGCGAAGGACCCAACGCGGATGGCCATGTTTGAACAGGAAGTCGCCGATTTCGGAATCGAACTTCCCAAATTGATCCAACTGGTAGAACGATTAATTGACTCCGACTCCCGCGACGGCTTGCTCTTCCACTGCCTGCTGGCTTTGGGGTCGTACGAACCACCCGCGACAGGCATGGAGTCCATTGGGGCAGGGATCGTTGGTTTGTATCAGCAACACCCCAATGCCTCGATTCACGCTGCATCCGAGTGGCTCATCCAACAGTGGCAAATCAAATCACCTGCGGACGCCCCTTTGCCTACTGCATATTCGCCGGAACGAAACTGGCGCGTCACACCTAGTGGCGAGGGCTTTGTTCGTATCGCAAGGCCTGACAGCATCAGAATCGGCAGCCCCAGGGAAGAACGGCGCGCTTATGCGTCTGTTGAATCCACAGATGTCGATACCGATGGCCTGGATATCTCCGAGACGCTGCACCTACGTAGTCTGGCTGTGAATTTTGAGATGGCGACCTGCGAAGTCACGGTCGCATCGTTTCGCGATTTCCTCGAAGACACAGCGGCGGATTTCGAACGGAGAATTGCCAAGCTCGAATCGCTCACCGACCCAACAGACGATCAACGCGACCAGTTGGATATTCTGGATGCAGCCATATCCAATACAAAGACACGAAGCCTGGATCTGGATACCGCCGATCCGAAATCGCCAATGATTGGTATCAGTTGGTACGACGCAGCTGAATATTGCATCTGGCGGTCGGAACGCGAAGGCTTGATGTCGTGCTACGGCACCCTAGATGAGCTAACGATGGCTCGACAAAAAGATCGCCCGATCGCCACAGACTTGTCGGCTTCCGGGTACCGACTACCGACGGTCGGCGAATGGGAGTACGCGACGCGAGCCGGTTCCATTACGCCTTGGTACTTCGGCGACGATCCATCGCTACTCGATGACTACGCCGCGAACCAATCGAATTCTGGCGACAAGACGGTACCCGTCCGCCGTTTCAAACCGAACCGGTTCGGTTTTTACGATTTGCACGGTAATGCGGAGGAATGGACGACGAGTACTCCGATTCCCTATCCGCGGGGCGAAAACGGCGAAATGGGGCTTCTGACAGAGCCGACTTTGATACAGCCTAGCGACGAAGATGTCTCCAGAGAGGTCCGGGGCGGTGGCTTTTCCGATAACAGTAGCGGTATGCGATCGGCCCGACGGTACTTTCAGCGAGCCAAGGCTCCCGCATCGACTTGCGGTTTTCGCCTGGCGAGGAGTTTCGAATAGCCGATTGCATGACATCTGGAAGGATGGAGGGTTTGACGACCCCCACGGGACTGGCTAATCTGGAAGGTTGGGTAAAACTAAGTAAAATATAGGCGTTACGGACATGAATCATCCGCTTTTGCGAATTGTCCTTCTTTCTTTGGTAGTCGTCGGATCGCTTTACGCGCAATCCGATGATGACGCGGCTCTGCCGACGACTGAACTACCGGAAAACTCCAACGAACAGGCAGAAGGTAACGCCGGAGACTGGCGTGGACCTAGCACTTTCATTCGATCGCATTGGGTGCGTCTGACGAATGATGGCCGGTTGGTCGGGACGATCAAGACCGTTGACCCGGAATCGGGGATGACCTTTGGCGCCGAGGAACTGGACGTCGAAGTCTACCGCAAAGGCGAGAGACTTGGACAAGGCAAAACTGACCAGGACGGCACTTTCGAGATCAGGGATTTGGAACCTGGAGTCTACTCTCTCGTAGCGCGCGGTCGCACAGGTTTCCTTGCCTACGGTTTGCAGTTGCTTCCCAGTCTGGCTGAAGCCCGCAAGGACAAGATAAAATTTATGCAGGCACCTCGAGCCAAAGAGGCGGTCGAAATTACGTCGGCGGCCGTACCTCCAACATTTCGTCAATTGAAGAAGATTCTGAAAAAGGAATTTCCTTCCATGCAGGCCAGCATTGTTGAGGAAGAGAAGTACAAGCCAATTCTTGAAGAAGCCGTTGCCAACAACGAACCCGGCTCCAACGAACCCGAAGGCGCAGAAATTGTTCGTGGCAACAAAGAGCTAAGCAAAAATCCAACGGATCCCAACAAGACACTGGGTAGCACATCGACTCAGGTTCACCCTGTGATGCTCTCGCCCAAGAATATCATGTACGGACGACTATGCGGGATCGAAGGCAATACAGGACGTCCCAAGAAAGTCCGTGACACCACGGTCTACATTATTCGTGATGACCGTTTAGTGACGAGTGCCAAAGTCGATGAGAACGGATTTTTCAAAGTCTACCTGCGCCGACCCGACGTCTATTCGATCATTGCCGCGGGCCGAGGCGGTTTTGGCGCACTATCGTTCCGAGCCGTCAAACCGAGCGCTCAGATGAATGACGATGCACGGCACCGAGCGAGGAAGAACCCAATACGATTCGTCAAAGCCCAACAGGATGACTTGCTCAATCTGCTTGATGAACGCGAACAGGAACCTGTCGCTGCTGATCCAACGGAGCAGGGCGAACTGAGCGTTGAAGACTTGCTCGGCGAACTGGACTCGCCGGCTGGAGATCAGGCCACGGATGATGTCATGCAGGATCCGATCAACAATGAGCGTGATCCGATTGCCAACGGCGATGCAGGTGACAACAACGCTGTTGAAGGCTTAAATGCCGAGCCATTCGCACCCAATCCGCTCGGGTTAGCGGATGAAGTCATTGACGGCGACTTACCCGACGAGAACCTGACGCCGGGTGATATGCAACCAACGTTCGACAACTTCGGCAATGCCACGTCGGCTCCATTGTGCTTGTCGGTCATCGACGATCCCCAAGCAATCGTACAAGCGTTCCGACCATTCGTTCCCGCGGCTCAGCCAATGCCTTTGGCGGGAGATGGGGGCGCTGTTGGCCAGGGTTATGTGGGTGGACCATTTGCTCCCGCACCGGTTGGCCCCAGCTTTGCCGGGACTCCCGCGGTCATGGGTGGCCCAGTCGGACCCGCAGCTTTCGCTGGTGCACCGGCTCCTATCCAACCTGCGACGGCGTTCAACGGCGGCGCTGTTTCCAGCTACTACCCATCTACGCCGCTTACCGGAAGCTTCGTCAACGGCGGCGGTGGTGGAGGTGGATTCGCAGTCGGTGGAGGACGACTCGGTGGACTGCTCGGAGTCACCGGATTGGCCGCAGGCATCACCTCCGTTGCCGTTCGCTCATCGAACCGTGGCGGAATGTTTGAGCCCAGCGACCCTTTGGTCAGCCCATTCCGACCTGCTGTAACGCCTGATCCTGATCCCGTCGAAGAAATGATCGAAGGCGAATTTTTCGAGGGTGAATAGTCGTGGCAATCGGATGCGTCTTTGAGGTCGATCCCTCGAAGACTAGGTCAAAGCCGCAAGCCCTTCTGTTCTGCGGTCAAGCCGGCACTTGTTGCGTCAGGCAGTGAATCGCACCCAACCCAAGAATGATGTCTCGGCAATTTACACCCGTGATTTTCCGCTCTGGAAAATACGGTGCCAACAGTTCACGGACGACCGCATCTTTTGACTGGCCGTACTGAGGCACAATCACACAGTCGTTGGCGATATAGAAATTTGCATAGCTGGCCGGCAATCGGTTACCCCTACGATCAACGACGGGGTCAGGCATCGGAAGCTTGATAACGGTTGGGACGATGTCTCGGTGCAGCCGCAGATTGCAAACCGCTTGATAGTTGTTCTGGAGCGAGTCAAAATTCTCGTCATCGCTGTTTTCTTCCACGACGACTGCGATTGTCGTCGGGTTGAGAAATCGAGCGAGATTGTCGATGTGACTGTCAGTGTCATCGCCGACAATTGCCCCATCCAACCAATGGACTTTTTCGACTCCCAGTAACATCCGCAACTTGGTCTCGATCTGCGATTTGTCCAAATCAGGGTTTCGATTCGTATTGAGCAGACAGTTTTTTGTGGTCAGCAGGTCTCCGCTACCATTGACCTCAATCGAGCCGCCTTCAAGAATCATCCCGCCGCTGACGCAGGGAAACTCCAGGGCTCGAGCCATGCAAACGGGAATCGCATTGTCAAAATCAAACGGAGGATACTTACCACCCCACGCATTGTAACCCCAGTCAATCGCGACTGTGGGTGGATAGATTTCCCGGTCATCATCGGACACAACCATCACAGCTCCGTGATCCCGCACCCACGCATCATTCGTTGGAAAATGATGAAAGAAGACCTTGTCCGAACACCTCCCACCGAGGACCTTACGAGCCAACAATTCCATTTCGTGGTCTCGCACGTTGATGTGAACCTGCTCGCAATCGGCAAGCGCACTGACCAGATCTGCAAAGAACTCATAAATCGGCTCCAGCCCTTCATGCCAAGTCTCTTCGTTGTGCGGCCAAGACAACCACGTCCCCAGATGCGGCTCCCATTCGGCGGGCATACGGTATCCCAAACGCCGTGGAGACGAACCTTGATCGGGACGATTTGAAGAACTACGCGTCATCGTGGGTTTAGGGCTCGTCAAGGAATCGATGAGAAAGCCCGTCGTAAGCGTCGATACGCCGGTCGCGGAAGAACGGCCATATTGTTCGCGTCATTCCGATTTGATCGAGGTTGAGTTCGACAACCACAACCTCTTCCTCGGCAACAGTGGCTTTGGCCAACAATTGGCCACTGGGATCACAGGCGAAACTCTGCCCCCAAAATTCGATACACGAGTCAACGACGGCTTGTTCTGTCCCAATACGATTTACGGCCGCAACATAACAACCATTCGCGATCGCATGCGAACGCTGGATCGTTTCCCAACTGTCAAACTGTGCGTTTCCCTCTGTCGGTTTTTCCTCCGGTAACCAGCCAATGGCAGTCGGGTACAACAGCAGCTCGTGCCGCTTCAGGAAACCACTTATCCCAACAAATCAGGACGCCCAACTTGACATAACGAGTCTCGAAAACGCGAAAACCAAGATCGCCCGGCGTGAAGTAGAATTTCTCGTAAAATTGGGGATCGTCTGGAATGTGCATCTTCCGATACTTGCCCAGGTACTCACCGTCGGCATCGATCACAGCCGTCGTATTGTGATAGATCCCCTGGGCACGCCGTTCAAACAGACTGGCAACGATCACCACGTTATGCGCTTTGGCGACTTTCGACAGCGATCTAGTCGTGGGACCAGGCACCGATTCCGCCAGATCAAACTGGCAATGGTCTTCCGTCTGACAAAAATAGGGCGACAGAAATAACTCGGGCAGACAAATCACCTGGGCGCCGTTGGCGGCTGCTTGATCAACGAACGCGAAAGCGCGTTCCAGATTCACGTCGCGCGATGCATCGCATCGCATCTGTATCAGCCCCAGTCTTATCTTTACATTGCCAGACATGCCCGAATTCTAAAGGCACATCGAATCTCCGGCGAGTGGAGTATTCCTGATAGTGCTCCGCTGCGGTCGAAGACTATGCCTACTTGCCCAGTTGGGATTGCAGGCGAGCCAACTGGAGTTCAAATCGCTTGATCTCGCGAGTTACTGCATTCTGACTCATCTGCAACCAATACCAGATCTTCAACATCGCCACGCTGGATACGCAAAACAGGAAAGCCGTCGCCCAGGCAATCAGCTCCTTAGTCGATTCCACCTGAAAGAACCGAATCGCTGAGAACACGGCGATCGCGAGAAAAATCAGCGTCATGACAAACCCCAGCGCGGCAAGCCATCGTGATTTGCCAACGAAAACACCAACCAGTGCTTCGTGGATTGATTGCTCGTCGAGCTCTTCGAACCCGGCGTCTTCTGCGTTCAGGGCTGCCAAAATAGATTGATCCAAATGATCATTCATTCGTCATTATTCCTTTCAACAATCGACTTGAGCTCTTGTCGAACGCTGTGCATTCGAGACTTGACGGTACCCAGAGGAATCCTGAGTACATCCGCAATTTCATTCAACGACATACCGTCGATGTAAAACATAGACAACAAACTCCGGCGATCAGGTGGTAGCTTGCGAATCGCCGATCGGAGATTGGAAACAACGTCCGATTCCGCATTGGATTCCAATTCGTCGGCTCCCCGCTCCGCCTCCTCTTTCGCAGCGTCGATCAGTTTCTGACGCCGTGCCTGCTTTCGGACCCAGTCCGCGGCCTTATTCGAAACGATACGAAAAGCCCATGCGCGAAACCGAGCCGGATCATCCAAGCGCTTAATGCCACGCACCATCGCCATCCAGGCTTCTTGCGTCACGTCACGAGCCGGCTCATGACGCCCTGTGAGCCGGAGAGCATGCCGAAAGAGTGGTTTTTGCCACATTCCAACCAACTGTCTCCATGCAGCGACATCGCCATCTTGCGATTGCATGACCAGCAACTCGGTGAGTATGTCTTCCGATGAACGCTTCATGATCCAATAACTAAGTCGCAGCCCAAAAACTCGCGGTTCACGAAATCCGATGGATTGTTAAAATTCTCGCAGATCAGGTCGATTGCAGGGCCTGCGTGCCAAACTTCCTCTTCGAGTCATCATGAAGTACACCAATCTACTCCATATCGTTCTGGTTGGGTTAATCCTGATATCCAGTTATCAACCAGCAAACCTTCCGGCCCAGGCATCAACGGCGGCTGAAGACCAGTCGACTGATTTGCCGATGCCCGATGTCTCGGACATCAAAATCCCTGATCTCAAGGAGTTGGGAAACGGCCTGTCGCCCCAAACCGCCATTGCGGCTGAACAACTCTCTGACCAACTGGGAAACCAGCTTTCGGCATCGGATTGGCTGGGCCCTCTGGCTCCAATCGCACTCTCGCCATTTTTCGGACTGACTTGCCTGTCCGGCATGGCACTCTACGGGGAATCTATTCTGGGCGATAACAATGCGCTACTCCAGGCTGCAGGCCCACTCAAGAATCCGGCGGTATTCTGGACATTCCTCGCGCTGACGATCGCCACGTCGATACCGCGATTCTCAAAAGTCTCGAAACCCTTCGCGCAAGCCGTTGATAAGATCGAAGCCTTTGCCGGTATTATTACCTTGATTACCATTCGCTTCATGATGAGTGGCGAATCGTCCGGCGAAATGGAGGTTGCCACCGTCTATCAATTGGGCATGTTTTCGTTCACTGCCGAAACCCTTCTAAGTCTCGCGACCGTCATCAATGTCTTGGCGATCAACTCGGTAAAGTTCTTCTTCGAAGTCCTGATCTGGCTGACTCCCGTCCCATTTCTTGACGCCATATTCGAAGTCGCCAACAAATCGGCTTGTGCCGCCATGATGGCGTTGTACGCCTTCAGCCCAACGATGGCTACCGTCCTGAATCTTGCCATGTTCATTGCGTGCGCGATGATTTTCCGATGGGTCTATCGGCGCGAAGTCTACTATCGCCACGTCATCGTAGATGCTGTCCGGAGCTGGTGGGGAGCCTCCGGTGTCCCCGGCGACTCGATCGTCGTTTTCCCCACCAACGATGTCGGCGCCATTCCAGCCAAAGCGAAGTGTTCATTGATTCGATCGGATGATGGTTGGAAACTCACGCATCGCCCCTGGATCGGACGAACGCTGGAGCATGCGTTTGGCAAAGACAACCAACTACACCTCTCCAAGGGCTGGTTTACAACTAAGTTTGATCTGCGGGGCCCTGACGAAACCGTTCTTGTGGGAACGAGACGCTACCACAACCATTTGGATGCCATCGGCGGAACACTCCTGGCGTCAGAAGTGACGAAGCCCGAGTCGCTCTCTTGGGCTGGACTGAAATCGGAGCTTGCCTGATCGCAATTGCGGTGCGTTCCATAGATCGTTACTGCACTAGCTTTCGTTGTTCGAAAGCTTTCGAAGAAGTTTAGCGCCTGTCCAATACG
>CAYYHV010000033.1:20094-28428 GCA_964471695.1 uncultured Pirellulaceae bacterium
TGAAGACACTGAAACTGTCACTACTTTCCGGCGAGAAAGTGGCGCGGGTTATGCCGATTTTCACTGACACGCATATGCGCTGCGTCACTCCCGACAAATTCGACAAATGGCGAGTTCGAAAGCTACCATTTCATAGCCTTAACGATGAAACAAGCCTTTCTAGCTCAGCCACTTGCGACCCGTGCCCGCGTCCCATCCAAATCAGAATACCGACGATTCTCTCGTCGAAAAAGGAAGCGTCGAAGCTCTGCGCGTGTTGCGAGTATGGCGACTGTTGTATGTCCAGTTTGGCACTTGGTTGTTCTTTGCATTTTATCTCGCCATGCGCGGCTTCGTGGACGGCTCCCGCATCTGCTTCACAGAAGCCGCAGTCATGTTTGCCATTGCGATTCTCAGTAAAGGCGAACGCAACCGCTCCTACGCCGGCATCATGCATGTAAGCCTGACGGCTTCGGCAATCGGTTTGGTAACTGTGTCGCTCAGCGCATCTTCGTTGCAGCGCACCATGTTCTTTTACTCGGCTTCGATTCTGATCGCATCGCAACTGCTTGGCGTGAGAGCCGCTTTCTACTGGACGTTAATGAACGTCGTCGGACACTTCACGTTTTTCTGGGCTGCCTACGGGTTGGATGAACTCTGGAATCAACGGCTGGATGAACTCACACTGACCTGCGGAACTGCCTTCTGCCTGTTTTTCTGCTGCCAGCATGGTGAGGCCTTATTCAAAGCGCGAACCCGCGACCTGATCGACCTGAGTGAACGATTGAGACAAAAGAGCAAGCTGCTTCATGGACTTGCTACAACGGACTCACTTACCGGCTTGCTGAATCGTCACCAGTTTCATATCGAGCTACAAGCCACGGTAGAGCGCGCTGTTGCCACTCATGAGCGCATGGCGCTGCTCTTGCTTGACATGGATGGATTCAAAGAAGTCAACGATACACTGGGCCACCAAGTGGGTGATTTCGCGTTGGTAGAAATTGCCAGTCGGCTGAAACAGTACTTCTCAAAAGATGCGATTGTCGCGCGCCTGGGTGGGGACGAATTTTGCGTGATCATTCCCAATGTCGGCTCCGCCCACAATGCTGGTCTTCACGCAGCCAAGACGTGTGACTTACTTAAGAAACGGTACGTTTTCGAGGACGTCGACTTCCCGCTGGGCTCAAGCGTAGGAATCGCACTATGTCCCGACGATACTCACGATGCAGCCAAACTGCAGATATTTTCCGACACCGCGATGTTTCGCGCAAAAGAAGCACGGATGGGCTTCGCTCACTACGACGCGAGTATGACGGATCAATTGAACGAATTCCGAACTTTACAGGAACACTTGTTGTCCGCATTGGAACGAGAAGAGTTCTTTCTTGTCTACCAACCGCAGGTCTGCATGGCGACGGGCAAAGTCGTCGGAGCCGAAGCACTACTAAGATGGCGGCGGGATGGCGAAGTCATTTCGCCAGCACGTTTTATCCCTATCCTCGAGAAGACTCGAGAAATCATCAACGTTGGGCAATGGATCATCTGGGAGGCGTGCCGTCAGCTGCACACTTGGGAACAGATGGGCATCAACATCGAGATGTCCATCAACGTCAGTCCGGTCCAGTTCAAAGACGACAATTTCAATCCAAGTATTGAACGCTCGATGAACGAATTCGGCATCCAAGCCAGCAAACTGGATTTTGAGATCACTGAAAGCCTGCTGATTGAGGATGTGGATCAGGCCATCGCCAAACTCGTGCGTCTCAAAAAAATCGGGGCGAAAATCAGCATCGATGATTTTGGAACAGGATACTCCTCGCTCGCCTACCTGCGACAGTTTCCACTGGATCGCTTGAAAATCGACCGGACATTTGTCAAAGACATCCCCTTAGCGGACGACGGCGTGATTGCCTCAAGTATCGTTGCTCTGAGCAAGGCCATTGGGGTCAAAGTACTCGCGGAAGGCGTGGAAACGGCCGAACAACTGGAATACCTCAAGTCGTTGGATTGCGACGAGTACCAAGGATACTTCTACAGTCGCCCCCTGCCGGCTGATGAGTTTGAGGCATTCATGGACGACTCGAACCGTAACATACAACGAACGTTACCGAGTGAAACAAGTTTGACCCAATAAGCACCGGCCAAGTCAGGCTTGGAATTGATCCGACCAGGCAACCAAATCCTCCTGACCTTTTCGGTTACAAAAGTCGCCAAACGACTCGTTCGATTCCCGATCTTGCTTGAAGTACGCAAAGACTTTGGCCAGCTCAGGTACGACATCGTTTGCGGGAACCATATCCTTGTAGATAAAGCTCAGCCGATTTCCTTCCCGACGACCACCAAGAAAGACGGTGTACTTTTCCTTGGCTTTGCCCACCAACCCGATGTCCGGGTTATAAGGTCGGGCACATCCATTAGGACAGCCAGTCATCCGCAGATTAAATTGCTCGGATTCCAACCCAAGCTTTGAGATTTCGACTTCGAGCAAATCAACCATTCCCGGCAAGGCTCGTTCGGATTCAGTAATCGACAACCCACAGGTCGGCCAAGCCACACATGCCATCGACCAGCGTCGCGCGTTGGAGATGTCTTCGCTTAACGTAACGTTATGCGATTTGAGAATGTCAATCAGTCGATCTTTGTGCTCCGGTTTGACGTCACAGAAGATAATGCTCTGATGCGCCGTCAATCGAATGTTGGGTTTGATCGTTGTGCAAATTTCCAGGATAGCAGTCTTCAGCTTCATGTCGTCGACGTCGTGAATACGACCATTCTCAACGTTTAAGCCGTAGAACCAGTTTCCATCGCCTTGCTCATCCCAACCAATATGGTCGTCGATGCCTGTGACGTCATCAGCCGTCGCGTCAGGTAGCGAAGAACCGAAATACTCTTCTACCTTGGCTTTGAACTTCTCAACGCCCCAATCCGCCACAAGGTATTTTAGTCGTGCAATCTTGCGATCGGAACGATTCCCAAAATCACGCTGGACTTTGACGATTGCCGTCGCAACATCCAACACCTGATCGGGAGTGATGTAGCAAAGCTTTTTGGCCAAAGCCGGGAAGGTCTTCTTGGCACTGGGCGTCACGCCAAATCCGCCACCAACCAGGACGTTGTAACCAGTGATTTTCTCGCCATCGTGAAGAGCCAACAGACCCAGATCGTGGGTGTAGATGTCGATGCAGTTGTCTTCCGGCAAGCAGATGGCCGTTTTGAATTTGCGAGGCATGTAGGTCTTGCCATAAATCGGCTCCACTTCGTGACCATTGGCTCCGCCGGCAACCAACTCTTTCTCTTCGCCATTCTTCAACCAGATTTCATGGTAGGCAGTCGTTTGGGGCGCCAAGTGATTCGCGATCAAGTCGGCGACTCGCTGCATCTCATCGTAGATCGCATTCTTATAGGGGGCAGGGCAGCACATCACATTGCGGTTCACGTCACCGCAGGCCCCCAAAGTCGTCAGTTGCGTCTCGTTGATCCGCGCGATGGTTTCCTTCAAGTCGTCCTTCACGACGCCGTGCAACTGCAATCCTTGGCGACTGGTGATGCGCAGCGTATTGTTACCGAGGTCATCGCACATCTGAATTTGTGCAGCCATCTGGTCCGCAGTGACTTTGCCGCCGGGAATCCGAGAACGGACCATGAACATATAATCACGTCCGCGCCCATCGGCTTTGGCCTCGGCTCGGTTGTCACGATTGTCTTGTTGGTAGGTGCCATGATGCTTTAGAAGCTGCACACTCCCTTTGCCGAAATTGGCATCGCCGTTGACCAATTCCTCGGGAATCTCACCGAGAAGATACTGGCTGTCGATCTTGAAGACTTCGATGGGGCTTGGTTTGTCGGTCATATCAGTCGAATTTCAAATTGGAAAACTGGCGAAATCAGCTCGAATTCTTGCGATTTGGCTATTTGCGTCAAGGTTGAGCCCGCGTGATTTGTCTACATGCGAGACTCGGCGGTACGGGCACACGTTTCTCGTTCACGGCAACGACGGTAGCATACTGGCATGACAAACGAAAACGATTATCCGTCCAAACCAGCAGCTCCCACGAATCGGGAACTGCTCAGCCAACTCCGATATCCGGATTTCTTTCTCGCCACCGGAGCTGGATTGGGTCTGATTCCGTTCGCGCCAGGTACCTTTGGTTGCCTCTGGGGCATCCCGTTGGCCATGGCTATCAATCATCTATCAAGCGTCGTTGCACAAGTCGTTGTGATCGTGCTGCTGTCCCTGATTGGCATTCCTATCTGCACGCGTGCAGCCCATCGCATCGGCCGAAAAGACCCAGGAGCCGTCGTGTGGGACGAAATCGCCAGCCTACCGATGACTTTCTTCCTCATTCCAGCTGCTGAAATGTGGTCACCGTGGATGCTGGTTGCCGGATTCGCGCTGCATCGCGTCTTTGACATCAGCAAACCGCCGCCCGCTCCGCAGCTCGAAAAATTGAAAGACGGGTTGGGCATTATGGCCGACGATTGGTCCGCCGGAATCTATTCGTGCCTCTGCCTGCACCTGCTTCGTTGGTTTGGAGTCGTTTGAGCCGGGATTTCGTGGCATTTTCCAGCCACGACCCTGTTTCGCACAAATCCAAGATTTGCGTCTCCCAGACGAATAACCGAAGAATCCACCTCACATTAATTCCGCGAGTATCAAAATGACCGAAGAGATTCTCTACGAAGCCCACCCGTCTATGTTTCGTAATCATCCCTTGGCCTTTGTACTTACTTGCCTCCTCAGCCTGGTCGGCGTCGGTCTGATCATTTTCTTCTTCTGGTGGCTGGACAGTATCGGAACCACACTCACCGTCACAAACGACCGCATCACCCTTCGTAAAGGCGTCCTCTCAAAATCGCTGATCGAAGTTTGGCATCGCGACGTGCGAAATGTTCAACTGTACCAATCCTTCGGCCAACGCATCCTTGGCGTCGGCAAACTGGGCATCTCCAGCGCCGGTCAAGGCGGAGTCGAGATCGAAGTCGCAGGTATCCCCGATCCGGAGAAAGTCAAATCATTGATCGACGACCATCGACGTAAACACGACTGCTAATCGCGCAAGCTCTACGTCGTCGCGCGAACCTTTCCCGCATGGCCATGTCTGTCCCTCAACACAAGGGAAAAATGCCATGACGAACTTCTTCTACGACTACCGACGATCATCCTTGTCTTACGACAACGGAAGGCTGCCGGCGTAGCGTTGAGGTTCTCGAAAATTGAGTCACCCAAGCCTGCCCGGCGATGCCTGGCAGGCTTTTTTCGTGTCGCAACCTGATCAAAAAACAATACCACGGCGCGCAAGCCATCGCTTCCGCCCACAAATCACTTCCTGCCGTAACGACTGCTCTGGCGCTGCACGTGCACAAAAAAGTCTACGAGGCTGCTCACCTCGTTGATTGGCCAGTCGAAGCGGCAAACTTCCTTTTTGAAAGGAGCTTACGAGCGATGAGTCATACCCCTAACAACAAGGTCCACGTCAACGTGGGCACCATTGGTCACATCGACCATGGCAAGACGACTTTGACGACCGCGATCCTTCGCGTTCAGGCTGAGCATGCACTTGCCAGGTATCAATCGTACGAACAAGTCGCAAAAGGCGGCATCACGCGTGACAAGAACAAGACGGTCACGGTAATCACGTCCCACGTGCAGTACGAAACCGAGCATCGACACTACACGCACGTCGATTGTCCCGGACACGCCGACTATATCAAGAACATGATCTCAGGAGCCGCTCAAATGGATGGAGCCATCCTGCTGGTCTCGGCCGTCGATGGTCCAATGCCCCAAACGCGCGAGCACATCCTGCTGGCGCGACAGGTGGGTGTACCACATCTGGTCGTGTTCATGAACAAGTGTGACTTGGTGGACGATCCCGACTTGCCCGAACTCGTCGAACTGGAATTGCGTGAAATGCTCACGCAGTACGGATTCGTCGGTGATGAAGTCTCGTTCGTACGCGGCTCGGCCAAACTGGCTCACGATAACCCGACCGATCCGGATGCGACGCATTGCATTGCTGAACTGCTGACAGCATTGGACACCCACGTGCCCGATCCCGTACGGCAGATTGACAAGCCGTTTCGCATGCCAATCGAGAACGTATTCTCGATTGCCGGTCGCGGAACGGTCGTGACCGGAGTCGTCGACCAGGGCATCATTCGCCCAGGCGAATCGGTTGAGATTGTTGGTCAGTCGGCGGAACCACGGGGCGTCGTTTGTACGCAGATCAAGACGTTTACCGATGAGTTGGAGTCGGCAGCAGCCGGCGACAACGTCGGTTGTCTCCTGCGGGGCGTAGCTCGCGAAGACGTCGAGCGTGGCCAAGTCCTGGCTTCGCCCGGAACCATGATTGCCAGTCAACGATTCGAGTCGGAGGTGTATGTGTTGGACAAGCATGAAGGTGGTCGACACACACCCTTCGTCAACGGTTACACGCCGCAGTTCTTTTTCCGAACTTCGGATGTAACTGGCGAAGTCGCACTGATGGGCGGTGCTTCGATAGCTATGCCCGGTGACGGTATCAAGCTGAGCGTGCAACTGCAAAAGCCAATTGCGCTGGAGCTAGGCGCTCGCTTCGCGATCCGCGAAGGGAACCGAACCGTAGGCAGCGGAATCGTCACGAACATCGTGAATTAAAACTCTACCTTTTCCAGCGGTCGCGTTAACACGCGGCCGCTGCTCTATGGTCTTAGACGCCAAGCGACGGCATGTTGTTGCCACGGGCGTCAGCCCGTGGACGGACAGACCCATGCGAAAAGTGGCCCATGGGCTCGTGCCCATGGCTACATCATGTCGCCACTTCGTGGCTAACCGACGCTACGGCATGTCACCATTTGCGACGTAGAGTCCGCCGGTCGTGGCTACGGAATCAGGGACCATTCACCAAGGGTGACTTTTTTGGTTAACTTCGCCTTGCCACGTAATACCTCGATGGCGACTTCGTCGCCGACCTTGTTTTCCATAATCAAATCTCGAAGCGAGTCAAAGTCGGTAACACCCTTGCCGTTGTATTTGATCACAATGTCGTTGGCTCGCAAATCCGCTTTCTGAGCTGCGCTGTTAGGCTGGGGATCGCCAATGGCACAGCCCACTAGATTGTTAACCAGCCCGCCACTTGGACCAACGCCCAGAAACCCACCTCTTCGATGGTCGATCTCAATTCCATCGTGCAATTCGGCAATCAAATCACTTTTGGATGTCTTAATGTCGGTTCCGAACGTCTGCAAACCTTGCAGTTTCTTCATCGTCCGAATCGTTGGTATCGACTTGTCCGAAATGGGAGAGTAACGAATCGTCAGCCTTTCGACGGGAAGATTCTCCAACGACTTGAAGCCCTCATCCGTAATCTTAGTCTTGAGAATCGATACGGCTCTGAGAGAGGTTGCATTCTTAAGTGGCTTGAGAAACGCATCCGTCATGTTCTCGCCAACAAGCGTGATTTCACTCAGGTCGTACAGGTCTTCCAGTGCCTCCAAGTCTTCATCGCTCCCTTTCCAGCTATCGTCGAATGTGATTCGCGAGCTGTACGCTTTGAGGGCAGCAGGGTTTTGACCTGGGAAGTTGACGATTCCCCGAAAACTGTCGGGACGAGCCCCTTTGGTGACAAGCAGCTTGAAGGCTCGGTCCTTGTAATAATCCAGAACAGGCGTCAAAGCGACTCGGGCACGTCGCGACAAACCATCCAGAGGCCCATCACGCAATCGTCGCAATGCCATCAAGGCTTCGTTCTTGGAATTCGCCTCCGCTATGGCGATTCGCCCCAAAATCCCCAGCGCTCGCATCTCGACTTCGATACTACATCGCTTCGCCAGTGCGGCTTCGAGGGATTGGACACAGTGGCTCTGCGAGGCAATCAAATAGTCGGTGGCGTCACGTCGCTCGACGAATTTGGGCGAATCCAGAGCACTGACCCAAGCCGCGATTTTCGCCACGCCTGGGTCGTCCGCGCCTTTCTGGTGCACTTCCTGATTCAGAACCGGTTTTTCTGTGGAAAGTTCCGGCGTCGTTTGAGCCGTTATTCGCGATGATGCTGCGAAAACGAGGACGAGGTAAATCAGTCCCAGTCGTACATTCATGTTGGCGGCTCCCGTCGCGGTGAATTCGTGTTACTTTATTCTTTCCGTTTTTCGGCTGAAAAGCCATAGAGACCCGTGATTCCCCGGACCCCCAATGTTCGACCGCCGCGATTATGAACTTCTTGATTTTGGATACGGTCGCAAGCTCGAGCGGTTTGGCGACTTTATTCTAGACCGTCCCTCACCGGCCGCCGAACAACATTCTTCACTGGACGCCAATTTATGGGAAACGGCTGATGCTCGATACGAGCGAGGCTCCAAAGCCAAAGGGACTTGGAG
>CAYYHV010000034.1:0-22465 GCA_964471695.1 uncultured Pirellulaceae bacterium
GTACGAGGTCAGGATCGAACTGGGTTCCACTGCACTCGAAGAGTTCGCGAATCGCACGATCATGTGAAATGGCTTTGCGATAAACGCGATCGGTCGTCATGGCGTCAAAGGCATCAACGATCGAGAGCATTCGAGCGCCCATCGGGATGTCATCGCCCTTCAACTGATATTGTGTGCGGCTGCCGTCGTACCAGGCACCGGAATAGGCGACGACACGAATGACTTCCTGATTGTTGCAACAGGCCGAAAGGATCTGGAGGCTGTATCGCCGAGTTTGATCCATGATGACCGATTGATCGGCATTGAGCGAAGTCGTCTGTTTCAGGATATCGTCGGGCGCACCGATTTTGCCGACATCATGAAGCAATGCAGCGACTTCGATTTCGTCACGCATCGTATCCGACATCTCAGTTGCCAAAGCCCACGACGAACATCCAATGGCGACTCGAAGGCAGTGAGCAGCCGTCGGATGGTGTCGGACCCGCAGTGCATTAAACAAACTGCTGGCCAGCCCCAGTCGAACGGGCACAAGCTGGTTCTGCATCGCGATCAACGGCGAATTCGGGTCCAGCGGAGCTTCGTCCAGCGAGGATAGCACCTGAGCGACCGACGAGACTTCGTTGGCAACGTCCGGAGGCAGGAATGAGTCAGTGGTCAGTTGTGTGTCGCTCATTCGATTGTGTGTGAGATTCAGGAATGGAACTGTCCACTCGTTGCGGGCATGCGATAAAAAACCCTAGGTTTTGTCCGCCACAGGTCAATTGGTACGCTTCGCTTTCCCGGTTTGAGTCGGTATGTTTGAATGAGTTATTCGGGCCGTTTGGTTTGCGCATGTCGCACGGCTAGGAGAATGGGGCCAGTGTTGAAAAAGGTGGACAATCACTATGAAGCTTGGAAGTGTCGTTCTCGGAGATCAGAACGTTCTGGTTGGTTTGCGAGGGGAAGAGGTCGTAAATCTCACGGCAGCGCTACCGGATAATCACACCAGCGTCCAAAGCCTTCTGGATGCCGCCCTAATTCCCAAAGAGCGTATGCGAGTCGCCGATGCGATGGACGGGGCGCCACTCGTCGATCCGGAGGGAATTACGTGGCTTCCCCCTGTTCCACGACCGAACAAAATGCTGTGTGTAGGTTTGAATTATCGCGACCATGCCAAGGAGACGGGTGCGGAGATTCCTTCCGAGCCGCTAATCTTCAATAAACTGAACACGGCACTCGCGGCTCATGAGCAACCCATCGAACTGCCGGCGGTCTCGAATCAAGTTGATTTCGAAGCCGAGTTGGTAATCGTGATTGGTAAGAGCGGTCGCGACATCGCGCAAGCCGATGCGATGAACCATGTCGCCGGTTACACGTGCGGCCACGATGTATCGGCTCGTGATTGGCAGAAAGGAAAGCCTGGAAAACAGTGGTTGCTGGGCAAATCGTTTGATACCTTCGGCCCGATCGGCCCTTGGTTTGTTACAGCAGATGCCGTTGAGCACCCTCATGCCTTGTCGATTGCGATGCGCATCAATGGCGAAATCATGCAGCAATCGACGACTGAACATCTCATCTTTTCGATTGATTTTCTGGTGGCCTACATTTCTCAGATTTGCACGCTCCAGCCTGGTGACTTGATCTTTACTGGTACGCCGCACGGAGTTGGCGTGGCGCGCACCCCTCAGGTCTTTCTCCAACCCGGCGATGTGGCTGAGGTCGAGATAGAAAATATCGGCATATTGAGGAATTCTGTGGTTGCCCGCGCCTAAGTCGTCGCGGCTGATGGCGACTCGGCTTATCCAGCGAATCGGTCGCTAGCATCGCATTCCAACTGTAGATGTCGTGACGATTTTGCCGAAGCAAATAGAGTCTATGCGAGTCGGTATGCGCGCATGAGGAAACACCACGTGGTTGGGTGATCGAAATGACACGGCGTAGAAAAGTCCAACGGGGACGGATAGCGAGCCAGTCACGGGCGAAATCTCCCGGTCGCGGCAAGTCGGCGAACTCACGACTGCAGCTTTATGTAGAAGATGCAGCCACCGACATGCAGCCGCGAATTACGGATATGATTCCGCGCCGTAAATTCGACCTGTTCCTCTGGTTGATGTGCGGCCTGATTCTGGTTTCTGCTGTCCAGACGCTCTATGTCTGGCGAGCCTCGATGTTGCCCGATTACGCGGTTCGATTGACGCCAATGCTCGAACTGATCGGAACCGGGACGCTGACGACTTGGATTTCGACGATGATGCTGGCCTTCGCAGCCTGCATTGCCTTGACGATCTACAGCGTGCGTCGCCACAAAGTGGACGATTATCGTGGCACTTACGCTTTGTGGTTATACGTTGCTGCATTCTGCGGGCTGGCCAGCCTCGATGTGGCCACAGGACTGCATCGTTCTTTCCAGGCTGGGATGCTGTTCTTGACCAACAAGCCGATTTTTGGCGACGGAGCCATTTGGTGGGTCGGTGGGGCGGGAGTCGTCGCGGTCCTGCTTGCGCTACGAGTCATGATTGATCTCTGGCGCAGCCGCGGAGCCGTCGTGGTGCTGTTGTTGGCGTCAGCCAGCTATACCGGCGCTGCGATGCTGTATCTTCACACGTGGCAACTCGGCGCAAATCAAGTCGATATGATGGCGAATGTGGCGCTGACGATGCTGGGGCATGTGCTCGTTGGTTTCTCTATGATGATCTATGCCCGCTACGTTTTTCGCGAAGCCACTGGAGAATTGAAGAAGAAGCAGCAGCGTAAAAAGAAAGCCGCCAAGGCTCGAGCTGCCAGGACTGGTGGCCGCTGGATGTTTGGCCGTGGTTCATCTCAATCCTCATCTCCAGCCAAAACGAAGAAGACTGCCGCGTCTGAAGAGGAAGTGGAAGAAGAAGTCGAGGAGGAGTATGAGTACGAAGTCGAGTACGAGGAAGTCGACGATATCGACGAATTGGAGCGACTGACAGACCCAGACGAATCCTCGTCTAGCCGCAAGTCCAAGAAGAAGCAGCGACGCCAAAGTCGCCGCGCCGCCTAGATCACGAACTGGAAAAGGGATCGGACGCGAACTGGACTTTTGAAAGCGTCATGTGGGGACAGCGGATGAACTGAGATTCTCCAGCCCCGAATCTTCGGCCCCGAATCTTCGGCCCCGATTCTCCAGCCCCGCATCTTCGGGTCCCAGATTTCGGGCCTCGAATCTCCCGCTGTCAGGCTAATTCTTCGTCCCACGCCGAACCCTCGGTTGCCTACCCAACTCTCTAAGGTGTAGGGTGTCCAGCTACATTCTTACTTAACCAAAGCACAAGATTCTCGCCATGACTGTCCGCACGCGTTTTGCTCCCAGCCCGACTGGTTTCCTGCACATTGGTGGCGTCCGCACGGCGCTGTTTAATTGGTTGTTCGCCCGCAAGCACGGCGGCCAGTTCATCTTACGTATCGACGACACGGACCAATCTCGAAATGTCGAGGAAGCGCTGCAACCGATTTTGCACGGCTTTCGCTGGTTGGGTATGGATTGGGACGAAGGCCCGGAAGTCGATGGGCCCCACGCGCCTTACTACCAATCGCAGCGTTCTGAGCGGTACAGCCAAGCTGTTGAAAGCCTGCTGGAAAGCGGAGCCGCCTATCGTGATTTTGCCTCGACGGACGAAGTGCGTGAGGAGCGGGAAGCCGCAGAGAAAGCGAAGCAGCCGTTTGTCTACAGTCGTAAATGGATGGCCGCGACGGATGAAGATCGAGCTCGTTTCGAAGCTGAAGGGCGCAAGGCAGTCGTCCGGCTGAAGATGCCTCGCGAAGGAAAGTTGGTCATCAACGATCTTGTACGTGGTGATGTCGAATTCGATTGGGCGCGTGAACAGGATCATGTTATCCAGCGAGCCGACGGTTCGTGTCTGTATCATCTGGCAACGGTGGTGGACGAACATGATTTTGAAATCACGCATGTGATCCGTGCAGAAGAACACCTTTCCAATACGCCGCGTCAAATTTTTATCGCACAGCAACTTGGGTACGAATTGCCGCAGTTTGCGCACATTCCGTTTGTGGCGGAACCCGGAAGTAAGACGAAGCTAAGCAAACGCAAGCTTGAAAAGTATCTTAAGAATCGCGACTTTAAGGCGTTGAACGATCTTGGTCAGTCGATTGCCGATCGTATCGACTTGCAGACCTCGGCAGAGACGTTTAACCCGGTTATCGTCGATTTTTACGAACAGGTCGGATTCTTGCCTGATGCGATTATGAATTATCTCGTGCTGCTCGGTTGGTCGCTGGACGATAAGACCGAGGACTTCAGTCGTGAAGAGATGATTGCAAATTTCTCGCTCGAGCGAGTCAACAAGGCGGCTGCCAGTTTCGATCCCAACAAACTGCTTTCGTTTCAAGATCGTTATATGCAGAAACTGCCGGTCAAGCAGAAGGTAGCACGTGTGCTTCCTTACTTGCAAAAAGCCGGCTTGATTGCAGACCCGCCGCCCTGCGATACGGCTCCGCTGCTCACGCGAATTTGCGAAGCCGCAGCCGACCGGCTGAAAGTCGCTGGCGACATTCTGGATTACGACGACTTTCTGATAGACGACGATAAGATCGCGTACGACCAAAAAGCGTTTGAGAAACGGCTGCGCAAGCCCGAAGATGCGGTTGCAATACTCACCAAGTTTCGTGGGGTCCTGGCTGACACAGACTCGTTTGATCCCGAGGCGCTAGAGAAGCTACTGAAGGATTGGGTCGAAGCCGAGGGAATCAAAATCGGGCAGATTGTGCATTCGTTACGTGTCGCAACCACTGGGAAAGCTGTCGGTTTCGGGATCTTCGATACGCTTTCGATCTTGGGGCGTGACCGATGCCTGACGCGAATCGATCGCGCAATAGCGGCTGTGTGATGGGATTTACTTGCGGGCAGACGAGACGCTCAATTAGAGTTTGTGATCCGTCGGGCGTCGGCTTAAATTGAATCAGCCTGTTAAGTACATTCCCAACGGCTGTCATGATGTCACGCTTTGCCACGATCGCACTTTTGTTCGCTTGCTCGGCTATCTCGCCGATTCAGGCCATCGGGCAGATTGCCGAACAGACGAGTACCATGTCCCGCGTGGTGGACCGGAATGTGTTGTCCCGGAATGATATTCCCGTGACGATCCCGTCGATGGTGGCCTACTTGAATTCGCTGCAGGATTCAGAAGCCGCTGCCAAGCGAGCCGCGGAAATCGTTTCCAGTCTGGGTTCGCCGCGTTATGCGGAACGCCACGCAGCCCAAACCGAGATTCTCGAAATCGGTGTGCCTGCCATTCCAGCATTGGAAGCCGCCAGGGACTCGAGCGATATTGAGGTTCGTGAACGCGTCGTTCGCTTACTCGGTCAATTGGGAGTATGCGAGGTTGAATCGGTTGTTGTGGCTTGTCTACGTCAGTTGGAATACCTGGAAGCGGACGGAATCGTAGAGCTGGCTTTGAACTCCATGCAGGCGACGGTGAGTGATTTTGCCAACCGCGAGATAACACGACTGATTGAACGCAACGCTAAGCCGAAACATCTGAAATTGGTCGTCGCGGGTTTGGAGCACTGGAGTGAAAACGTTCGCTGTGCGTCAATTCATGCGTTCGGCAAATTGGACTCTTCTCCATCCGCGACAGATCGAATGCGTGGATTGCTAACATCCGATTCTGATTCCGTCTCGTTGGCTGCCGCGACGGTATTGTTACGCCGCGGTGAGAAAGCAGGCGGTGTTCGATTGGTCCAATTGCTTGATTTTAAGGATGGGCGGATTCGCTCAGCCGCTTTTGATGTGTTGCAGGAATTCAGTGGTTCGTCCTTCAATTACGTTCCCTACGGTCTTGCAGCGATGCGACAACCGGCTTTGGCAAAGTGGACCGGATGGTTGCGGGCTCAACCTGATATTCTTGAGAAACGAACGGTTTCGGTTGCCAGAAAAGAAGAAGTTCAACAAGTCCTGTTGTCGACTTCCAGTGGAAGCGTTCAGCTTTGCGATTTGACCGGGGCGGTTCGGTTTTCCATTCCTATGTCTGCCTACGACGCACAACTGCTGCTCGATGGTCGCATCGTGATCGCTGGTCGAGATTCGGGCAGCGCTCTTGTTGTGGATCAGGACGGGAAAAAGCTGAGAGTCATTGAGAACCTGAAATCGCCCAGCGACATTGAATATCTTCCCAACGATAACCTGCTTGTCCTCGAGAATGGTACTGGGATAGCCAAGGAGTTTAATGCTAGAGGGCACCCTGTCTGGCAAGTCCAAGGTTTGGAAAACCCTTTCGATATAGATCGTCTGCCCAATGGCAACACCCTGATTGCGGACTCGGGCAACAATCGGCTCGTTGAGTTTGATCCTCGTGGCGAGATCGTTTGGGAGTGCAAAGACATTGGATTTGTGAACAACGTTGTGCGGCTGCGCAATGGCAACACGGCGTATACGACTTATACGAGCGGCGAGGTGATCGTGGTCTCGCCTGAGAAAATGAAACTCCACGAAGCTCACCTCAAGGGTTCAACGCTGTACGCGATTCAGGAGATTGGCGACCAGTTGGTCGTTGCGGACGGAGCCGGAATGCAGATTATCTGGCTGGATCAGCGATGCAAAACGCAGAAAACCACCCAACTGCCGTTCAAATTCATGGATGCGTTTTTCACGCGTTGAGCCGGGCGACGGCATATCCCTATAGCCCCAAACGGGCGGTCCGCTAAACTTTCGTAACGTCCACGCCTGTGGATGGCGAGGCTGACCATGAATTCACGGACTGATATGAACAAAGAACAAGATTCGAACGGTGCTGACGATTCGACCCGTGAGCGCAGAAACTTTATCGAGCAGATCATTGATGCAGATATTGCGGCTGGCAAAAACGACGGCCAAGTCCAGACTCGCTTCCCGCCGGAACCCAACGGGTATTTGCACATTGGTCATGCCAAGAGTATCTGCCTGAATTTCGGACTGGCCGAACAATTTGGTGGTAAGTGTAACCTGCGCTTTGACGATACGAATCCGTCGAAAGAAGAGACGGAGTACGTCGAGTCGATTCAAGAGGACGTGCGCTGGTTGGGTTTTGAATGGGACAACCTGCTATTCGCTTCGGGCTACTTTGACCAGATTCACACATGGGCTATTCAACTCATAAAAGGCGGCAACGCGTTCGTCTGCGATTTGAATGCGGAAGAGATGCGCGAGTATCGTGGCACGCCGACCAAGCCGGGAAAGGACAGTCCATATCGTGGCCGGTCGGTCGAGGAGAATCTCGAGCTGTTCGAAAAGATGACCGCTGGCGAGTTTGATATGCAATCGCCCAACTTGAATATGCGCGACCCGGTGCTATATCGAATCATGCGAGCCCATCATCATCGGACTGGCGACAAGTGGTGCATTTATCCCATGTACGACTTTACACACGGCCAATCCGACTCGTTAGAGGGAGTCACCCACTCGATCTGTACGCTGGAATTTGAAGATCACCGTCCGCTTTACGATTGGTTTATTGAAAAGTTGGAGATTCATCACCCGCAGCAGATTGAATTTGCGCGGTTGAATCTTACCTTCGCCGTCATGAGCAAACGTAAGCTGCTGCAGTTGGTCAAAGAGAATCATGTTTCCGGTTGGGACGACCCTCGCATGCTCACCATTCGCGGTTTGCGGCGTCGAGGCTATACGCCCGAATCGTTGCGGCAGTTTTGCAAGACCATCGGAGTCGCCAAGTTCAATAGTACCATAGATATGGTGGTTCTTGAGAACAGCATTCGAGGGCATCTCAACAAAGTCGCCAACCGCGTCATGGGAGTGCTTCGTCCTTTGAAGGTCGTGATTGAGAACCTTCCCGAAGGCGAAGTGCAACAATTGGACGCCGTCAACAATCCCGAAGACGAATCGGCTGGATTGCGAAAAGTCCCGTTCTCGCGCGAGATTTACATCGAGCGCACGGACTTTATGGAAGACCCACCCAAAAAGTACTTCCGTTTGGCTCCCGGCAAGGAAGTTCGGTTACGCTACGCTTACTTCCTGAAGTGTGAGAGCGTAATCAAGGACGAATCCGGAGAAGTCACCGAATTGCGTTGTACTTACGACCCCGAAACTAAGGGTGGTAAGGCTCCGGATGGTCGCAAAGTCAAAGGGACGATCCACTGGGTGTCGGCAGAACATTCGATTCCTGCAGAGCTGCGGCTGTACGACCATCTGTTCGGCGTGCCAAACCCCGATGAAGTTCCGGAAGGTGGCACATTCCTCGACAACCTGAATCCCAATTCGCTGGAAGTCTTGTCGAATTGTCGCGTAGAGCCCAGTTTGGCGGATGCAAAGCCCGGCGAGCGATTTCAGTTTGAGCGCATGGGATATTTCTGCGTCGACTCGGTCGATTCCAAGCCCGATGCGATGGTCTTTAATCGCACCGTTTCGCTACGTGATTCGTGGGCGAAGATAAAAAAGAAGTAGCGTCTGAGCGTTATTGCGCATCCGCACCGGCATTCGCCTGTGCGAACGGAAGAGAATCAGCCGCATAGTCGCTGATTCCCCAGATTCGTCAAGCAGCAAATGATACCGCTTACTTTCTCCGTCGCACGAAACCGACCATCGTCAGTCCTGCCAACGCGAGCAGTGCCAAGGTACTTGGTTCCGGCACGGCGGCCGCATCCGAGCTGGTGAACTTATTGGCGTTCCAGGAATTGAAATCCGTCACGTCCACCGATCCATCGGCGCTAAAATCACCGCTACACCAGGCAGCCGTGGCGGTAAACTTGTTCGCGTTCCAAGCATTGAAGTCAGCCACGTCCACCGAACCATCCAGGTTTGCATCGGCGAACAGGTAGGTCTTTCCTGGACCTAAATTGGCTTCACCAGCCAAAGCAAGCCAAGCCGTGATGTCGTCGATGTCTTGCATGCCGTCGCCAGTCAGATCAACAATGGTACCGGCGTTTCCGGAAGCGATTTCAGCCACCATAAAATCAATGTCGGCACAGTCGTAGACGCCGTTCTCATCAAAATCGCCAGCGAGCGAATCTGTGATTTCTTCGACCAGAAAATTGTCCCACAATCCGAATGACCACTGCGGAGCATCGCTGACACTGGAAAAGTAGTCGCCATAACCGAGCATCACATTACCTTCAGTGTTCGCATCGGTGTCTGAAGCGATAAGTAGGTCGTCGATGTAAAAATCGACTTGGGTGCCCACCTTGTCAATTCTCAGCTCATGCCAGGCAAAAGCCATTTGCCCTTGGACTGTCACGCCGATCTGGTTATCCGTCCCGCCCTGGATTGGCAGTTGACCAACATCAATACCACCCGGAAAGATTCCAGCATAGTAATCGTCATTCGAATTGTTTGATGGCCCTTGATTGATCCCGTCAGCATTAAACCCGTCGTTGGTGAACGACCGAATATCTGTGGACGCTCCACCTTCACCGGTCACTGTGAAGTAGGTGCCGCTGTCGTTGCCGATTTCAATTGCGGACATTCCAGGATTCGCCCTAAACCCAACTCCCATCATGAATGCCTGCGTCGAGCCGCCGCCGCCGCCGGGAAGTGGGCCGTTCGCGTTCATCCATAGGTCCGCGGTTACACGGTAGTCCTTACCTTCCAGATTCATGCCGACACCTTGTGGGACGATTTGGACAGCGCTCGTTGCGCCCGTGCCACCAACAGGATTGTTGGCTCGCATCAAAACGCCGCTGGTTCCACCGCCGTCAGAATTAGGTGCTTCGGGGATGCCGATCGCGCCGTAGTCGAAGGCATAGGTGACATCATCATTTTCTGGTGTGAACAGCAAGGTGCGGTAGCTGCCCGACGAATCAGCATTAAAGTCGTCAGAATGAATGATTTGCCCAAACGCGGGCGCAACCATCCCAATCGTGGATAGCAATAATGTCGCTTGTAAAAGTCGCTTGATATTCATTCTCATCACGCGATGACTCCCCGTTGGTCCGTTCAATTATTTGTTTTCGAAGAAAGCCTGTCTTCACAGTCTAAACGGCTTATGAACACTTTGGACCCCAAATTGCCAGTTCGATAACAATTACCAACTTCATCCAGCCGAGGATTTGCGGTTTCAAATCTTCCCTCAACAAAAATCTTGAACGTTGGGCGAATGAAATCGCTTGTGGGTCGCGCCGACTGTGGTTCGGTTGATCTGGGCTAACAAGCCGTAAGAATCTGCGGTGGTGCAGAAATCGAAATTTGTCTTATGAGTGTCGAATGCGTAGAATCGCCCCGACATTCCTAGCGTCTTTGACAATTTTCGAATGAGCACCGGGGGCAAGCATGAGTTCAGGCAACGAATCTGTAGCGAACGAAGTCGGTAGCGAAGAAAAAGCTTTAGATTTCTATCAGAAACTAAGAGGAAAGATTCGAAAGCAACTGGAAAGTCGCGGTGAATCGGGCAAAGGCCCCGAGTACGACAAGTTGGTTGAAACGCTGGCGATTCTGCCCGATATGTTTCATCTGGCCATCAAGTGTATTTTCGACAAGTCCATTCCGATCGAAAATAAAGGCGCCCTTGTTTTGGCGGTTGGTTATGTCATCAGCCCCATCGACTTGGTGCCGGATTTTATTCCCATCGCCGGCTGGTTGGACGACATGATTGTGTTGACGATGGGGCTAAATAAATTTCTGGAACTCGACAAATCTGCCGTTCGTACTGCCGTTGAAAAACACTGGGCTGGTGAAGGCGACATCCTCGACAACATCAAACATGTGCTTTCAGTCGGCGACTCGGCGATCGAGTTTCTTCCTCAGCGATTCATGGCGATGGTTCGCAAGATGTTCGGGTAGCGTCATGACGCCGAATTCCTGACTTCGAAGCTGAACTCGAGGGCACATCGAGATAGAAACTTTACTCAACGGGTTACTTTGTTGACTCGGAAATCGATACGAAAATAGTCGCGACCACAAGCTGTTCTCGTGCAGCCCGAAGGAACGACTTTATCAACGAATTCTCATTTCGAACGCATTCCGTGCGCAAATCACTCCCACTCGGCGAAGATAGTAGCGTAGGTGGATTCCCGTTCATCCTCGTCCCCTCGCGGGTCTCGATCCGACAGCAGATCATACGCAATCGGACTTGCCGTGCCCGAGCCAGTACCAGCCCCCGTAGCTCCCACATCATTAATCTCAAACGCGACGATTTCGCGCGGAGCCGGACTGCCGCTGAGGTTCTTTACCAGCGTCGTTCCCCTGCTGGTTCCATTACTTTCAAACAATTCAATTTCACCGTTGGACGTCGTGGCAGCGAAGTACAGTTGGCCACCGGCAGCCGTCAAGTTGTGTGGATTGGAACTGACTGATCCGCCAATGTCTTTCAAGCGACCGGTGCCCGCTGCTGTGCCGTCCGATGAGTAAAGTTCCCGTTCGCCATCAGCCCCCAATGCTGAGAAAAACAATGTGTCTCCAACAACTGTCAGATCCTTGGGGTCGGAACTGACCGAACCGTGAAGATCAACAAGCAAAGTTGTCCCTGCGGTGGTGCCATCCGTCACATGGAGTTCCGCACCGCCTGGCGATAGTGCGACGAAGTACAACTTTCCGTCATACTCAGTCATGCGTCGCGGATTGCTTGTTTCGTTGCCATTCAGATCCGCGACTGGTCGAGTCCCGATTTCCGTGCCGTTGGACCTCCATAGCTCGATTTGACGGTCCTCTCCCCGAGCTCGAAAGTAAAGGATGTCGTTGAAGGCGGCCAACTGCGAAGGCGATCCACTAACTTCACCGCCAATATCTTCAACGAGTTCGGTTCCTTCGAACGTGCCGTTTGTCTTGTAAAGCTCCCGGTCTCCAGATCGTGTTGTCGCGACAAAGTACAGATGGTTACCCGCGACAGTTAAGTATTCCGGGTCGGCACTGACTGCTTCGCCATACAGATTTCGTACGCGGAAAGTACCCGGTCCTGTCCCGTCGCTTGAATAAAGCTCACGCTGGCCCGTATCGCTGGTGGCGGTGAAATACAGCTTGTCTTTGAAGACGGTCAGGTCTGCCGGGTCAGAGCTCGTGTCACCAGAGAGATTTTTAACGCGGACGGTACCTGGGCCAGTCCCATCGGTCTTGTAAAGCTCCCTGTCACCGTCGGAACCTGTCGCGGCAAAGTACAGTTGGCCGTCGAGTTCCGTCAGCTCGCTTGGATTCGAACTAATGCTGCCAGCCAGGTCCTTAACACGTGAGGTCGTTCCATTGGACGTTGTCTTGAACAGCTCCACATTATCGTTGGCCCCTGTGGCTGCGAAGTAAAGTGTATCACCAACAACCGTCAGCTCGTGCGGGTCTGAACTTTGCGTGCCACCGATATTTTTCAACAGGTTCGTCCCCGTGGAAGAACCATCGGATTGAAACAGCTCAACCTGATTGTCCGACCGAGCCCCGGCGAACACGATTTCTTCGCCCAACGTTGTGAAAACGTTGGTTCGCCAGGCACTTGTACTCAAAGAGTCATCCGCTCGGACGCGTACATGATAGGTCGTTGACGGGACGAGATCGCTAAACGTTCTCTGTGTCGTGGTTCCGCGGATCGTTTGCCCCCAATTCAAACCGTCAATACCAATCTGAGACTCATAAATTATCAGGTCCCCGTTAACATCCGTTGATTCTCCCCATGTAATCGTTGCTCGGTTCTTCGAGACACTCGAATTGATGATGGAACCTGGAACTGTCGGCGGCGCTTCGGCAATAACAGGGACATTCCTTACGGGCGAAGAGTCCGAAGGGCTGAAGAAGTTGAAGTCGTTATCATCGACTTGGGCATAGACGAACAACTCGATGCCGTTGCCACCGTCGTCCCAGTCGCTAAGTCTGATGTGTCTGAACGAATAATAGTGCCAGGTGTCTTGATGGAAAATTTGAATCGGATTGTCACGTTCTGCGATGTTTTGATAAATGAATGCCGGGTCCGATTCTCGCAAGTCCAGCTGCTGGACTTGCCAAGGGCCATCGTTGTCGTCATTGCTGTACTTTATCCTGACCGAAACTTCGACCAGCTCACCGGGACTGACGCTCGGTGGCACGTAGAAAAGTTCAGCCGTCACGGTGGCCAACATTCGCCGATCTTCAAGCATCTCGAACGAACCAAGTCGACTGGGTTTCCCTGTTTTTCGCGAATTTCGCATTTGAGTTTGACTCCAAAGTTTCCAAAGACAGTTCTACCCCGATCAGGGTAAGTAAACCCATCGTTGCGACTCTTACGCTCGATGTTTCCGTGTGTTACACGTTTCCGAGAAAAATTATCGTTGCACGAACAACTGCCATTGAGCCAATGGCACATGCTCTCCCCGGCCGCTACCGCGTCCGACACTCCCGGACGTCGCTCGCAAGCTCGCGACTGGGAGGGGTACAGCTGATGCCACGCTTAATTTGAGCAACCACATTGGTCGCGCAATGTTCGTGGCGAACCTTGCCTGTCGCGAAACGTCTTGACCGATGGTACGTTAGTGAAGCGTTGAGTGGGGTGGGCAGTCGCTGGTGCCTGGCACTGGAGGAAAGTCCGGGCTCCGCAGGGCATGGTGGTCGAACGCGGACCGGCCGTTAAGGTCAGGGAAGTGCAACAGAGAGTAGACCGCCAACAATCTTCGGATTGTCGGTAAGGGTGAAACGGAAGCTGCCTTTTCTCGGCCAATTGTAGCCTCGATACTTGCGTTTACGTCTCAATGGATGGCCTTGGCATGGCGCGCCGACAGAGGTGTTGGCAGGGAATTCAGACCGTAAGCAGCTTCTAATCAAGCAAGCATTTCATCGCCTACTGAGAATATCTCTTGAGGCTTTGTCTGTTGAGAAGGTCGTTTAACTGACGTAATAGGAAGACGCCGTCTACGCGGCAATGCGTTTAAACGTGCGGAACACCAAAAGCGTGGCTATCAGAATCAACATCGATCCGACAAAGAACGGGATTCCCGCAAATTTGATCGGCGCTCGGTCCGACGTGAAATAACTGAATAGGAATGACGTAAAGAACGTGGGTGCGACGATATTCGTTAGGCTCACCAGTGACTGAAGCGCTCCCTGAATCTGTCCCTGTTCATTGGGATCAACGGCCTTGGCAATAATCGACTGCAGCGCCGGACCACTTAATCCACCGAGCGAACCAAATATGATGGTCACGAGGATCATCCAGGGATGAATGCCGAGTGAATAGCAAAGGAAAGCAGTCGCAGAGATGCACAAACCGCCGATGGCTGTGCGTCGTTCGCCGAATCGTTTGATGACGGGGCGGACCAATCCACCTTGGACGATGACAGCCATGACTCCGACCAGTCCGAGGACTAACCCGTTGGTTAGTTCGTCCCAGCCAAATCGAAATTTGGTAAACAGGACCCAGACGTTTTCCAGTCCGCGCTGAGCCAACGAGATCAGCATCCAAGGCACAGCCAAAGCGGCCACGATGGGGTACTCCCGCAGTCGCAGGATCGACGTGAGTGGATTCGCCCTGGCGAGCGAAAAGGGGCTGCGATGCTCAATGCTGAGGGATTCTGGCAGGATGAAAAAGCCGTACAACCAGTTGGTCAGCGCCAAAGCCGCAGAAACGTAGAAGGGCCATCTCAGGTTGTGCGAGCCAAGCAAGCCGCCGAGCGCGGGGCCAATGATGAATCCCAATCCAAATGCGACTCCGACCATGCCAAAGTTTCTGGCTCGTGTTTCATCATTCGAGATATCAGCGATATAGGCGTTAGCCGTCGTAAAGCTCGCGCCCATAATGCCAGCAATCAGTCGACCTGCAAACAGCCATGCGATGTTGGGTGACAAGCCCTGGATGATGTAATCAATGCCCAAACCGAATAGCGACACCAACAGCACCGGGCGTCGTCCAAAGCGATCAGACAAGGCTCCCAGAATCGGAGCAAACAGAAATTGCATCAATGCGTAGCTGGTGCCGATCACTCCGACATACCAAGCCGCCTCAGATTCACCACCGCCAACAAACTGTTTGATGAGTGCGGGCAAGATGGGAATAACAATGCCAATGCCCAGAACATCAATCAGGATCGTGATGAAAATGAACGAGATGGCGGCGGTACGTTTAGGTGGGGATGACATAGTCGGCCATCATAGTGCCGAAGGTACTTAGGCACGAGTCCATACCGTGGGGCCCGCTAAACAGCATGAATATTGGCTTCGTTGACCCAGGTCTTCAGAGCCGCACGTCGCTGCGTCGCATCGAAAGTACGTGCGTGTTCGATCCGCTCTTTCCAATGGTCATGTTTTCGATCAGAACGCAAGTAAACGCCGACAGCATTCCCATAAGTCTCCTGTTCGAAAATGAACCGATTGCGAATTTTTCGCGGGGACGTCGAAGCCAAAGCACTTTGGTGCAGCTGCGTTCGATCTTCATAATTCACAACGATGACGCCATCTTTCTGAGTCGCCTTGAGGAGCTGAGACGCCCATTCACCGTCCACGGGGACTGCGCGAGTCGCGTCGCCGCCGGAATCGCCAAAGAGATCGTCGATCACCAGATCAAACGGTGGCCCTTCGTATGCGTTCAGCCAGGCGACTGCATCCGACTCGATCAGTTGGACTCCGCTACCTTCGACGCCAAACCACTGTTTCGCAACGTCAATGTGAACCGGATCGAGTTCGATGCCAACAATCTCCGATGGATTGAAGAACTGCTGGATTTGTCGAATCGCAGCGCCCCCACCGACTCCCATCATCAATACCCGATCGGGTTTGCCTGTCGGCAAGAAGAAGCCAGGCAACGTCAGACAATCCCAAACGCTATTGGTTAGCGGGCGATTGGGATTCCACTGGCTGTGAAAAACGCGATTCGTATACAGCCGCACTGAGTTACCGGCGGTGCGGACTTCGTAGGTGCGTCCGTTGATTGAATGTTGCCAGATGACGGACACAAGTTCACTTTGTTTCTACGGTGGGAATGGGATGCTGGAATTGGCATGACTATCGTACTTTGGCATCGTCCCCTCGCACAATCACAACTGTCGGGTGGTTTGCCTTGGAATGGTCGTGTCGTACGATGGCTTGGATGAAAGCTATCGCATCCCACAATGGTTTGAATGCTACGCAAAAAGCGTTTGCATGTCTCGCAGATGGCGAGACGCCACTCGAGTCCTGTGTTGCCGGAGTCAGTCTCGTGGAAGACGATCCGGAAGATCATACCGTGGGTTATGGCGGATTGCCCAATGAACTGGGCGTTGTCGAATTGGACGCGGCAGTGATGGATGGTGCGACGCATCGAGTCGGAGCCGTCGCGGGGCTACGCAATGTGCGTCATGCGGCTCGCGTGGCCCAACGTGTTCTTGAGCAGACTCGTCGAGTCATGATTGTAGGCGAAGGCGCCTTGGTGTTTGCTCGACAGCAGGGATTTCCCGAAGAGAATCTTTTGACGGACAAAGCGCGGCGAATGTGGATGTATTGGCGTCGGCGTTTGAACACAGGACGCGACGACTGGATTGCACCAGAAGATGACGAAGAGTTGGATGTCAAAGCCTGGTTTGAAAGCACCTTCTATCAAGCCAGGAACATCAAACCTGGCGGAACGGTTCATTGTGCGGCGCTCGGTGGGGCAGGGCAGATGGCTTGTGCCACCACGACCAGCGGGCACGCATTCAAGATTTCCGGGCGAGTCGGGGATTCGCCGATTGTGGGTGCGGGATTGTATGTGGACAATAGCGTCGGCAGTTGTGGAAGTATTGGGCATGGCGAGGCGACGATGCAAAATTGCACGAGTTTTTTGGCTGTGGAGTTGATGCGGGCCGGTTTGTCGCCTCAGGAAGCCGGGTTGCAGGCGCTGGAGCGGCTGGCGGAGAAATCTGACGAGAGTTACCGTGATGCCAGCGGGAACCCGGATTTTGACGTCCAGTTATTCTTGCTTTCGCGAGATGGTGAGCATGCGGGAGTCGCCTTGCGCGGCCAGAAGCAGATCGCCGTTACGGATGAAGCGGGCTCGCGGTTGGAAAACTGCGCGACGCTCACCTAATCCAAGTGACTGCCGTTGCCTGCACGCACAATGAAGAATGAACGGAGGCCATCGCGCCTCATTAAGCTAAATTACGAGATAGGAAGTTATGTCTGAATTAGATGTTTATGGAGTCGGTAATGCGTTGGTCGATATTCTTGCCCGCGTTGACGATGCCTATTTGGCTGAGCACGAACTGACCAAAGGTGCCATGATGCTGGTCGATGCCGAGCGTCAGGGCGGATTGCTTAACCATCTTGAAGATCACCAGCTTTCGATGCGTTCGGGGGGATCGGCGGCAAACACAATGGTCGCGTTGGCTCAAAGCGGTGGCACCGGAACGTACGCTGGCAAAGTCGCTAAGGATACCAACGGCGAATTCTATCGACAGGATATGAAAGAAACGGGGATTGGATTCGACGTAGAACTCGCGCCGATCGTGGGATTGCCAACTGGGACTTCGCTGATTCTGACGACTCCCGATGCGGAACGGACGATGTGTACCAATCTGGGTGTTTCAACGACGCTGACAGCGACGGATATTAATGTCGATCTCATGAGGCAGTGTAAGTACAGTTACATCGAGGGATATTTGTGGGATGCGGAAGGCCCACGAGCTGCGTGTATCGAAGCCATGGAACAATCCAACAAGATTGGTATCAAGACTTCATTTACGTTCTCAGACTCTTTCCTCGTCGATCGCTTCCCTGATGATTTTCGTCGCGTGGCGAAGGAATACTGTGACCTCGTATTTTGCAATGCGGACGAAGCCAAGCAGCTGTGGGAGACCGAATCGCTTGAGGAGTGTGCGCAGAAATTTGCCGAAGTCGTCGAGATGGCTTTTATTACTGACGGAGCAACCGGATGCGTTGTGGTGCACGATAAGAAGATCGCCAAAGTCGACGGGTTCAAAGCGGATGCTGTTGATACCAATGGCGCAGGCGACTCGTTTGCAGGTGGTGCGTTGTATGCGTTGACGCACGGCAAATCACCGCTGGAAGCTGCCAAGTGGGGGAATTATTTTGCTTCGCAGATTGTGCAGGTCTTCGGTCCTCGACTGACGGAATCGTTGGCTGGCAAAGTCGCGGAAGTGCTGGGCTAATACGATGCGCAAGATACGTTGCTTTCTCGCTGTAGAAATCGAGTCGGTGGTTACGACGGCTGCGAACGAGTTGATTCGCCAGATGGCTCCGGTCGGTCCGGGAGTGCGTTGGGTCGAGCCCGAGAACATGCACCTGACTTTTCATTTTTTCGGCGAAGTCGGGGAAACCGCTACGTACGAAATCTGCAAGGCTGTTCGAGGGGTGACGCGCCAGTTTGATCCGTTTGGAGTTACCTTCGCGGGCACCGGCGCCTTTCCGGATGACGCGCGACCGCGGATTTTGTGGACGGGAGTCACCGAGGGGCGTGAGCCTCTGTGTGAGCTGCAAGGCGAGATTGATGCGGCTTTGCGTAGCATCGGTTATCCGACAGAAAGTCGTCAGTACAAACCGCATCTGACACTAGGTCGTGTACGCGAGAAGATTGACCAACCGGCGTTGACGGCTTCGATTCAGGAGTGGAAGCAACACGAATTAGGTCAATCGTATGTGGAAGAGGTGATTCTCTTCAGCAGTGAACTTCGCAAAAGCGGCCCGATCTACACGCGAATCGGCACCAGCCCACTTGGTGAATAAGTGGTGAATAAGTCAGGCCGGAGCCCCTGTTGGGTGGGTTCTGCTTTCCGTTGTTGGCCATGATTGGTTGGATTGCAGAATTCCGACAAAAACAGGGCAGGCAGCCGATCCTGGGCTACCTGCCCTGACACAAGGGAGGTGAAATGACACCAAGGGATTGTATGCATGCAGTCGGTGGTTGGATGTTCACTATGCTAAAATCACCGTAAATCAGGGACTTTTCGGCTCCAGTGTGGTCTTGGACACCCGGTTTTCTGCGGGAACGACTGGGGGTTTGGTCGGTGGACGGTTTCTTCTTGGGGACAAAAACAGCGAAAAAACCGGCATTCTTGGATTAGAGGACTTTCGCGGACCAGACGTGTCGCTCCAAACGCCAATATTACTGGCGAAAGAGGATTGCGTTGTTCGATACACGTTTGTACAGTATTCAGGCGTTCACTGAATTGCGGTGCTGAAGCGAGCGTGTGTCACTTGCAGCGCGTTGATTTCTCACAGATAACAAGGAGAGAGTTGAAATGGTTACTGCTGAAAAAACAAATAATCGACTGCCTAAGAACGTGACAAAAGACGCTTCGGGAACGGATTCCAAAGACAAAAAGCCGACTGCGAAAAACGCAGAGGCTGCTAAGGTCGCGAATACTGAACAGAAGCCTGTTGCCGCCAAAGCAGAAGCAGGGAAAAAAGTGAACGGAAAAGCAACGGAAAAATCCGACAATGCTGCAGCCAAGCCGGCTGTTGTTAAAGCAGCTGCGAAACCTGAAAAGGCGACTAAGGCGAAAA
This sequence comes from uncultured Pirellulaceae bacterium, assembly GCA_964471695.1. Lineage (GTDB taxonomy): Bacteria > Planctomycetota > Planctomycetia > Pirellulales > Pirellulaceae > CAYYHV01. The sequence continues at coordinate 19,307 of CAYYHV010000034.1, forward strand.
AGTCGCGAGCAAAGAAGAGCAAGTCGAAGGTCGATGAGTTGATGGCTCAGAACGCCGGCCTAAAAGACACGTTGGCTCAGATTGAAAAGCAATTCGGTGACGGTTCGATTATGCCTTTAGGCAGTCGTCCTGAAATGGTCGTCGAAGGTATCTCGACTGGCAGTCTATCGCTCGACATCGCTTTGGGGGGGCGTGGCTTGCCTCAGGGGCGAATCGCGGAAGTCTATGGGCCGGAATCCAGCGGTAAGACGACGTTGGCTTTGCACGCTGTCGCCGAAGCTCAAAAGGCTGGTGGCATCGCGGCCTTTATCGACGCGGAACACGCACTTGATCCGAGTTGGGCCAAGAAGCTGGGTGTGCAACTGGAGACTTTGTTGGTCAGCCAGCCAAGCAGTGGTGAAGAGGCGATGCAGATCGCCGAAATGTTAATCAAGAGTAACTCCGTCGACATTATCGTCATTGATTCGGTGGCTGCTTTGGTGCCCAAGGCGGAGCTTGATGGCGAGATTGGTGACTCCCACGTTGGCTTGCAGGCTCGCTTGATGAGCCAGTCGATGCGTAAACTGACCGGTGCCATTGCGAAGAGCAAGTCTTCGGTCATCTTCATTAACCAGATTCGCGAAAAGATCGGTGTGATGTTCGGCAGTCCCGAAACGACTCCCGGTGGTCGCGCATTGAAATTTTATAGTAGCGTTCGTATCGACGTTCGTCGCATCGGCCAGTTGAAAGACGGCGACATGGTTGTCGGGCAGCGAGTCCGCACGAAAATCGTCAAGAACAAGGTGGCTCCACCGTTCCGCATCGCTGAGTTCGACATGATGCATACCAACGGTATCAGCTTTGAAGGCGATGTGCTCGACTTGGGCGTTGAGAATCGCGTCGTCACACGCAGCGGATCATGGTTCCGCTATGGTGAGATGCAGCTTGGGCAGGGTAAGGAAAAGGCCCGTACCTTCCTGATGGAAAACCCTGAGATCGCTCAAGAAATCAAAGAGAAGGTGATGATCGCCGGCGGCTATGGCGAACTGCTCGGAATCGCTCCTCCGGCAGACGAAGAGGCTGCCGCCGAGTAAGGCGAGTATGCCATTTCTGTTCAGGGATCACGAAATCAGGGCCGGAGTCATCTCCGGCCCTTTTTCTTTTTAACTTTGATCGCCCGCATAGTTCGGATGTCAAACCGCTGCGGCCCGCCAGAAACGGAAACAACTCACCATCGTTCTTGCCGTGGCTGTCGACATCGTAAAAACCAACGTTAACGCCCAAACGGCAGAATTTCGCTCAAACTGCCGATTCGACTCGTCGGCGTTCCTATTCGGTCGTCTCTTTTAAGCCATTCATCGCTTCTATACGACTTTTCCCGAACCCGATATCATTGGTGGCTGTCTGTAGCGAGCATGCCGAACCGGGGTCAGGAACCTGATGAAGACGAACGAACTACGCGAAAAATACCTCGACTTTTTTGTTTCCAAAGGACACACACGCTGCCCAAGCGATGTGCTTGTGCCGACCTGGGACCCTTCCGTGCTGTTTACTCCCGCCGGAATGAACCAATTCAAGGACCATTTCCTGGGAAAGGTGAAGCTCGATTTCACGCGGGCGACCACCTCACAGAAGTGTCTGCGAACGGGTGACATCGACAACGTCGGACGCACGGCATACCACCATACATTCTTCGAAATGTTGGGGAACTTCAGCTTCGGCGACTATTTCAAACGCGAAGCCATCAACTGGGCTTGGGAGTTTCTCACCGACAAAAAGTGGTTGGGGATCGACCCAGACCGACTGACGGTCACGGTCTATCAGGACGATGACGAAGCCGAGGGAATTTGGCAGAAAGATATCGGGCTGACGCTTGATCGAATCGAACGACTGGGCGAACACGATAACTTTTGGCCCGCCGGCGCGCCGACTGACGGACCTGACGGGGTGAGCGGTCCCTGCAGTGAAATCTTTTATCACCCAGCGGATGGAAGCGAAGAAGTCGAAATCTGGAACTTGGTCTTCACGCAATTCAATCGAGTCGGTGACCCACCCAACAACCTGCACCCACTGCCCAGCAAGAATATTGATACGGGTATGGGGTTGGAGCGAGCCGCTGCGACTTTGCAGGGCGTGGCGACAAACTATCACATTGATACGCTGTTGCCGATCGTCGAAGCGGCTGGCGAAGTCTGCGGAGTGAAATACGAATACGAATCGGACAATGGTCGTCGTTTGCGGCGAATCACCGACCACATGCGCGCTTGTTCCATGTCGGTCCATGAGAATGTTTATCCCGGTCCACAAAAGGAAAAGTATGTGATCCGGCGATTGCTACGTCGTGCCGTGCTCGACGGTCATCAGATGGGCCTCCGCGAACCGTTTCTTTTCAAGTTGGTTCCGGCGATTGTGGAGCAGATGAAAGTTCCCTATCCCGAGCTCGCAGACACTGTCGAGCGAGTGCAGGACGTTATCAAAGCCGAGGAAAGTTCTTTCTTTGGGAAGATTGATGATGGCGTGGCTCGAATTGACCGTATCTTCACGGACATGGAATCCTCGAATCGTACCACGGTAGCTGGGGCTGAAGCTGCCGAGCTCTACCAGACGTTCGGCGTACCGCCTGAGGTGTTTGAGGCGATGGCGGCAGAGCGATCATTGGCGTTCGATTGGGACGGCTTCAAAGTCGCCATGGACGACCACGCTGATAAGTCAGGTGGTGATCAGGCGACGGTGATGGGCGCGAAAGGGCCCGTTGATACGATCAAGCAGGCTTTGCACGAAACCCAATTCCTCGGCTACGATTCGCTTGAATCGGAAGCAGAGGTCCGTTTTGTAATCAAGGGCGAACAACTTCCTGATCAAGTCGCAGATTCCGGTGAAGGCAATCCTTTTACCCTCGTGCTAGACCAAACGCCTTTTTACGGTGAGAGCGGCGGACAAGTCGGTGACTCGGGCGAGATTGCCGGCGATGGATTTACATTCCGCGTCACGGATACGCAAAAGGACGGCACCGTCTTCCTTCATCACGGCTATCTCGACAGCGGCACGGTCAGCGTCGGCAATAAAGTCACGGCTCGCGTCGACTACGACCGTCGTTCCGCCATTCAACGTGCTCACTCCGCGACTCATGTTTTGCATTTCGCCTTACAAAAGAACCTGGGAACGCATGCCCAGCAACAG
>CAYYHV010000034.1:22475-28076 GCA_964471695.1 uncultured Pirellulaceae bacterium
TTACAATCGACCGTGGGCGAACATGCGCAACAGCAAGGAAGTAAAGTCGATGCGGACTGGTTGCGATTTGACTTTACCAACATGACAGCCGTAGGAGGCGAAGAGCTGTCGACCATTGAATCCGACGTCCATAAGAAAGTGGCTGCGTCGGATTCTATTCGATGGGATACGGTCGGCTTGGACGAAGCCAAAAAGGCGGGCGCGATGATGCTGTTCGGAGAAAAATATCCGGACCCGGTTCGCATGGTTTCCATTGGGGAATTCAGCAAGGAGCTCTGCGGCGGAACCCACCTGACCAATTCTTCGGATGTCGGTGAATTCGAAATCATCTCGGAAGAAGGCGTTTCGGCGGGGACGCGACGCATCATCGCTTTAACAGGGAAGCGAGCGAAGCAGCATATGGACTCGACGGTCGATGAGTTATCCCGAACGGCTAAGCTATTGGGCGTAGCGACTTTGCAAGCTCCCGCAGCTGCTGAGCAACTGGTGAAGCAGGTTCGCGATCTCAAGAAACAGCTCTCCACGGGCTCCAAACCCAGCAGCGACGAGCCGCCGCAGCTTGGTACAGTTGCAGGGGACGAGTCCGACTATCGGATGGTCAAATCGGCCCTGCGACAATCTGCATTGCTGTTGAATGTGGCAATTTTCGAAGTCGCTGGTCGAACGGAGTCGCTTCTGGCTGAAGTCGAATCTTTGAAGCAGCAAGCCGAGAAACTCGCTCAATCGGGCGACTTGTCCGCAGATACCTTGTTAGAACACTCCGAGAAGATCGGCGAAACGTCCGTGGTCGTTATGGAGATCCCCGGTGGAAATTCTAATCTGATGAGGCAGTTAATCGACCAGTTTCGCAAGAAGGTTGGCCCCAGTGCTGTTTTGCTCGCTGCCAGCCAGGGTGACGACAAAGTCGTGCTGGTCGCAGGCGTGAGTCGCGATCTCGTGGAGAATGGAGCCAGCGCTGGCAACTGGGTGAAGGAAGTCGCGCCGGTTGTGGGCGGTGGCGGCGGTGGAAAGCCTGATATGGCGCAGGCGGGCGGAAAAAATCCCGAAAAACTTTCAGAAGCTTTGGTAAAGGCAAAGGAAGTGATTCAGGGAATGCTTGCCGGCTGAGAGTGACTTTGTGGACAGCGAAAGTCGCTTAGATTGCCTATTGTTCGCTCCGGCCTTCACCATGCTGCATTACTTCGAGCTTTCTCCAATTCCGCAAAGTAAACCTGCGTTAGCTGCGTTCCTTTTCGTAAGCCACGCCCCCTTTGAAAGCTTGGGGCGTTCCGGTAACTTCGCGTTTTCTTAGTCCGTTGTTGGGAACAAGCTTGGTTGGAGCAAGATGCTACAGATCCAAAGAAGTCGAGTATTTCCTTTACACTTGGCGCCGATTGATGACTTCTTTCTGCTCGACGACCGCCCCAAATATCCAATGACCTTTGCGAGCAACTTGTTCCTGACGGGCGAGTTGCAAAAAAACGCATTTCAATCGGCGTTGGATGACGCGCTCTTACTGCATCCGCTGCTTCATGCGCACGTCAAGCCGGTGAAGCAAGGCAAGCCATGTTGGGTTTATGCCAAGAATGTTGCTCCCGTCGTCGATTGGGGCGGCATTGATGACCCGATTCAGATCGAGAATCACGAAGTCATCGACCTGAAGAAGGAGACTGGGCTGCGCACGTTTGTCCGTACAGGCAACGGCAAGACGCGATTGATCATGCAGTTTCACCATGCCAGTTCTGATGGAACAGGGGCTCACCGTTTTATTGGTGATGTGTTGGCTGGTTATGGGATTCGCACGTCGCATGACGGGCGGCAACCGGAAGTCGCCCAATACGATTCGAATCTACTCCGAGCACGTCGCAATAAACTTTGCAACGATTATCAAGACCCATCGTTCTTGAATGTGATGCGTTCGAGCATGGGGCATGCAATGAACGTATTTGCTCCGAAAATTGCTCCGCTTAAGCTGAACGGGAAGGTTGAGCCGTCGCCAGGGGTTGTCGCAGATGCGCTTCCCGGTGTGGTTTCGCACACATTTGATCGCGAACAGCACAAACGATTGCGTGAAGCCGCGAGTTGTCGCGGAGTCATGCTTAACGATCTCTTGATGGCCGAATTGTTCCATACCATGCGAGGTTGGAATCTTGATCACGGAGCTTCCGACAAGGGACGTCTGAGAATCATGATGCCGTCGGATATGCGAGACAAAGAATGTTTCGCCATGCCGGCTGCCAACATGACTTCGTACAACTTCATTACTCGCAAGATGGCCGAGTGCGAAGATGAAACGGCGTTGCTCAAGAGCCTGCGAAATGAAATTGCTCGGATTAAGCACAACCAGCTTGGGCATCAGTTCATTGATTCGATCATGGCAGCCCGCCGATTCCCATGGCTGTTGCCGATTTTATTGGGCAGTCAGCGGTGTCTATCGACGATTACGATGTCGCATATGGGTGACCCAACGAAGCGATTCCTGGCGACTTTCCCAAGATCGAAAGGGAAGCTCGTCTGCGGCGACGTTGTGCTGGACAAGCTCATCGGAGTATCACCGTTACGGCCTCAGACTCGAGCTGCCGTGTCGATCATTACTATGTACCGTCAGCTGCTGATCAACGTGAGGCTCGACCCGCACACGATGAGCCTGCAGGATTCCAAGGTCTTTCTCGATGGTTACGTCGAGCGCCTGAAATCTCACATCTAAAGCGTCCCGTTACGGGCTTATTCCGTAATTCTTAACGGCCGTCGCAGATTGAGACGGCGTGGTCTTCAGATCGCATAACCCGAATAACGTCTCATCTCACCGCAGTCCGACGTGCGGTTTGCAAAGTCTTGTAGCTCTTGCCACAGAGGACAACGATTCAGCCTGATGATCTCATTTCAGGATTGAGTCGAATTACTGCATGGTTTCGGCGGTGAATCGGGATTCCCGAAGAAATTGCGGTTGTTCAGATGGTTTGGCACAGGCCATGCATTAAGTGGGAGTCATGGCCCGCGGGGTCTTTGACGAACAATATTTCCTGAGGGGTTGCCTTGCCCCTGACCCCTCGGGATTGTCCAACTCGGGTTGGCACGTCAAAGACCCCCTTTTTTATGCGCCCACGTCTCAATCGCGACTCGCTCTTGGCTCGCGATCTCGCCCTCAACGAACGCAAGCTCGTCGAACGAATCGACGAGCTTGCGGTGAATCTCTAAACGGCGGTCAGCAACTGCGAGCTACGCCTTGGCTGCTGCCAAAGCTGCTTCGTAGTTGGGGTGTTCGGCGATTTCGCCAACATACTCTACGTGCTTGATCTTGTTGTCACCGTCAATGACGAAAATGGCTCGGCACAGGCAACGATCGAGTGGGCCACCTTTAATCATCACGCCGTAATCTTCGCCGAACTTGGTGCAGCGATGGGCGCTGAGCGTGTGGATGTTTTCGACACCTTCCGAGCCGCAGAATCGCTTCTGGCCGAAAGGCAAATCCATGCTGACAACCATGACTTCGACGTCAGCCAGTTCTTTGGCGTGGTCGCTGAACTGCTTGGTTTCAGCGGCACAGACGGGTGTGTCAAGCGATGGAACGGTCGCAATAATACGAGTCTTGCCGGCACCGGTGGCAAGCGTAACGTCACTCGTGTCGTTGGCCTGCAGGGTAAATTCTGGGGCTGCATCGCCAACGTTCAAATCGTTGCCGACAACTTCAATTGCATTGCCCTTGAGTGTTACGCTTGGCATGTCATTTCTCCGCAAATCTTGAGATGGATGTAATTTCTGAGTTGGGCCGGCCTGCCTGTTCCGCTTCGGAAAAATGGCCGGAAGAGTGGACGATCTACCGTCTAGCCAATGGTGTCTTTGATGGTTCCAGTTGGCAGAACGATGGTAGCCGTCAGTCGAGTAGTATCGAATCGCCGGCAATTGCGTACAAGGGGGGCGACTTTGAGGCTGTCGCAGCCCAGCTCAGTGGCAAAACCACTTGGAATGCCCCTGTTGCTGCTGCGAATCCCCTCTTATTTCGGCGCGTCGCGGTGGAATACGAGCTCCGCCTCGCTGGAGCTATCCGGAACGAAGTAGTATCCGCCAGTATCGAACTCATGTAGGCCCGATGGTTCTTTGATACGCTTGCGAATGATGTAGTTGGCCATCATGCCCCGAGCCTTTTTGGCGAAGAAGCTGATGATCTTATATTTGCCGTTCTTCTCATCCTTGAAGACGGGGGTGACAATCGGAGCGGTTAGTTCCTTGGCTTGAACCGACTTGAAATACTCGTTCGAAGCCAGATTGACGAATGCCTTGGAACGGGTCGATTTGATCGAGTCGTTGATCGACTGGGTTATCTGCGAACCCCAAAAGTCGTAAAGATCCTTGCCACGAGCGTTCTTGAACTTCGTGCCCATCTCTAAACGATAGGGCTGGATCAGGTCGAGCGGTCGGAGGATTCCGTAGAGCCCACTGAGGATGCGCAGGTGCTTTTGAGCGAAGGCGAAGTCGGCCGCTTTCCAAGCTTCGCAATCGAAGCCCTGGTAGACATCCCCTTTGAACATCAGCAGCGCTTGCTTGGCGTTGGTTGTGTCGAAGGGAGTCTGAAAGTCGCGGTACCTGGCGACATTGAGTTCAGCCAGCTTGTCGCTAATGCCCATAAGGCTGGACACTTTCGCTTTCGACAACTTGGCCAGTCGCTCGATCAGCTCTTGGGAGTCATCAAGCAGTTCGGGGGTCGTGTGGTTTTTGGTGAGCTTCTGGGGGCCCTCGTGGAGGGTGTTGGCGGGGGAAATTACGAAAATAATCGCCGGGCTGCCGTGGTTTGCATGGAATCACCACAGAGTCCGAGGCTAACCAGTTGTTGGTTAGTGCCGAACCTTTATCAAGTTAGCGATTTAGCAGCCGTTGACCACGTCAGATGCCCGCAAAAGCAATGGGTTTTGCCACCTATTGCGAGGCTGAACACCGTGTAGCGGCGACCTCTCCCGATCCCAGTCGCAGGATTCAGGTGACGGTCAGCGTTGCTTCTGCCTACAAAGAGACGGCAGGTTCCGCTTCGGACCAGGATACTTGGAGCTGGTTGGAGACGTTTTCAACGCCATCAACTCGTCGAACAGCTTCTTGAGCCATTTGCTTTTGAAAATAACTGCCGACAGTGCCGTGCAACGTGATGTTGCCGTCTTTGTTTTCGTACCGAAGCTTACGGCCATTGAGGTGGGCCGTTTTTTGGATGGCATCGACAATTTGGTCTTCGAGACCAGCTGGTTTTTTGATCATCAGAGTTGTTCCGCGCTGTATGAGCGCCGCAGACGTAATGGGTTACTCCGTCGTGAATCATTCGCGTCCGTGCCGCCGTGTGCAAGTCTTATCGGCAAGACTCATCCAGCGAAACACTGTTTTAATATCAGGTTTCTAAAACAAGCTACGGAAACTTGTTCGGTTGCGACGCCTGTGGGGCTTATATCAGTTTTGCAACACAGATCGCGAATCCTAAAGGAGTCGGCGAAATCTGAAGTGCAGCAGCTTGTCGCTCGGTAGCGAAAGCGGCTGATTGGCGATGAAAGCCATGTGTTACAGGAGGGTCGTAAGCGAACCAATCAGCGAGAAGATAGCCCAAGTCGTGACCGCCAGCAATACTACTGCCAGCATGCGAAG
>CAYYHV010000035.1:0-616 GCA_964471695.1 uncultured Pirellulaceae bacterium
GGTATGGGTTGTCAGGGAGTCGTCAAATCGGCAGTCGAAACGATGACTCGCAACCTTGCCTGCGAACTGGCGCCCCTTGGCATTCGCGCCAACTGTGTTTCTGGTGGTCCGGTTTACGGTGACGTCATGTCCCAGATACCTGAGACGCGGTCTTCATTTAACTATTGGGAATCGATCGTTCCCGATGGCGAGCTATGCAGTCCATTGGATCTGGCAGCCACCATTGCGTTTCTCGTTAGCGATGATGCACGCGGCGTCAACGGTGCGGTTTGGACGGTCGATCACGGTGCGTCGACTCGTGCCCACAGTCGACCGTTGCCTCAAGCAGGGGGCCCGAACAACACGAATCGTGCCTATTCATAAACGTCAGAGCTTTTTTTTGATTCCTCATTCAACCCCAAGAAAGTTTGAACAAAAAGCGAGCTTCAACATCTAGTTAGACAGGAGCCGGTCGTGGCGTTCTTCGCTTCTCCCTACACAATTCACTTTGATGATACGATGGCTTATGGCAGCCATCATTTCCTCACTGGATTCAAGTTTCAGTGTGAAGCGCGTGAGTCGCTGCTCTATGGTGACTTGATCTTTGACCAGCCGGGAACTCGCGAAGCGCTGGAGA
>CAYYHV010000035.1:626-19017 GCA_964471695.1 uncultured Pirellulaceae bacterium
ATTCACCTTTTTACCGCCGACGCCTACTCGCGAAACCTCAGCCCCACATTTCTCGGAGATCGGCTGGCTATCTTCGTCACTCTCGAAGAATGGGGACGTGTAAGTACACGATTTTGTTATCGCGTAATTGGCCCCAAGGGCCAACCAATCTGTGCCGGCTTTCAGAATCTTATCGTGGCTGACGCAACGTCCGGCAATCCTGTCCCTCTCCCAGATGCGTTGCGTACTGCCTTCGATGCCTTGCGCCATATCACCGAACCAGATCATAACGACGGATTCTTTCGTGATCGAGTCTTGAAAGGGACCGACGCAACACTCCGGCTTTTCACCGACGAGATTCGCACCACGGCGATGCAGTACCTTCAGGACCGTTATCCGCATCCGCGAATCCTTGAACCGGTTTCGGTTTCGCCCCACGATCAACATTCGCATCAGACCAATACTGCGACGCAATCTTATGTTCGCGCGCCAGAAACGCTTTCAACGGAATCCGTATCGAATCGACAAGAGACCGCCGACTTGACGGTAGAGTTGGAAACACCATCCTCGACTGACGACGTACCAGAAGTATGGGTGTTTCCAGGGCAAGGAATGTTCAACGCCCGATTCTTCAGCGAGTTGATTAACTACGCTCGAGGCTGCAACCCTGAATTTCTATCGCAGATTGAACAATCGGCTCGCATCACAGCTGAGTTGCTTGGCGGCGATGTGGACGGACTGTTCAGCGGCGATACCCAACGTTGTCAGCAAGCAGTCACAAAGACGCCAACCTTGAATCAGGTTGCCATCCATATCCAAAGCGTATTATCCGCTTCGCTTCGACGAGAGTCGAAACAGCCAAGCGTTCTGCTGGGTCACAGCTTTGGAGAGATTGCTGCGCTGGGTGTTTCTGGATGCTACGATCTCGCGACAGGCGTCCAGGTTGTTTGCCATCGCGTTCGAGCCGTTGACGATTTTGGGCCTGCTGACGGTGAACTTCTCGTCGCCAAAGCCAATCGGCAAGTCCTCGCCGAAGAGATTGCCCTGTTGGGACTGTCCAGCCTTGTTGTTGCTGGCCGCAATCACGAGATGCAAACTGTCGTTTCAGGTTTGAGCCATGAACTGGATCAACTAGCGGCTCAACTTCGCTCCATGAATGTTGAGACGATCAGCATCTCCAGCCCGACTTGTTTCCACAATCCGTTGTTGCGTGACGCGGCGACGGAATGGTTCAATCAACTGAATAACATTCCAGTTGGACCACCCCAATCGACCATCTATTCTCCCATCGGCCGAAGAATTATTGATCCCGCGGTGCATATCCCAACTATGCTCAGCAGTCAGTTCATTCGCACCTTTGATCTTCAGGGGGCCCTCGATGACATGGTAGCGGCAGGCTACACGCGATTCGTAGATTGTGGTTCTTCCGGTGCGTTCGCCCGACTTCTCAAAGCCGCCGGGCCAGATTCGATCGAAGTCGTTGCAGCCGTCAGTTTCCCTTTCGACCCGTTGGCCAAGCTTACCAAGTCGGATCTCGCCCAACCCTCGACTCCCACAGGTAAATTCCCGCCATCCGACAAGTCGACTCCGTCGTCAACTGCGGCAGCTTCGACTCCCAAAATAGCGACTGCGTCCAATAGCGAGCCCCAGGGGTCACTTCGACCGTCGATCGCCATTGTTGGCCAGGGTTGCTTGCTTCCCGGCGGAGCCAGCTCACCAAGCGAATTGCATGCGGCGATCTCCCAAGGCAAATCAGGCATTCACGACAAACGCCAGCTTGACGAATACTGGGAAGCGGATTTTTACTCGACGGAATTGACTGCTGATCGCTCGACGTCAGCCCTCGTCGGTTTGGTCAATGAAGAAGACATCAAATGCCCCGCCAATATCGACAACGCCCTGTTTGCACAGTTCACGCGAGCCCAGAGGCTGCTGTGCATCGCCTTGTCGCCTTGCATCGAAATACTAAGGGCTTCGCAACGCGTCATGTGCCTGTTGGGTACGACTGCCGACGGCTTTCAGGACCAGGATACATTCTCCGTGCTTCGTTATGCGGGAATCGCAGGCAACGATCCGCAGGTTGCCAGACGACTTGGCGACAAGCACTCAGCGACTCAGGATCCCTACGCTGCTGTGAAGGACGTTTTCGACCGCATTGTCCGTCCCAATCTTGAACTAACACTCATCGACGCGGCTTGTGCGTCATCACTTTACGCCGTGACGCTCGGCATGCACGCCCTCGAAAACGACGAAGCCGACATCGTTCTGGCGGGCGGGCTCTTCTGTCCTGGCCCCGGGAACAACGTTCTCTTCTCCCAATTTGGAGGACTTACCTCAACAGGATGCCGCCCCTTTGATGCCAATGCAGACGGAGTCGTTTTTTCCGAAGGCGCGGCCGTGGTCGTTTTGCAGCGAGAATCAACGGCTCGTCAACAAGGTCGAGAAATTGCCGGGATAGTGCGCGGCGCGGGCTTGTCGAGCGACGGACGCAGTCCCTCCGCAAATGTGCCGCAGACCTCCGGCCAACTCCATGCTGTTCGACGCTGTTACGCCAACTACGAAATCGATCCCCAAACGATTTCCGCCATCGAAGCCCACGGAACCTCTACACCGGTGGGCGACGCGACCGAAGTCCGCACGCTATCCAGGTTCTTTAAGGACCATGCCGAATCGCCCATTCCGATTCACAGCCTCAAAGGATTACTCGGTCACACGGGTTGGGCAGCCGGCACGGCATCGCTCATCGCAGCAACCGAAGCAATAAGAATGCAGTCGTTCCCTGGTCAGGCGACTTTCCGCTCCCCCTCGACTGCCATTCAAGAAGCCGAGGGCGTCCTTGCCATTAACGATCATCCCGTGCGTCTTCAGAATCGGCAGGCGAGGATCGCCATCGACGGCTTTGGTTTTGGTGGATCGAATGCTCATATTGTCGTGGAACGATTCGATCCCCACGTCGATTCCACTGCATCCGGATTTTCGAAATCGTCCAACGAAGATTCTACGGACAACAACGAACTCGTCGTTGTTGCGTGGCATCAATTGGTACCAACTGAAAACGTTCCCGTTGCACAGGGACGAATCGCGAAACAGTTTGACCGCGAAGCCGTTCGATTGCCCGAGGGAATGTTGCTTCTTCCCGACCTTGCGGACGACATGGACGTATCCCAATCGTTGGCGCTGGATCTGGTTGGACAAACTCTCTCGAAAATCAACGGCTTCAATGACGACATGCGCCGTGAAACCGGCATCGTCCTCGCCTTTGGCGGAAAGACAGAACGAGCCGTCGAAGCGACGGCCCGAGTCCTCTCACCGCGATTGGCTCGCCAGTTCCAAGACAGCCCCGAGGCTCCTAAACTCACCGCAGCCATCGAACGGGCTCGCCAATCCGGTCCGTACACTCTGCAATGCATGATGCCCAATGTGTCGGCTGGTCGAGCCGCATTGCAATTCAATTTAAACGGTCCCAATTTTGTGGTCGATGCTGGCTCTGATTCACTCAAGGCGGCTTTCGCTGCTGCCGGCTCTCTCCTTCTTAGCGGTGAGCACAGCGGCACGCGTCTGGCGATTGTGGCGGCGATTGACGCCAACCGTTGGCCGGTTCCCGGTTCCGACTCAGATGACAGCTCGAACGAATATGCATGTGCGTTTGCCATCACGACACGTGGATTCGCGACAGCATCGCAACTCCAAATCGTCGATCGCCTACAGATACTGACCGATAAGATCGAAGCGGCAGCCAACCGAACGACGGAATCCAAGGTCTACGATTGCATCCACGCGCTCAACCACCCACACTCGCCGCCACCAAATCGAACCGTTGCTCCCGATCCTGCGCGTACGAATGTTCACAAGGATGAGTTTCCGATCCATGCTCCGATTTGGATCGAATCGCCGATCAGCGCATCGCCAGCGCCTCAGCAGAAGATGGAAAAATGCCTCGCAATTGTCTTGGCAAAAGAGGGATTGATCCACAACTTGATGGCCGAACTGCCCAAGCATGCCGAACATCATCTCGTCGTCGTTGTTGGCGAACATGCCGACGAATTGGCTCGTCGCGTTTCCCAGCCGAACGTTGTGGCTGCAGATTTGACCAGCGAAGATCAAGCGGTGGCAGCCTTAAACTGGATTGAAGCATTCTGCCCAACTACGATTTGCGCTTTCGACTCGGAGTTCAATTGGAATCTCGAAGCTGCACTCTCCGCCGTCGCTGGAAACGAATTGTGCGAGATGCTCTTCTTGACGATGAAGCGACTCGCCAATCGCATCCGACAGCAACAGACTGACGTCTGGGCTTTGTTTCCAGGCGGGTGGGACCACCGCCAACAGATCATCCATCCAACAACGGGCGCCATCAGTGGGCTGCTTAAGTCAACACGGCGCGAATTACCTCACGGTGTATTCGGCGTTCTCAGTCACCAAAGCAATTCGATCTCAGATGCTCTCGCCGGTTTGCAGTTCGAACGAATGTCCAGCCACCACGCGGACGTCGACATCGTTCACGACGGCATCCGACGCATGACTCGACGACTTCGCGCCGTTGACCTCGACCTGACAAGCCCGACGCCCACACCGGTCCAACTTGATCGAGATTCCGTCGTAGTCGCAACTGGCGGAGCTCGCGGCGTTACCGCCATTATGGTCGAAGCGATCCTCAAAGATTACGGATGTACCGTCGTTACGCTGGGTCGGAGCGTTCTGGAACCTGGTCCGTCCGATTTCGATTCCGACGCGGCTGAACAACGATTCTACGAACAGTTTCTCAATGACAATCCCAACGCAACTCCTGTCCAAATGCGAAACCGTTATGTTTCGACGCACGCGCGCTGGGAGGCTCATAACTCGATCCAGCAGATGGCGGCTCTGGACGGCAACATCAGCTACCTTACCGTCGATGTTACACGTCCCGACGACGTTGACCGTGTCATGGCTGAAATCATTGAAGAGTTTGGACGGATTGACCTGGTGATTCACGGGGCTGGCGTTCAGTGGTCAAAGAAGATCGAAGACCGAAAACTCTCTGAGTTTCGTACGACATTCAACGTGAAGGTCGGTGGCTTGAAAAACCTGGTTAGCAGCGCCCGATCTCATCTTGGCAGTACACCTCCTGTGCACATCCTTACGTCCGCCTACAGCATCTTTGGTAACGATGGGCAACATGACTATGGTGCCGCCAACGAAGCAATGGATCGCCTGTGTGACACAACTCGCATCAGTGACGATGGGCCAGCGTGGACAAGCATCGCTTGGTCCGCTTGGAATGCAATTGGCATGACACGCGGCTCCGAATACAAAGCGCTCGCGGGGAAACGAAACCTCGCCTTACTCAATCCCCAGGATGGCCAACGGGTTTTCCGAGCCGTCATGCAAGGCATCACCGGATCTGGAATCAACGTACCCTTATCGGAATCGGAACGAACTCGTTACCGTGTGCGAACGATCCCGCCAGCGACTTCTACCAGAATAACGCGACGCATTGAAATGCCGGTTCGACTGACCGACATCGCTTGCCTGCCATACCACAAGGCGCGGGGCTCGATGACCTTACCCGGCGCCTGGACCGTGGACTACATGGTGCGTGCTGCCTCCCAACTGCTGGATCACCCGCCGCGCCACTTCACCGTCGAGGACATGAAGTTTGTTCGTTTCGTTCGCCTTACGAATGAGCACGACGCCAACATTCGAGTCATTGTTGAGGGCGATACGGAAGGTTTCTCGGCATGGCTGATTGGCGACGTGATCAATCCCGCCGGGATCACGTTAGTGACGGATGTCGTCTTTGCGTCCGCCAAAATGACGGCCGGCTTACATGCGACGTCATTGACGCCTCAGCTTGGCGGCGAATTGAAAAATGGACACGGCGACATTCGTTTCGTTAACGATCCCTATTGCGCTGGCGATCCCAGTGTCGATCTATCAGGACCTTTCGACTGTCTTCCCGAAATTGAAATCGGTCCGCTGGGAAGGCGAGCCACGTTTTCGCCCATATCCTCCGATGACTGGGGCGGTACCGTGCCTGCGATGCTGCTCGACGCCTCGCTCCGAGTCGCTGGGATGCACGTGGTTACCGATGCACTTCATGTCCCTGTCAGTATAGACAAGGTGGTCATTCCCACTGGCATCTCGACGGATTCTTACGCAGCCCGAGGGTGGCGAATTCAGACGGCGACTCCCAACAAGATCGGCGACGACATTCGATGTGAACGAGTCGAAGTTCTTGATGAGCACGGTCAACTCCAGCTTTATGTTGAAGGTGCCCTCGTCACACAACTGAAATAGCCCCCGATTATGGGCAGCTTCCGCCACCGGACCGAGAATATCAGGGCTGGCGCGAGGATTTTATGGCTTGCCAGACGACCAGCTGACTTCGTGCGTTTGACCTACCATGTCGATTACGGGAAAATCTGCGACATCCAATCCCCAACTATATGGACGTCGCCATGCCCCGCCTTGCCAAACCGCTAGTCCTACTTTGCATCCTTGGATTCGTCGATTTTTGTCTCGCCCAAGAGATCGAACCACCGTTTCCTGGATTCCCGCAACTGGAGTCCAAATCCACAGGTGAATGGTGGACGATAAAACAGCGGATCGAATCGCGTCCCAATCACAAGCAAAATGCCAAGGTGACGGATCTTGTTGTCCCGCGTGATCAAGTTGTCGCTTTCGCTGTTTATACCCACGATCGTGGGACGCTAAAATTGACCGCCCAACTGTATCCTCTTAAGCCGGGCGAAAGCCGCGACGTACACTTGGAGTTTGAGCAAAACGGAAGATGGGAGAAGCGCGAAACCCAGCAAGTCTACGAGCTAGGCTGGAGCGCGCATTTCCGATTTGACGACTGGGATAATACACAGAATATAAGGTATCGCGTTCGACACGGTGAATCAGCCGAGTTCATTGGGCTCATTCGGCGAGACCCAATTGACAAGGATGTCATCGTCGTTGCGAATATGTCATGCAACTCATCGCGAACGCCCGGTCCTCGCCCGAAAATTGTCGACAACCTGAAACTGCAGGACCCCGATCTATTATTCTTCGCGGGGGATCAATCGTACCATCACACCGAACACACGTACGGATGGATTGAATTTGGCATCCAATTTCGCGACATTCTACGTGACCGCCCTGTGATCACCATCCCTGACGATCACGATGTTGGTCAAGCCAACATCTGGGGAGAAAACGGCAAGAAGGCAACCAACTCCGCAGGTCCCAGTGGTGGATTCTTCTATCCCGCCAAGTACGTCAACATGGTGCAACGCTGCCAAACATGGCATCTGCCCGATCCGTTCGACGCGAAGCCAATCGAACGCGGCATCTCAGTCTACTACACCAACCTGCGGGTAGGTGGAATCGATTTTGCCATCCTCGAGGATCGAAAATTCAAGAGCGGCCCCGAAGGCAAGATTCCCAAGATGGGTCCCCGTCCTGATCATATCAACGATCCAAAGTACGATCGCAAATCCGTTGATTTACCAGGCCTCAAGTTGCTGGGGGATCGTCAACTGGAGTTCTTACACGAGTGGAGTCAAGATTGGACAGGCACGGAAATGAAATGCGTGTTGTCCCAAACCGCGTTCTGTGGTGCCGTCCATTTGCACGGTCAAGAATCCAATCGTTTGTTGGCTGATCTGGATAGCAACGCTTGGCCCCAAACAGGGCGTAACAACGCGTTACAGGAAATCCGTCGAGCCTGGGCGCCTCATCTTTGCGGAGACCAACACCTGAGCGTCGCGGTCAAACATGGCATCGATGAACACGGCGACGGCCCCTACGCCTTCACTAGCCCTGCGCTCGTCAATACGATCTACGGTCGATGGTGGCATCCGGAGAATGAACAACCGGGGTCAAACGCAGTCCCCAACAGTCCACTCCCCTGGACTGGTGATTTCCTCGACGGATTGGGCAATCGCATCCGCATGCTGGCCTACGCCAATCCTACGGATCGTCGAGACGAATTGCAGCGTGCCGATGGTTATGGGATCGTCCGCTTCGACAAGAAAAAACGAACGGTTACCTTCGAGAGTTGGCCGCGCTTTTGTGATGCGACCCAAGGCGACTCGCAACAATTCCCAGGTTGGCCCATCACCTTCAATATCCAAGCCAACGATGGACGTAAACCGTCAGGATGGCTACCAGCCGTCAAAGTGCAAGGAGTCGATCGTCCGGTAATTCAAGTCATCGATCCATCGGGCGACATCCTGTACACCGTCCGCGCGCCGTCCTCTGACTTCCGTCCACCCGTTTACTCCGAGGGGAAATACACAATCAAAGTCGGTCGCGACCAACCACGCAAATCTATACCCAATCTTCGTCCCACAGACCGAGCCGCGTCCGACTCGATATCTATCGTGCTCGCTAACTAACGTCGGTCGTGTTGAGTCCGTCTGCCTGGTGACGCGTTGAAATAATCACGCGTCGGCACAGAATCACGTCCGTCTAGCCAAATGGAACCGGGGACCACCAGAGTCTGGAATGCCTCTGCACCCGTGCCATTTTCATCCGGGCCGTGACACATGGTGGTTTCCCGTCCGGTGGGTAACACAAGACCACTAGATGTGTTTTTCTCACAAAATTGCGGCTTTCTATTCGATTCGTGAATTCAGTGGCGGCGAAACCGTGCAATTGGCAATTCATTAGATACGCCAAATTGATGCGTCACGGGGATCGAGCATGCAAGAGAAATTCACTGGGCGGTTGCTATTGCCGAAGAATGTACGCTTGGACGAACGAAAGTACATATGGGACCGGCGAAAGTCGGCGGGAGTCGTTGCCGCAAATGCGTCGGCAGAGCAGCAAGAACAACAGCCGCTCGTTGGACTTGCGCTTTCCGGGGGTGGCATTCGTTCCGCGACGTTCTCTCTCGGCATTCTGCAATCACTCGCCAGAGCAAATGTGCTACGAATCGCCGACTATCTTTGCACGGTGTCAGGCGGCGGCTACATCGGAAGTTGCCTGACATCCATGATGACGGTCACCAAAATAAAAGAAGACAACTGGAAGCGCGAGCACCTATTTGACTTGCACGAGAACATGCCGCTTTCCGGGGGATCGCCTGACCAGATCCATCATTTGCGAACGCACGGCGAGTATTTGATACCCAGAAACGGATTCTTTCGTAGAGACTTGCTGCGCACGATCGGCGCTTTTGTCCTGAGCGCCAGTTCGTCGATCTCCTTGTTCCTGTGCCTGCTGATTAGCATCGTTGCAATGACATTGGTTTTGAGCAACCTCCTCGGAGGCAATACCTTGACCGAGTGTTCTCAAGGCGCGGATACGGCATCTTTTGTGTGGCCCAGCGACTTGACCGGCGCAATGCTCTTTGCGGTATTGGGTTGCTTGCCTCCACTCCTGTTTCTCACCGGGTGGGGCACCAAATCGCTTCCCAAGTTGCTGGATCCCAAAACAGCAGACCCAGGTTTGACGAAGGACGAGACCAAGGAGCGAGTCGCTTTGAAGCATTTCGTCGGCTTCTTACTTGGCACACTATTATTTGGTGTGTTGGTGTGGGCATTTTTCGTCAGGCCGAAATCGACGCAATCGAATTTCGCGTGGCAACTCTGGCCAGCCGTGTACTTTTCCTCTGCGTATATCATTGCGATTATCGTCGGCATCTCGGATTCAAAGTCACGACAGTATTGGAAATCCGCAGACCGAAGCGTGACAACATCTGTCATTGGCATTTGCTTTTACGGGATCCTGTTGGCCTTCACCTATTATGGCTACGTTCGATACTTTGCTCATGACTTTACCTACCGATCAGGTTTGCTATCAGGCTCAGGAGCCGCAGCCTTGGCCTCCTTCGTGGCGACCAAAATGACTTCGACGCAACGTTCAAGACTCAGTCGTCGTTGGTCGGGTGTACTGATCAACGCCATCATTGCAGTTTCAACGATTGCCTTTGTCGGCTTGTGCGTGCTACTGATCACCGACCAGCTACTACATTCGACCGGCGGTACAACCTCGGGGTTGTTGCTGTCGGCTGGGTCCGCCGCCGGGCTGTTTTTTGTTCTTGGACGATTTATCCATTTTGATCAAATTTCCCCGCACTATTTCTATCGTGATCGATTGTCTGAATCTTATTTGCAAACCGAAGTCCGTACGGGAAAACAGGCCGAAGTCCGCCGCAATGATTCAAAACTTCCTTTGAGCAAACTTCACGATCGCTTTATCGATGGGAAATACCAAACGAATCCATGCCCCTATCACTTGGTGCAATGTGCTTTGAATCTTTCCGGCAGCAACGATTTGACTCGAAAAGATCGAAAGAGTGACGTTTTCACATTCGCAAAGTACTTTTGCGGCTCGACAACGACCGGCTATGTAAAAACAAAGTCGTACAAGGAGAAAGACGAGGAGTTCACACTAGCGACGGCGTTAACAATTTCTGGAGCCGCGGCTTCCTCGGGAATGGGATTCTACACATCCTTCTTTCAGTCGTTTATCACGACGCTGTTCAATATTCGACTGGGTATGTGGTTGCCCAATCCGAGTTACTCGTCCAAGCCATCGCGGTCCGAAACGCTAGAGCAAGCACTCTACGAAGATAAGCTTGCGGAATCCGAACGCACCGAAGTCTCGCCAGCAACACAAACGAACCTGAATACGCCATCAGAAAAGTTCTGGGCCGGCTTTTGGCCTCGGTACCTCGTCCGCGAATTGACAGCGATGACGACAGCCAATCTGCCGCGAATCAATCTCTCGGACGGTGGCCATACTGGGGACAACCTTGGAATTTATCCGCTCCTCCAACGTCGCTGCAAACTAATCATTGTTTGTGACGGGGAAAACGATCCGGATTATTGTTTCGGTTCGTTAATCCACGCCATGCGAATGATCAACGTGGATGAAAACGTTCAGGTTGAGTTCGACATTGACGACATTCGAACCCGAGAACTCGACAAACTCAAGCACGCCAAAGAAAGTTTCATGATTGGGCGAGTTTCTTACCCCAGCTCACCAGAAACCTTCGCCGAAGATCGAGACTCGAACGAACTGGGGGGCGAACAACTCCAAAAGCCGACGCCTGCCGACGTCGCAACGGACTATCAAGAGGGAACTGGTTGGATCATTTACCTCAAGTCGTCGTTTACCGGATTACACGAACCCGCCGCAGTGAAGACTTACAAAGCCGAGAATGACGACTTTCCCCACGAATCAACGGCTGATCAATTCTTCGATGACGCCCAGTTCGAAGCCTATCGACAATTGGGCAACCATATAGCCCAGAATTTTCTGTTGTCGGTTCGATCGCTTAAGCACCTGGGTTGCGACTTGGAGGTCCCTTGGGACAACCTCGATTTCAGCGCGAGTGAGATTATCCATTGGGCTGAAAACCAGTGGGAAAAAGCGATTCAACGGAAGTGCGAAGCCGAGTCAGAAGTGGATTAGCACGCCTATCGCAACGCTCTTCAAACCGGATTGCCGGACTGGAGACAATCCGCCATACCCCCGCAGAGGGGTCGCCGGCAGGTACACTTCTTCCAAATGACAAAAAGTGGGAATATCATTCTGGCGGCGCGCTTGAAATCGATGTTGTAAGCGTCTTAATTAATATAGCCGTCTCTTATCGTGATTCTCATTTCGTTTTTGTTACCGAGTCTGGGCATGTTCAAAACCAAACGCACAAATCGTGAATTGCATCTTGAAATCGAGTCACTTGAGCCTCGCGAGATGCTGGCCACGGGTGTCGAGATTTCCCAGGAAGTCGCGTACATCATCAATCGGGCTCGAAGCAACCCACAGGCTTACGCTCGTTCGATTGGTCGCGCGAATCTTCTCAACGCGGTCGATGCATCGCAACCGCTGGCTTGGAACAGCTCGATGGCTTCGGCGGCTCGTTGGAAATCGAACGACATAGTCGTAAACAATTCAATTACGCCGAACAACACGGCCAACGCGCACATCGACTCGCGAGGTCGAACGCCGACAGAACTCCTCGCAGACTTTAACTACGACATCGATCAACGTCCGGGGGGGAGATACAATGGTCCTGAATCGCTGGCGTTGGGACACGACACTCCCGCAGACATAGTCGAGCTGCTCATCGTAGACGAAGGTGTAACCAGCTTGGGACATCGCCGCCATCTCTTGAGCTGGGATTCGACTTCCACGGGCACCAACGCGTATCACAACGAAATCGGCGTGGGATTTCATGCAGGAAACAACAGAACGGCGTTTAGAAACTACACGACGATTCACGCATTTCGCAGCGACTACCAGGCACAGTACTTGACCGGCGTAGTGTTCGATGATGCCAACAACAACAATCGCTACAACGCCGGCGAAGGTTATCAGACAACGGTTCGAGTCAACGGGCAAACCGTCAATACGAACTCCGCTGGGGGATGGTCACTGGAGGTTGATCCCAACACGACTTACCTCGTCGAATCCCAAGGGACTCGGGTCTCCGTCAACGTGGCCGACAAGAATCGCCAAGTAGATTTCGAGCGAAACACCGACGGTGGCTGGGTAGATTTCCGGCAAGTTCCCGAAGTCGAACGTGAAGTCGCGCCGACGGATTTGCAACTCTCGAGCACCAGCGTCAACGAGAATGCAACCGCAGCCGAAGTCGGGCGAGTCACCGTGACGGACGCGAACGCGAACGATACTCATACTTTTCAGCTTTCCGATGATCGCTTCCAAGTCACCGGGGGCCGTTTACGCCTTCGCGCCGGTGAGCGACTGGACCACGAAGCAGCGGCTCGAATCCCCCTGACGATAACCGTTACGGACTCGACGAACCGACGCTACTCCGAGAACTTCAGCATTTCGGTCAACGATCGCAATGAACGCCCGCTCGACATTTCGTTATCCAGCACATCGATTAATGCCGAAGAACCCGGCGCCGCGGTCGGCAGACTGACTGTGAGTGATCCTGACGTTGGCGATTCGCATACCTACACCGTTTCCGATAATCGCTTCGAAGTCAGCGGAAATCAGCTTCGATTGAAGACTGGTCGTTCATTGGGCCGAGGAACAGATTCCCTCACGTTGGACGTCACGGCTAGAGACAGCGGCAATCTGACTCGTACGGAAGCGTTCACCATTCGCGTCGACAAAGAAATCGACGGGACTTACGAACTCTCGGCCCGTACGCTTCGTGGCAACACCGCTGCGGCAGTCGTTGGTAACGTCCGCATGATCAACGAAACGGGAGTATCTCGGTCTGATTTCGATTTCAGCATCAGCGATGACCGATTCGAAATCGATAACAATATGCTCCTTCGCCTCAAGCCCGGTGTGCAGATTGACGCGGCCACAACTCGAACTGTGACCTTCTCGATCGCCTGTCCTGATTGCGAGACGACGGTGCACACAATTACCGTTCTCCCAGGATTCGGGCAAGCGGATGTTCGCAACGGAGTCCTCCGCATTAACGGGACCAATCGCGACGATGTCTATTCGGTGTTCCGCGTGGGCAATGAGATACTTTTTGCCAACGGAAGTTCACTTCAACGATTCACTGGCATCACGAGCATTGTTGTGGACGGGCAAGCCGGCAATGACCGACTTGTGCTCGGCTCGTCACTCAATGTTGGTGCTTCGATTTACGGGCGATCCGGCAACGACACGATCATTGGTACCCCACGACGAGATGACTTGCGCGGCGGAACAGGCAACGACCTGATCATCAGCCTTGACGGTGGCGACATGCTGTTTGGGGATCATGGCGATGACGACCTCCAAAGTGGGATCAACACCGACACGTTAATTGGCGGTGACGGCCGAGACCGACTCACCGGTGGCGCGGGTAACGACTTGGTATTCGGCGGCTTTGGCAACGACGTGCTCTTTGGCGTCGGTGGCGTCGACCGACTGAATGGCGAAGACGGCGACGATCTGATTTATGGTGGCCCAGGTAATGACATAATGAAAGGCGGAAACGGCAAAGACACCCTTTCAGCGCATCAAGGCAACGACACTGTCGAAGGCGGCACCGGCAACGACAAACTCTTTGGCGGCGAAGACAATGACACCATTCGTGGTAACGAAGGCCATGACGAACTCCTCGGCTTCAGCGGCAACGATCGTTTGTATGGTGGCGACGGGAACGACAAGCTCTTCGGTGGCGACGACGAAGATCGGCTGTTCGGTGAGGACGGAGCCGACAAGATTTTCGGTGGGCGTCACGATGACGAGGCTTTCGGCCAAGACGGAAATGATGAGATATTTGGTGGCCTTGGCAATGACATGATCAGCGGTGGCTTGGGAGAGAATCGACTCTTTGGCAACCAAGGCAATGACGAGCTCATCGGACACAATGGCAACGATTACTTGAATGGCGGCAGCGAACACGACTTGCTCATTGGAAACGCCGGCAACGATGAACTTTACGGCTTAGAAGGCAATGACATTTTGATCGGTGGCGCTGGCGGCGACTTGCTGTCCGGATTCGATGGTGAAGACTTGCTCATTGAAGGTCGCACCACCAACGATGCCAATGCCACGGCTCGCTCCGCAATGCTTCGCGCGTGGTCTTCGACGCAATCGATTTCCAATCGACGCACCCAGCTTCGCGCTCAGGGAATATCGTTTGGTAGTAAAGTGGTCGCCGATGACTCGGAAGATACGCTCCGCGGCAACAAAGGCACAGATTGGTTCTTCGCAACCGACTTGGAAGATCACGACCAAGTCACTGGTTCTGAATTCATTGATCGCCCCTAGATCAGCCTACGACTCCCGAATCCCTTCAGGATGAACGCCGCGCGTCACCATCACGGCGGCGCCGCGGTCTCGATCACGTTCACGATCGAAGAAACCATCGGCATTTGAGCTCTTACCATCTGCCGCACGAATTGCCGCAATGCTAACCTATCAGAGTTGCCTTGCCTCTAACTGATTGGCCCATCCCATGCCTGCTTCGCGACTTCTGATTCTCATCGCCACCTTCTTACTTTCGACGGAGCTTTGCGCTGCCGAACCTGTGGAGAACGTCATCCTGGTAACGATGGATGGACTACGTTTCCAAGAGTTATTTGGTGGCGCCGACAAGCGACTCATCAATAAAGAAGACGGCAAAGTCGAAGACGCGAAGCTAACGATGCAAAAATATTGGACCGAAAACCCACTGGAGCGACGCCAAAAGATGATGCCCTTCTTTTCGGAAGTCGTCGCCCAGCAAGGACAAGTCTTCGGATCACCGGAGCACCAATCCCAAGTGACGGTTGAGAACGGAAGGTTCTTCTCCTATCCCGGCTACAACGAGATTCTCACCGGGATCGCCGACAAGTCCATCGACTCGAACGACAAGAAACCCAACAAGAACGTTACTGTCCTGGAGTGGTTGCATCGCCGTCCCAATTTTAAGGGTCGTGTATCCGCCTTCTGTTCTTGGAACGTCTTTCCATTCATCATCAATGAAAAGAGGAGCGGTATCCCAGTCAATGCGGGTTGGGAACCGCTCGATGTCAACCCAGAGACTCCGTTGACCAAGTCGTACAACGAAATGGCCCGAGAATTACCTCGGTATTGGCAATCCGTAAGATACGACTCGTTTACGTTTCGCGGAGCCATCGAATCACTCAAGTCTCAGAAACCGAGGCTGATCTATGTTGCTTTCGGCGAAACCGACGATTGGTGTCACGATGGTCGCTACGACCTCTACCTCGACTCGGCAAAGCAAAACGATGATTTCATTCGACGTCTCTGGGAGCAAGCGCAGTCGATGGAGCATTATCGAGCCAAGACGGCTTTGTTGATTACAACCGACCATGGCCGCGGCGACGGTCGTGAGGGGTGGAAGAGCCACAACGACAAACTCGCCGGCTCCGAACGCATCTGGATCGCTGCGATGGGCCCGGGAATCGCAAACCTTGGGGTGAGAAAAGGTATCAACGCGCATCAAGGGCAGATCGCGCCGACAGTTGCCAAGCTGTTAGGCGAAGACTTTACTCAGCACGACGATCGAATCCCCCAGCCACTCATCCTAACGAAATGATACCATCTCGCGCAACTCGTCGCAGCCGACACAGGGCAGGGGGAGCACCGCCTGACTCAGCATGGCTCGCCCCGTCTAGTCCGTGTCGTGCTTGGATCGAAACTCAGTCATCGCTCGCTTCAATTTGACACGGACAGAATCGGGGACATCTTTGCCTAAGTCTTGAAGCGATTTTCTAAAGACGGCATTTGCCTTCTTTATCTCGCCAGCATTCCCCAGCACTTTCGCGTAGTGAGCCCGGAAGGTTGCGATGCGCCAATGTCCTTTGCCATGGGTCTCTTTCAGAATCCCTAACGACTCTTCGGCATACTGAATCGCTTTGTCATATTCCCCGTTTTGATCATAGAGAATCGACAAAGACATTTGGCTGTCGGCTAGTTTGACATCTTTGTCCCCCAACTTCTCTTTGCGTAGCGTATACGCCTCTTCGCAAAGCGAGATGGCTTCTTCGAGTTTCCCTTGGTCAGCCAGAGCCAGGGATAATGCGTCTTTGGATTCAGCAATCAATAGATTATCCGAGCCTAAGTGTCCGTGTCGAACCTCCAGCGCCGAGGCGAGCAACTCGACTGCCTGCTTCGTCTTGCCCGTCTCTTGCAACAAACGTCCGACGCGATGCATTGAGTCGGCGGTTTTGATGTTACCATCGCCAAAGTGTTTCTGATTGATCTCCAGCGCGCGTCGGCAAAGCGCAAGCGCCTCATCCATACGATTGGCGGCTCGTTCTACCGCTGCGCTATTCTGAAGTATCGTCGCCAATTGGTGATGATCAGGTCCGCGAGCGCTCGTGTAAATACGAATAGCATCATCAAAATACTCTCTGGCATCGTCCAGCTTGCCTACATGGAACGCAATAATCGCGATTCCATTTTTGGAGTTGGCCACCAGCGGATGGTCTTCGCCCAATAACTCCTGTCGAATCGAGAGGCTCTCCTCAAGCAATTCCAAGGCTTCTGCATGACGATTCTGAATTGTCAGAATATTACTTAAAGTCGAAAGACAACTCGCAACAATGGGACTGCGCTTGCCCGCAATCTCCCTCAACCCAACGAGGGCTTCGGACATCAACGATTCCGCCTCGGCAAATTGCCGTTGCTTGGCCAAGTCATTTGCAAGATTCGCTTTGGCTCCGAAAGCAAGGTACTTACGTGACGCGTCCCCATCTAACTGCTGCAGCCCACGCTCCAAAAGCTGCATGGCTTCATGGTTTTCGCCTTTCAAAGCAAGAAGCACAGCCAGATCATTCCACAACAACGGTAAGTTTTCCGCCTTTGCGACAGGAGCTTCATCGAGTAGTTCAATTGCACGGCGCAAATCGCTCTCAGCTTCATTAATCTTTCCAAGCTTTTTGAACACTCGGGCTCGACCTTGCAAGATTGGAGACAATACCGCCGAAGATTGTCCAAACGCATCCGTTGAAACATCGAGGATATTGTGAAACCGCTCTAAGGCTTCGTCCAAATTCTCCAGCTCGCACAACATATGCGCGGCTTCCGACTCAGATTCGATACGTTCCTTGATGTTGCCAGCTTGCTCGTAAAGACGCGCGGATGCCTCGGACTGCTGCCGCGATTCGTCATACAGCCCCAATGAGGCGTACGATTTTGCAACCGCGGCTCGAACAGCTCCTTCGACCTGAGGTTGTTCATTTAGCGAGCCCTGATTGAGGTTATGCACCGCGCTTTGCATGACATCCTTAACCGTCACGTCATTTCGTCCACCCGCGTTGGGGTCACTCGACGCAATCACGTCGACCAGAAACTCGCTGACCGCCGTTGCACGCTCCGCATTGAGTTCCGCCTTTGCGGCCATCTGCTCAGCGAGCTGTTTCTGCTGACTGGCGACTTGTCGAGCAGCTTCAGCCGTTCGCCAATAGTAAGTCGAAATAATGAAACCAAGCAGCACAACCGCAGCAAATGCCGCGATGAGTGTGGCGGCGACTTTGTGTCTGATTAACTGCTTCTTCAGCCAGTACATCATTGAGTCGCCTTTCGCTTCGATAGGATCGCCATTCATGTAACGCCGTAGATCACGAGCCAATTCGCCTGCGTTCTGGTAACGCTCGTCACGGTTCTTACGAATCGCCTTCAAGAGAATCGTGGCAACTTCGTCGTCGAGCTCTGGGTTTAATTTCCGAGGCGGCGTGGGATCGCTCGTCAGAATCGCTTTCGCCGTTCGTGTAATGGAACCCGAGACATCGTAGGGAAATTCGCCGGTCATCATTTGGTAGGCCACGACACCAAGCGAATAAACGTCCGTTCGGATGTCGATATTCCCTTCGCCCTCGGCTTGCTCGGGACTCGCCCACGGTAGGGAACCGACAAATGCGCCCGTTTCCGTCATATGGTTCATCGTTTCATCGACTGTACGCGAGGTTCTCTTTGCCAATCCAAAATCGAGTACGACGGGCGTACCGTTCGATTTGACACAGATGTTACCCGGCTTGAGGTCACGGTGAATCACACCATTCAAATGCGC
>CAYYHV010000035.1:19027-27737 GCA_964471695.1 uncultured Pirellulaceae bacterium
CCGAAACAGCGGACGGGTTTGCCATCGATCAGCGCTTCAAATCCAAGCTGAGAGCTGACGGTGTAGACAGCTTTCGCGCCTTCAATCAGGTCCCACGGATTGACCGCCTCGGCGATGGTTGCCATCAGCTCAACGCGCTGTGACAGCGTCGGCTTGAACTTGAGAACATGCTGATGGAGGGCTAAACCATGGACCAGGTCCATGATGTAGTAGGCGACTCCGTTCAGCACACCACTATCGTGAATGGTGACAATATTCGGGTGATCAATCTCGGCGAGCACGCGGACTTCTTGATCAAAGCGATTACGTTCACTATCTGTGGCTAAGGCACCACCATGCATGACTTTAATCGCCACGGCGCGACCCGTCGCATGCTGAATTCCACGCAAGACAACTCCCTGACCGCCTCGGTGGATTTCGCTTTCGATCGTATAGCCATCGAGCGCTGGTACTTCGATGGGTACGAGCTTCGATGCGACTTGTTGATCAAGCGCACGTGTCTCTGCGCCCAGTATCGAAGTCGCTTTCACGCGTTGCATCTGTTGCATTGCGTCTTGAATGAGTTTGTGTTGGTTACTCATGGTAGGTGCGTTGTTGTGGTATCCCGTTACAAATGCCCGTTGCCCCTCGGCCGCTAGGTAAACAGCCGCAGCTAGAGATTAAGGCGACGTTTGCTTCGCCCCATTAACGGTGATCACTGAAAAAATCGGTTTCTGAGCCCAACATTTTCCGTAAACAATCGTGGGCGCGGGCCCTCAGCATGTGGACAGCACCCGATGATCGGTTCATCGATTCAGCTACTTCACCGATCGAACTGCCTTCGATATCGTACATTCGAATCACAGTGGCGTAGTCGTCGGGCATCCGGCTAAGAACAGACTGGATCGCCATTGCCGCTTCGTCATGCGCCACAATCCGACTTGGCGTCTCGCTGGTTGCACCAAGAACGCCCACCAGGCTCACGTAGGATTCGGCTTCTCCCACCACCCCTTTCACGCGTTTGTTGGGTGGGGGACGCTTTTTACGGCCAAGTTCCTTGATCGCATCTCGCAGGTTGTTCTTCGCTGCGCGCCGCAACCAACTCACAAAGCCACGTTCATCGGTCGCAGTCATGCGATCCATTGCCAGAAACGCCTCAAGATAAGTCACCTGCATCACATCGTCGGCATCCACCGATGCGCGCCAAACTTCGCCGATATCTCGGTCGATGGCTTGCCACACCACGGGGCCATATCGCTCCAGCAACGCGCGAAAAGATTCGGCGTCGCCTTCGCGGACTTTGTTTAACAGTTCTTCCGTATCGCTCGCCATAGCTGCAATCAAATCGTTAGACAGGAGTCACGCAATCCACATTCACTGGGCACCAGTTTAACAGAGTCTTGCGAGTCCGAGTTGTTAAGAACTTTTGTTCGCAATAAAGTATAGATTCATGATGTCGTGCTCTAGCGACTTGACCTCAACGTTGTCAAAACCAGCCTCGTTGAGCATCTTCAAGGCTGTTTCCCGACCCCACATCGCCCCCAGTCCCACTCCGTTGCCAGCCAGGGAAACCGTCATGCAGTGCATACACGAAATGGTGTAAAGCAACGGAGCCAACGGGTATTCGCAATCGCTATGCACGCAACTAGTGCCGCCTATGTCCTGCATCAAGAAGGTTCCATCGGGCTTCAATGCAGAGTTGATGGCAGAAAGCACGGAGTCTGGGAAGGCTTGGTCATGGATCGCATCGAAAGCCGTGATCAAGTCGAAGGCACCTGGTTCCTCGAGCGCGGCAACGTCCTTCTTTTCAAACCGAATATTCGATAGTCCCATTCCAGCCGCTTTTTCGCGAGCCACCTGAGTCGCTTCTTCTGAAAAGTCATAACCCGTAAAATGACTGGCAGGAAAATGCTTTGCCATTTCCATCAGCGCCCATCCACTCCCACATCCTACGTCGAGAACCTTGATTCCCTTTGTCAGCTTGTCAATCAATCCAGGTACCGCTGGAAGAATCGAATCCATGAGCGGCACAACTACGGTTTGGTTACTCTCTTCCGCCATGACCGCATGAAAGCGAGGAAACTTCGCGTAAGGGACACCTCCACCGTTTTTGAAACACTCTACGATATCGTCTTCGACGTTGCCCAGAACGGCGATGAATTGCGCCACCGATGCCATGTTGTTCGGGACTGCCTTTCGAGTCAAAAAGGCAGCATGCTCGGCTGGAAGCTTATAATTCTCAGAAATCTCGTCATAAGTGATGATGCCGCCGGTAACCATGGCTCCCAACCATTCGCGAACATAGCGTTCGTTTAGCCCAGATTGGTCAGCGATCTGTTGACTGGTTGCCTCGGGCATCTCGCCCATTGTATCGAACAGCCCCGTGCGATGACCGACGCTGATCATCAAGGCTACGCCTGCGTTATTCAGAATTCCCAGCAACTTTTCAGCAAAGCCGTTCGATGCAGCTTGATCAATGGATAGCGACTCGATTCCACCACACATAGGACGATTCCCTTTCGAAGTACATGATTTTGCACGCTCTCCACAGTCAGGCGACGGAAAGGAAAACGCACTCACGCCTAAAAGGGCGGAATTTGGAAAGAAATGCGAATCGCCTATCTGAACTCAGATTTTTGCGATCCATCATCGAGATTGAATATTCTCAATACGCCATTTTGTCCGCCGGTGAGAAGCGTAGTCCCGTCAGGAGAAATGGCAATCGAATAGAGAAAGTCGCCATGAGCATTATAGGAGCGGATGCCCTGCCCACTATTTGCATCATGCAGCCTGCATTGGCCATCCGCACAGGCGGTGGCAATCTGAGTCGATGAATTCACAAAAGCAACCGCGGTAACTTCGTTCGGAAAACCTAGGTTTCGACGCTGTTTGCCGTCTTCAACATTCCAGATCTTGACCTGATTGTCGGCACTGCCCGACGCAATTGTTTGACCGTCGTCTTGCCATGCTAGACCAAGCACATGGTGGGTATGGCCTTCCAAGGAGCGAAGCAGTTTCCCTTCGACGGGGCTCAGCAATCGGATCGACTTGTCGGCAGAACAGGAAGCAAGCATCCGTCCATCAGGTGAAAACCGCAAACCCAATACCGTATCGCTGTGGACTTCGCCAAAGTCGCGTATCAACTTCCCGTTGCGAATTGAATAGATTTTGACATCTCCAAAGCGGCTGGGTGGCCCACTCCCCACAGCGAGACTCAAACCATCCGGACGAAAATCGAGCGCAGTCACGCGATCACCAATCGCCGAGCCTTCGTGTGAGCCAATAACTCGCTCCAAACTCCAATCATTGCCAAATGACCAAGTCGCAGATCCACAATGGGGCCCAAAAGCACAGATTCGATTCTCTGAGATTTTGACACCTTCGATAGCGGCTCCTCCAAAGTCCCGTTCTGCGTCCATAACGGCAATTCCTAGACCACCGCTTGCGTAGGCACGAATCTGCCCGGTGGCGTTTCCCGTAACTATTCTTCCCTTCGAGTCTACGTCGATCGCCACAATGGGTGACGTTGAAACCTTAGATCGTTGCAAGGCCCGATTCAGTCGCCTTCTTATCTTCACCGCTCGGCTGCGTTCCAACTGAATGCGATCCTTGTGCTTTGGAATGGCTGAGGTCGCCACCTTTAGGGCATCTTGTGCCGCCGCCAAAGCCTGGCATCGCGCGACGGCTTCTAACTCAACCTTCCTCTTCGCATCCGTAGCCGACTTGATGGCTTGCTTCAATTCTTCAACCTGTTTGGACAGCGACTGTATCTTGCGCTTTCCCTCGCTCCGAGTCTTTTGGGCAGATTCCGTTTCCAATTTGGCCCGTTGTAGTCCATTATCAGCGGCTGTCATCTCGACCGAAATGCTCTTCAAGCTTTCTTCTGCGGTTGCCAACATTGCCGCAGCCTGATCGCGAACACGTTTCGCTTCCGCGACTCGCGGAGCAACTT
Source organism: uncultured Pirellulaceae bacterium (assembly GCA_964471695.1). Taxonomy (GTDB): domain Bacteria; phylum Planctomycetota; class Planctomycetia; order Pirellulales; family Pirellulaceae; genus CAYYHV01. The sequence goes on from CAYYHV010000035.1 coordinate 22,959, forward strand.
TGCTCCTGATCTCCTGCCAGTCCTCCACCTCATCAGCCGCCTTGGCAAGCCTAACTTCTGCGGCAGAAATTGATGCCGTTGTGGTCTTGATCGAATTCTCAGTCGCCCACAGTTTGGAAATAGCGTCCAGACGTTTCTTCTCTTGCTCTATTACTTTGGCAGCCGCCTTCTTGCTCTCCGCATGGCTTTCTGCCACCGCTTTTTGTTCCTTGTTCAATGCGGCTTCTAGATTCGAAGTTCGACCTTCAAGTCGCTTGATACATCCACTCTGCCGTGTCATGTCCCTTTCCGCTTGCCGCTTTGCCAATTCCGTCGCCGGCTCGCCGTTAATTGACTGAATAGATTTTCCGTCCGTCAGACTCCAAAGTCGAGCAACTCCGTCCTTGCCACCAGTCGCAAGCAACTTACCATCTTGACTGGTCGCCATGCTCGTCACCTCCGAGCCATGGTCGAAACGGCGCTGTACCTTGTCAGTCGTTAACCCAATCTGCACCACTCCCAGCGAACATGCCACGAGAATGCTGGGCTCTGGCACACTGCAAAAGACCACTGCATTCACAATCGTTATGTCTTTGGCAGAGGCAAGATCAACAGCGACCACCTCTAGTGCAGTAGACGCTTGGGCATTCTGGTCTGCGTCGCGACCGGTACGTTTCAACTGCCAAACCCGAAGTTGCCCGTCGTTCATCACGCCTGCAAAATGCCTTCCGTCGTCGCCAATTGTCAGCCCCAACAATCCTTTCTCGGCATTGGCTTGAGCCACTCTTTTCGCTGTCAACGTATTCCAGATTTCAAGTCGCCCAAGACTGTCGCAACAAACCAACTGCTTGGTATCGGCGATCCAACTCAGCCCCGAAATCGACTCGGCGTCCGCATGCAGTCGCGAGAGTATTTTGCCACTCGACGCCTCATGAATTTCAATGTCACCTATCGCATTGACCGTCGCAACTCGCGTTTTATCCGACGATATCGCGACTTGCCCCGCCGACGTGCTTGTCACAACGTTGGGGAGCGGCTTGTTCCGAAGGTTGTATCGCCAGATTCGAACCGTCCGAAACCCGCCCGTTGCAATGCGACGCCCGTCCGGTGAGAACGCAATCGCTTGCACCATATCAACGGACGCTGAGCCCGCGCCTGAAATGGGCTCGACAGCCGGGTCCACCAATCGCCCTATCTCTGCACCGTCGGACAACCGATGCAGTACAACGCGATTCCCCCGTCCAACGGCAGCCACTTGTCCGTCCGGCGAAGCTGCCAACGCGTAAATGGTTCGCAGGTTGTCCGGAACAGGTTGCCACTCGATTATCTGCGAGTCGCCGCTCCCCGCTTTGGCCCCCTGAGCAATCCATCTTCTGACCAATTCTGTTTCTGAAGACGTAAGCGGTTTGGCGCCGACGTCGTTGTCTTCGGGCGGCATCATTGGTTCGTCGCGACCACTAGTGCGAGCTAACAGGAGGCTGGCGGACGCATCCCCAACCACTACTACGGGCCCACTATCTCCGCCTTTGATCAGTGCTGAATGCGACTCGAGAATCAAGCCACCCTCCGCTTCACCTCGCCGATGACAGGCAACGCAATTCTGCTTCAGCAGCGGTAGAATCTGCGTCGTAAAATCAACAGGAGTCGCTCGTACTGACTCAGCGACGGATCGTGGCATGTTCGTTTGGCAGAATGCAAGTCTGTTTGACATCGTCACAGCCGCCAGAGCCGCAAGAAAGATTAGGTGTTTCATGGGTGCCATCATAGGTTCCAATGAAATCAAGATCACGGATCGACGATCTTGATTGTTACGTGGGGAGTCGGGAGAAACGTCAAAAACTCCTGGTCCTTCGCAAACTCCGTTGCCGCTTTGACGCGAACTTCAGCGGCTTTGATCGCCGCCGCAATTGACTGGCGTTTCTCTGCGTCCGAGTCTTTGTGTAGCTTCTGCAGTCGCTCAACATATGCCTCGGCGCGAACGAGCTTCTGCGGGTTCAACTTCATTTTGATTTTAGTTTCGACTTGCCACCAAAGCGAATAGGTTCCCGACGGCGCATCCGCAGCCACCTTAAGCTCAACTTCGCCATCGGACTTGTCCGCAGTGATCGTTATTTCCGCACAGCTAACTTTGGGTGGAAAGTCGCGGGGGCGCAGAACACAGTTCTGTTTTCCGCCGGGGTGTCGAACTAACTTGGCTTTAAGTTTGGCAGCTTGCCCCTTTTTGATCTCGATGAGATTACCGTCGCCGACAGCGAGTTCAACGGGCTGAACGTGCTCGTCAGATACGGATATCATTAACTGGTTCGCCAGACGACTTCGCAAATAGTTACGCAGTTGCCCTTTGCCATACTGAATCGCGGCAGCAGCCGCAACATGCTCACGCGATGCATCTCCAACCAGCGCCCTCCCCAGAACTCGAATACCAGTGACCGATGCGGCGGCGTCGTCCGCAGCGACCAAAGTCAACTGCGTATGCGTCTGATTCGCAGCTATCGTGGCCGGTGCACACGTGACTCCCGGTGGAAGCCCTTCGATTCGCAATTCTACAGGCCCGGTCCACCCGTCCCTTCGCAGGCAGAATACTCGCACGGCTTGAGTCCCAGCACGCATCACCTGCTAACCGAATTGATGACCTGTTAGTTCATACTTCGCGGGAAAAGGACGATAGGCAATCAGCTCAAAGTCAGGCTTCGGCTCTCGAATCTCGCAGACGTATTCTTGATTTATTCTCAACGAAGTGCCGAGATCAAGGTCTTGAATTGTCAGCCGATACGTACCTGTCGCGGGAATCGTCAACATCGCAAACGGGTCTGAAGTCCAACATCGAAGAGCTACGTCGCCGACTTCCTGACTGTCATCATCCGTAACAACCTGATGCCATTTCGTTGAGCCGTCTGTCTGCGGTTCCGCCTGTTCCAGGATCAGTCGGCAATCGGTGGGGTAATTCAATCGCTGCGAGACGACGTCGATCGCGTACTTATCGCCTTCACGAGCCGAGAATTCGTAATAGTCACGGTCACCAGCGGAATCCAGTTTGGCTCGAAAACGTTTGGGTACCGTAATCGGAATTGACGACTCGCTTTCCTCAATCATGGGGAGTTCCTGACCCACGATTCCGATCCCTAACGCATTTGAAGTCGCTACGCTGGGGATCTGGCCGGGCAGGGCGGGTTGCACATCAGCAACGTGGATCGCCGATCGGGCGTGTTGAGCGATGAGAAAATAACCGAAACCTTCGCCGCCACGGTAAATCGCATCGTGGACGGCTAACACATAGTCTCCGGGGTCGTTGATTATCACCCGCGGGTCAATCGCTTCACTTCCTGTTCTACGATGAGTCGTTTGACCGGTCGCGGAAAAAACGCGCAACGTTGGAATCATCCTTGACCCGAGAAAACTTGCAAGGCAATCAATCTGCAGCGAGCTGCCATCTTTCACACTGAACGCAAAGTAGTGGGAAGCTCTGGCGGTCGCGTTGGCCAGACGTGGCGTGCCGATCGTCAATCGCGTGGGCGTTTCACGCTCCAGACTTAGCGAGGTTGGAGACGTATCAACGTTGGCCTTTGAAAAAGCGTGTATGACAAACATCCGCGGATTGGAGACTCCATGCCGCCCCACGGCGCGGACGTCATATCTCCCAACGGGAACATCGTCAGCCACTTTGATTTGAAACTCACCGAATCGCGACACTCGTTTTTCACTGAACGGTAGCGGATCGCTGTCAAGTAACCGGGCTGTTATGCCGGGGTGCGAAAAACGCAACTCGCGGACTTCGTCCAGACGACTACCAGCCGATATCTTCAGATTGAATTCCGAGCCAACTCGAGCTGCAGAACGGGACAATGCGGAAAGCTCGATCACCGGAAGCTGAGAGTAGGCGCTGGCAGCCGACCATATCACAACCAGTCCAACCGCCCATCGAAATCTCCGGAACTTTGTTTTCATCGACTCCGCCATCACATGGGTTGCTACTCTACCATCGCGTGCGACCTGCCAACTTCTCTTTGACGCTTCCAAACATTGTAACCGCCCAGACATCCGGTTTCGTTCCGAACGAACAAATCGCAAGCAACAAGGCTCCGGCGGATAAGAACGGCAGAAGCATGTTCGAGATCAATGATTGAACATGAACTCCTTTGAGTTCACCAAAGACCAGATAACGTCTTCGTACCCGCGTCTACGATCCGCTTTACTTTCCAGGTAGGCCACGGTTGTTGCCAACTCACGCGGTGTTGCTGGACGGCTAAGCGCGATGCGATAAAGTTCATTCAACTTCACTTCGTCCGATCGTGGATCGCTAGCTAACAGGGCGGCTCGCGCCTCATCCCCAGAGAGTTTTTTCTGCATCTGTTCGGAATTCAGCAAGTGAAGACTTTGTGCCAGATTGGCTTCCTGAGAACGTTCACACTCACAAGCCGTCGCAGCCGGCGGTTGACCAAAGACGTTAAGGAAGTACGACTTGAAACCCGTATCGGGCAACTCAATCGCTCGCGTCCCCCGAGGCATATTGGCAAATTCTGTTGTATTTAGCGTCACCGCATCCACCGCGTCCAGAAGGACTTCAGCGGTCAGTCGCTTGGGATAGAAGCGAGAATGACTTCGTCGGTCACCCAGATTGTTATCATTGGCATCAGCCGAAGTCGCATACGCACGCGAATGACAAATCAATCGAATGAGTGCTTTCAAATCGAATCCCGATTCGACAAACGCATGAGCCAGCCCATCGAGCAAATCCGGATTTGACGGCGGATTGGTGACTCGCATATCATCCTCGGGATCAACGAGTCCCCGCCCAAAGAA
>CAYYHV010000036.1:0-11622 GCA_964471695.1 uncultured Pirellulaceae bacterium
ACTGTCTTGTGGCTGTCGCCGCTTGCCTCCGCTACGGATGGATGAGCCCCAACAGTCGCACCAGCGCAAAAGCAGTCCGCTAGGAAGTTCTGTTATACATGAGCCTAACCTTCTGGCTGATTGCATGGCAACAACCTGCCGACCATGAACCAGCATTTCGCTGCACCCAATGCGGTGGCTCCGTTAGAACAGTCATGGTCACCGACGCCATCGGACAAGTTGGTTCCCATGGCTGACGCCATGGGCTGTGTGCTGCCGCCCCTTCGGGGCTATTTGTTGGATTTGTCTTGGGCCTAATTGCTGACGTCAATCGGTTCAAGTTCAGTTTGAAATCCAATGTGCGTGCCGATCACTTTGTCGGCCCATGACGAAGCACTTACGCGTTCAGCTTGACCTTGGGATCGTCGGCCAGGTTGACCCATACGTGCACATGCGGCGCGCCGCGGAAGTGCCAGACAAATGAAGGTCCTTCCAGCCGCCAATTGTCCCAAACGCCGTCTTTGCCAATATCATGGTCGGTGTAGAAAGCCAATCGACATGCGTCCAAGCCGCCTTGTTTCTTAAGACAAGCGGTGGCCTCGGTTTGATCCGACTTGCGGAACATCGCGAGCAAGGTTTGCAGCGTCTTCTGGACTTGTTCTTTCTGATCCGACGTTAACTCAGTCAACGGAATGCCCTGGACATCCTTGACTGGGCGGAATCCCACATGCTGTTCGCGCGGAGTCCGTGCGACTTGAGCCAGCTTGCGTTGCCGACCATCGAGCATCGCATACACCTTGTTGGCCTCGACTGCCTGCTCCCAGAACACATTGCCATCGTGTTCCAGAGTCTCGTTCTCTTCCGGAGCGTGACCGTAAAAAATAGGCCCGCCAAAAGCAACGTGATCGGCTGAGTTCCCATCACAGCGAAGGGTCATGTGTCGACCCGTCAGTGACATCTCAAACTTCCCTTCCCCCGGCTTGCCAAAGATCGCAATACTCTGATCGCCCCAACCTCCACAGTCGTCGTCCAACTGGCGGTCATATCGCTTGTGCCAATCGGGTGCGATCAGTCCTAGAAAAATGGCACGAAGTATTTCCTGCTGGTCAGCCGTATAGAACTTCGACGTCACATTGTGTCGAGTCACTTTCCAGTTATTGGCGACTCGCGTTCGCAACAGGCCTCGTCGTTTATCCTGATAGTCCCAATCGAAGCAGACATCTTTACGTTGCTCGGGCGTCATCGACTCGAACAACTCCTTCACCAACGACTCGGGCGTTTTGACTTTGGCCGGTTCCTCGGCCACAGCAATCGAGGGCAAGACACCGCTGGATGCGACGGAGACTCCCGTAGCGACGGTCTTGAGAAACTGGCGTCGTGATGAATCCTTGCCGTGCGCAGTCATGATGACTCCTTCTTGTTGGGTGGGCTCTGCGGTAATTACATCACAGCCGCATGGTGGAAGCAAATTTTGCGAGCCATCGCGCCAAGCCACAAGCGCCAGAAAATGCGTCAGCAAGTCCAAGGATCGACGATCCAGCCCTCCAAGTTGTCCGCTTTTTCCGGAATTCGAAAGCGTCCAAGCGGATCGAGGACGGCGTAAGCTGCTTGCACCGCGCAGAAAACGGCGTCGAGCTTATCACCGCTTCGTTCCGCAATCATCGCTGTCATTAACCGTTCACCGACAATAACGTTGACACCATAATCCAGCTTCAATTCTCCATGCACACATGCCGCCACCATACGTCTCCGGTTCTCCCGACACGTCTCTTCGTACTCTTTACCAATGCGTTTATACGGATGCTTACCAATCAAGCGACGCGCTACCAAGGCCGGATAGCCTTCGATGATATTGCGAGACGTTGCGGAAGCCGCTTGAAATGGCAATACGGTGGCTCCACTACGCAAGACACACGGAGCCCCTTTGAAAAACATTTTGGCGACCGGCACACCGTATAACATCATGGGGCTGCACGCCTTGGCGATGCGATCCGTTTCACGAAAGTGATGCTTTGCTCCAGCTGGTTGCTTGGCACAGTATTCCAGCAAAGTTTGCGAAAACTCATCTTTGGTCAAACTTCCGATTTCGTTGACATAACTTTCCCAACGAAGCGGCCAACCCAGAGCTTCGATCAATCGCCTCGGTTGCCCAAGAGGAAAGTCGACAGCAGCGACACGGTAATCCGTTCTCAAAATCGACTCGAAATCATCAAGTGTGTGGATTTCCGTGATGGACTCGATCGTCAAATCCGATTCAAAAAGCATGCCGACAGCACACTGAATGGGCTTCTTCCTCTGAGGAGAAGACGTAAAATCGACACCGATTACCGTCGTCATAAAAACTGCACCTTGGCGGATCGCGTGAGTTGCCTATAAAGCCAAGTTAACATCCATGACCTTACCCCACTTCAGAAGTATACAAGCGTCGGGCAGTCGCTGAGGCAATGAAAGATAGCTGAGGACGCATCTTGATCATCACAAAAGACTATAAGTTTTACGCGGCTCATCGCAACGAAGAACTCAAGGACAAATGCAAGAACCTCCACGGTCACCGTTACGGACTGAAGTGCTTCTTCGAAGTCGTACGCACTGGATCGATTACGACGCTCTTCGGCGACTTTGACGCCAAGATCAAACCGCTACTGAAAAATGAATATGACCATGCGATGCTGATCAACGTCCATGATCCGCTTTACGAAACGCTGCAGATGCACGCGGAACGAACCGGCGAATCGTTTCGGCTGAACAAGTTCGAGCGACCGACCAGCGTTGAGAATCTCGCGTTCAAGCTGTTCACGGAGATCACCGAACTTGGATTCAAGCTCGCGAAAATCGAAGTCCGGGAAACGGACACCTCCGTTCTGCTTTACACGCGGCAAGACTGGATTGAAGACGGTCGTCGATTTGCTGCAACCGACGAAAACGTCGAATAACTCTCCCTGATTTTCGCAGACGAAAATCGTCACCCATGCGGGCTGGGCAATCTATAGGGCTTTCAAGGCCCAGTGGGGCTGGAATGCAGTGACACGCCACGATGATTCGATGAAGGAAAGTGGAGCTCCCTTTCCTTTCACCCAAAGCCATCATGACCTCGAATGCACTACGTATCGCCATTGGGCTCATGCTCATGGCTGCCGCAAGTTCGCTGGGACAAACGACCAACAATCCCAACAGTGGTACGACGAGCGGAACACCCAGTGGCTTTGGGGGAGGCGTCCCCGGTTCTCTGGCTGGAGGGATCGGCAGTAGTTTCGGCAATGCGACCTCAACCGGCGGCGGGTTGGGCGCCGCGGACTATACCAATGGGCGATTGGGCACTACGCCACGGTTTCTACGAGCCAATCGCGCACCCAACAGCTTTGTCGGTGCCGATCGGGCTGAGTTTCGCGGCTTCATTGGACGAGGAACTTCAACAACAGCCACAGGTGCGGGGGCGTTTGCCAATCCCGCAAATCCGCTGGCTCCCGGCGTGACAACACCTTTGACCGCCGGAGCACCAGGACTTGCAAACGCATCAGCCGTAGCTGCCGTGGCGCGTGTTACTGCCATCAACCGCGTCCGAGTCCCAACGGCGGCCACGCTACCCAAGGAGCCGCCGCTTGTTATTGGGTTTGCCGTATCGCCGACGACTGATTTTGACCGTAGACAACAGTTGGCAAACCATTGGGTCCGTACGCCTGCACTTGTTGATGCGGGTCAGGTCGAGATCGTGGTAAGGGAGAGGGTGGCCGTATTAACCGGCCAGGTGCCAACGCAGGCTGCGCGGCGACTGGCGGAACTGACGATTGCCATGGAGCCGGGTGTTGATACGGTGGAGAACCAATTGGTCGTGACGCGTCCCTGAGCGGTTGGCCAAACGTCGCCGGAGCCACCCGCATCGGGTTGATATTGTTCGTCGTTGCCAAAGGCAACATGCCGGTTTCTGTTGCAGCCGACAGGTGTTTTTCCATCGCCACTTCATGCGATTGACGATCGGCAAATCGAGTCGCGGTTTCGGTAGGCAATCCGATCGTGTGCGTCTCCATTGACGGGGTCCGCGATGCCTGATCTCGCGGCACCACGATACGATCCAGTGGCACGCTGACGATGTTGGAAGTCGCCGGGTTCTGCCCAGCCAATTGATCCAATGACTTGCTGATACCTGGCAAGAGCTTCTTCGCTGGCTCGGAGATCAGGACGCCACCATGGGTTCCGGCGAAGCGCGTGATGAGGCTGATTTGTCGCGTTTCCCCACCGACTTGGTCCCACGGCAGCCAGAAGCTGTATGAATGCCCGATCGAACATTTGCTGTAATGTTTGTGTAGAGACTCTGCCGGAAAGACAAACTTCTTTTCGGGTGCGACCCGTGTTTCCGTATCCGTCGCATCAAAGGCATAGACCGTGACCGCGCCTTCGATCTCAATGGGTTGGGAGTCGCCGTCTTGATAGAAAAAGACCCGTCCGCCGAAGCCGCGTTGAGCCGGCTTGCCCTGTTGATGAAGTACCGTATCTTTCCAAATCGCCAGAATGCGATCGGGCAGAACCGGCGGCTCTTCCTGATCCGACTTCGTGAGTTTGGCAAGCGAGAAATCGCTGGTCTTGGGTAGGTTGGTACATCCAGTGACTGCAACCAATGCAGCGCCAAGTAACAAGTGGATTAGGGCAACGCGGTAGGCGGCTGAAGTCATCTCTTCCGCCTCCCTGCGACTCGAACTTCCGCGGGAGCCGGTCGTCGAGGAGCGGTCGGTGCTGGTCGGCGCAATCCAGCAGAAGCATTTTGAATCACACCGGGCGACACCAGTGGCTGGTCCGTTGCTGGAAAACCTTCCTGATCGGGATAGATCGTTTCGACAGCCTCTTCTTCCAGCATCATAGATTGGTCTTCAAAGTTGTAGTTGATATCGCCATGGACCTCGTACACATCGGCGGCACACCAACTCATGCGAGCCAACTCGGCTTGCTTGACACGTTCACTATCTTCCTGACCGCGGATGATGTGCGGAGTCAGAATGATCAACAACTCGGTTCTTACTGAATTCGAGCTATCGTAGCGGAAGAGATTTCCCAGCAGCGGCAAGTCAGAAAGATAGGGAACACCACGGTCGATGGTGGCGTTATCTTTGGTAATCAACCCGGCCAAAACGATTGTCTCTCCGCTCGCAGCGCTCACCGTCGATTGGGCTCGAGTCGAGTTAAAGATCGGAGCGCGGATAACGGTACCATCGGCGAGCGCAGAAATCGGCACGCCATCTTGAGCCGCAACGCTGGATTTCTCCGCGTCAATCTCCATGACCACCGTATTGTCCGGGCTGATCCTGGGAGTCACACCCAGAATCAAACCAACATCCGAAAATGCGATCGCATTCGTCTGCCCAAACTGCGTGATCGACGAGCTGGTAATCTGCGGAACGCGTTGACCGACTTGGATATAGGCGGGTTGATTGTCGAGCGTTCGGACTTGTGGACGACTGAGGACTTCGATGCGTTGGGATTCTTGCAGCGCTCGTATCAGCAGGTTGACGTTCTGGCTGGATGCCGAAATCACCAGGCCACCAAAACCTAGTTCGTTGTTTACGCGGCCCACTGCAAAATTGGACAAGCCCTGTCCTGCGAGCGTCCCACCGCCGTTGAGCGCCTGGGTGCTGCCACTGTTACCGAGAGGGAAATTATTGAAATTGAATCCGGGTGTGTTCGTCGCGGATTGAATAATTTCCTCAGTGATCGTAACCACGCCGTTTGCATCCGATGTCTGCGAGGAATTCACAGTCGTGACAAGATCACCCAACAGACTGCGGTCAAAGAGGACTGAATCCTGCAGACCAAGTTCGACACCAAACTCTTCCGTATTGGACAAGGTGACTTCCGCGATCAGAACCTGAATAACGACTTGAGGTGGCGGCTCGTCCAAACGTTGAATCAACTCATGCAGTTCATCGAAGTATCGAGGAGTCGCACTAAGGATCAGCTTATTGTTCACAGGCTCGGGGACGACGACGACTTCTTTGTCGAGTTGCAGTTGCGCGCTGACTCCGCCCGCCGCAGTGGCTTCGATTTGACGTTTGCTCGCCAAGAACTGATTGATAGTGTTGGCGACGTCGACGGCTGGTGCATTCTTAAGATGGTACACCGCATTCGTTCGAAGACTGGATTCGCCTTCGTCCAGTTTCGACAAGAGGGCTTCAACAATCCGCAAATCTTCGGCGGGCCCACTCGCAATAATGCTGTTTGTTCGCAGCTCGACGGCAAATCTCAACGGAGCCAACGAGCTGGCTGCCGCCGCGTTGGGCAAGCGCGATGCGCCGGTTGCGTTTGAGATCAACAAGGAACGGAGTACGGTCACCAGGGTGGACGCGTCCCCGTGAACGATGCGAAACAGTTTAATCTGCGACGGCGTTCGTGCCGCGTCCATTTGACGAATCAACTGCTCAACGATGGACATCAACTCTGCGTTGGCCGCCACAATGATTGAATTATTGTTAATGTCGGGCGTGACGCGCACGCCATCAAGGTTGGCTGACAAAATACGTTGCCGTCCGGCTTGATCCACCATCATAATTTCCAGCGCCGCATTGCGTTCGGACTCACTCGCGTCGCCGGTTAGCGCGGTCTGCAAGAGTGTCGCAACATCGGTGGCGAGGGAATTCGTAAGCTGAAAGACCTGCATCTTGTTGTTAGTGGCTTGGCCGCGTGGCTGGTCAAGTTTGTTTACCAGCTGCTGGACTTCGGCAAGGTCACGAGGCGCGGCATGGACAATCAACGCGTTGGTACGTTGGTCGCTGGACACAACGACTTTCGCACCGAGATTGGTACGATTCGCATAAAAGTCGGTGATCGTTTGCGCAGCCGTGGATGCCGCAGCGTAACGGAGCTGGAATACCTGCAATTGTGAACCGGGCGGCACCGCCTGATCGAGCTTCCGAATCAACTCCAACGTGGCATCAAAGGCTTGCCCCCAACCGACGACGAGTACAGCATTCGGTTTTGTGAGCGGAGCCAACGTGACTCGGCCCTGTCGCGCTCCCGTATACTGTTCTGACATCTGATCAACAAGCTCGGCGACGGCTTCATCACGCGCATGCTGTAGCCGCACGATTTCAATCTTGGATTGTGCGTCTTCCGCGGCTCGTTCCAGTTCCTTGATGATCTGTGCCAGATCGTCGATATCTTTGTCGCGGCCACGCAGAACAATCACGTCCAATTCCGGCAACACTTCGACTTGGACGTTCTCACCAAGATCACGCAAACGTTTTCGAATCGCCGGGTCCAATTTGGACGCGTTCGGCAGCGCCTCCTCGAACTGTACCGGCTGAATCAGATGCGTGCGATCTCGGGACGAGGTGCTCGCGGGGGCCAACGGAAGCTCGCCCCGATCAAGCAACCCACTGCGTCTTACCACAACTGAACGCACGCTTCCTGCCGCCGAAGCCGACAAGTCGAGGATACTAAGCATCCGCGCGGTCTGCAGCGCCTCGGACGATTGTCCCACGATGTCAATCTTGCCGGTTGCATGAAAGTTCATCCGGAGAATGGATTTTGATCCCGGAAGTCGCAAGTTGGCAACGCTAACCGGATTGCCAAACTGCACCACATAGTTCTCACCAAACAGAAAACGCAGTTTCTGATGGAACTCATAAGAAGACAGCGTCTGAAACGTGATCTGTTTGTTATCCGTCGCTGTAACAACCGGAGCTGGCGCTGTTGCGGATTGCAACTGCTGCCCCACCACCTGACAAGGCGCGACAAGCGACGCCAGCGCAAGAATGCGCAACAAGACTGCGGACGTCTTTGATTTGGCGATTCGCATTGCGACCGGATGACAAGACCAGTGGGATGAGGGGTCGGCTGAAACATCCAAAACCTTCAGCCAATTTTTGCGAAGGGTAAGAGAATCGTAGTTTTCAGGCAAGCGTGCTTCTAACCAAATGCTAGTACTGCCAGTAAGACTTGCACATCATTTTTGCAACGCGTCGATTTCGGATTGCCACTTCGACGCTTGGTCAACATCCTTTTGCGTTTTGGCAAGTCTGACCAGTCGCGTTAGCATTCGCGTTCGCACCTCACGTTCGAATGGCCCGCTTCCGCACCAGACAACGGGATGTTGTTGGCGAATCTCCTTGATCCCAGCAAGTCCGGCGTACGCACCTTCAAGCAACTTGGCAGCCTCCTCCATCTCGCCTCGCTTCATCAAGACTCCCGCTAATTGCGAATAGCCATCATAGGTAATCCACGAAGTCGGTTGAATTGTTTCAGAGGTTTTCAGAGAACGTCGTAGCAGTTTTTCGGCAGTCCCCAAGTCGTTCGCGGACTCATATGCCATGGCTAGCTGTTGTAGCGTAGCAATCGTAGCGGCATGATCTCCCAATCGCTGTCGCACCGATTTTGCCAACTCGGTAAGCAGTGAAACCGCTTCGTCGGCGCGATCCAGCCTGACTAGCGCATCGGATAGCGCAGAAGCCGAGGACCACGTCCGCGGGTGCTCGAAGCCAAACTTTGCCCGGAAACCACTTAGCGACTCTTCGTAGAGCGGCAAGGCTGTGGGCAGATCACCCGATTTATCAAGGGCTCCAGCATAAGCCATGATGCAATTGAGCGTATCAGGATGGTCATCGCCGATCGACTTTCGAAGGCCGGCCAACGCTTTCGCAAACAGCGGCAATGCTTCATTCAATCGCTCCGCCGACATGTAGGTAAACGCCAAATTGCTCAACGCGCCCAAAGTCTCGGGGTGATCCTCTCCAAGCTTAACTTGTCGGCGACTCAAGGTATCCTTGTAGAGTTCCAATGCCTGGTCGATTCGTCCCAGCGACTCGAGCGCACCCGCCTTGTTATTCATCAACGTCAAGGTTGCCGGATGATCGTCTCCCAACATTGCGCTTAAGAGCTGCAAGGCCTCATCATACATCGAGAGGGCATCTTCAAATTTGCCTGCCGACTCGTAGGCAAAGGCCAGCTCATTCATCGAGCCGAGCGTATGCTCACTCTCGTCTCCAAATTGCGATCGGCACAACTCCAACGTTTCCTCCTTGAGAGCGAGCGCCTCTTCAAGCTTTCCGGTACGTTCAAGAATTGCCCCCTGATTCTGCAAAGCGTAAACAATCCGATCGTAGTTATCACTCGCATGTTCTCGATGCAGTCGCAGTGCCGTTTCGCTGAGCTCGGTGGCCTTGTCAAGTTGACCAGCCGAAAGATACGAGCTAACCAGATTGTTCATCGAAGTCAGCGTTTTCGGATCGGAATCCCCCAAGTGTTTTCGATACAGCTCCAATGCCTTTTCGGCCGCGACGACAGAGGCTTCGACTTCGCCAATCCTCAAGAAACTGTTGGCAAGAATTCCAGACAGCCGCATTCGGCCGAGATCATCGAGATCGGACGACTCAAGATTAGACTGCACCTCCAGCAAAACGTCTTTGGCAGACATACTGGCGTCGGCTCCTGCCAAAGGATTCACCGCTGCAAAAGCGTCCACAACGATTTTCAGAATGTCCCCCGCGCGTTTGCCAGCGACATTCGATTGAGTCGCGGCGGCACGTGCTTTTTCTGCGGACACCCGGGACTGTTCAGCCGCATTTTCGGCTTCGATCCATTTCCAGGAACTGACAACCGTGCCGGCGATCAAGGAAACGACTAACAAAGCCGCCAACGTCGACGGTAGCGGGTTGCGTCGACACCAACGCCAGCCTCGTTCGAGCGAAGAGACGGGTCGAGCCGAAATGGGGCGTCCGTCGAGAAAGTTTCGCAAGTCATCGGCCAATGCCTGACCTGTTGGATAGCGTCGCTCCGGCGCCTTTTGCAGGCACTTCAGGCAGATCGTCGCCAAGTCGCGAGGTACCGAGCCGTTCAGACGCTGCGGATTCATCGGCTCGTCGTGCATAATCTGGTTCAGCAGCATTCGAATGTTGCCGCGAAACGGTCGCTCTCCGGTGAGCATTTGAAACAGCACGACACCTAGTGAATAAATGTCACTTCGCTGATCAGCGGAGTTCGATTCGCCGCGTGCTTGCTCCGGCGACATGTAGGCTGGCGTTCCCAGAATTTTGCCATCGGCACTCATCGTCAACTCAGTCGACGTTCGCAATGCCAAGCCAAAATCCATGATGGTGGGACTCAGCGAACTGTCGACAGCAATATTGCCAGGTTTGAGATCGCGATGCACCACCCCCTGCTCGTGCGCATGATGGAGCGCTTCGGCGATCGTCGCGCACAAATTCGCCGAGTCCCGCACCGACAGCAATCTCTCCGTGAGCAACTCCTCCAAGGTCAACCCGTCAACAAAGTCACTAACAATGTAAACGGAGTCTCGATCGCGCCCGATCTCATGTACCGCCAGAATGTTGGGATGCTTGAGTGATGCACTGGCACGGGCTTCATTGATAAAACTCTCGACTTCGCTGGACGACAACTGTTCGCGCCGCGGAATCTTGATCGCAACCACCCGATCGAGCTGCGTATCATCGGCTCGCCAGACAACGCCAAAACTTCCTTGGCCGACTTTCTCGACCAGTCGAAAATGCCCGAGCATCTCGTTAGCCTGAACAGACGTCCGATCGTCTTTCACAATCTGAATCGGCTCACCACAGGTAGAACAGGCGAAGTTGTTCACCGTCGATTCGTTGGCAAGCGCCGATTGACTGCCGCAATTTGGACAACGAATCCACAACGTCGAACCATCACCCGAGTTTTCAACATCACTTGTGGACGTACCCGTCGTCCAGGCGTTGCGAGCCAACACCGCAGCCCGCTGGTATCCGGCCTCGGCTTCGATCGATGCCAACTCAGTCGCTGCTCGCTTGATCGAGTCATCCGTAATTTCAAGCTCCGAAATCGTGGCATCGCAATGTCCACATCGGCTGCTATCCTCGCTCGCCGTCCCTTCTGCGAGTTGTCGTAATAGGCAAGTCGGTTCCGTGCTCAAGTGTTTGCAGATTTTCATGATTTACCGGTGGTTTTGAACTCTCATCATCACGAGAGGCGACTGTTCTCAATCCCAATGAATAACGCCTTAGTCTACCGTCCCAAGATTCTTATTGCGCGGACGCATCCAGACGCATCACGAGTTCCGGCAATATGTTCTCTGCAGCACCCTGCAACGCGATCCCGTCGGTTGCGTCTGGAGCTACGCTGACGAGTGGAATGCCTCGTTCCAACGCCATCAACGGCAATTCGGCTGCTGGATAGACCGACCCACTTGTGCCGGCTTGAATGAGTGCATCGCATTGCTCCACCGCAGCAACGGCTTGCTCCCAAACCGATCGGGGCAATGCGTCTCCAAACATGACGAGGTCCGGCAGATAAATGCCGCGCAGGCCAATGCCGGCTAAACCAGACACCGCCAACGCCAATCGAGGCAGCACAAAGGGTCCGCGCTGGATTCCGTCCAGTCGCTTGACCATACGTCTCAGTCGCTTGCGATTCAACGAGCGATGCGGATGCCCATTTCGAAAACGAGTCTTCAGCAGCGTCCCATGAATCTCCAAGACGTTGCTGCTGCCCGCGTCCTGGTGAAGTCCGTCGATGTTCTGAGTCACGACCGTCACTTTACGAATGTTTGCCAAGCGCGCGATGGCGTTATGTGTCGGATTCGGCTGTGCCTCAGCGATCGGTTGCAAAACCGCGCACACGAATTTGGCCAATCGACGCGGGTTCGACCGTGCGAGTTGCACAAGT
>CAYYHV010000036.1:11632-23849 GCA_964471695.1 uncultured Pirellulaceae bacterium
AGTCCATCTCGCGACCCAAATGTGTCTGGCGGAAACTCTTCCCACAGCGCATCGGCATCGCGAAACGTGGGAACCCCGCTGGCTGCGGATACCCCTGCGCCGGTGAAGATAACGATTCTCTGGGCGGCGGCCAGCTCGTTAGCCGCGTAGTCAATTCCGTGAGTATCCATAATGTTCTACTTCGATAGCCGTGAAATGGCGAAGCGCATCGCACCCGACTCTGGTGGGCGCCAAGGCTGAGGGTAGCACGGGCCCCGTGCAAGCTACGGAGTGGACTCGAACTCTGACACTTCCCTCTCGACCGTCGACTCGGCAATCGTCAAACCGATCGCGAGCTGCCAGATTTCGCCTTCGAAATTGAGGACAATAAACTCATCATTGACCTCCGCAAGCAACGGCTCGAACGGCATACCGGGCACCGCATCGCCCATCCCCAATCGCATAGTTTGCCCAGTTCGCAGATTGGCAAACCAAGCTTCTTTGATACCACGTACACTGGTCGTAATGGCCGTCAGCTTGATATGGCTACCGGGCCGACCACCACCCCCGATTGCAAATAGATCGCGGCGAGGAATGGTTCCGTAAGCGTCGACACCCGAAAACGCCAACTGGGAAGCGTTGCCATCAGGTAGCTTCTTCTTTTCAACTGCCGCGTTTAGCACCAGAGCCTCGATGGATGCAGAAATCGTGACTTGCTCGGTTCCCAAGATCGGTGACAACGTCAGGTTGCGAATCTTGTGCAAGTAACCGGCTTCGTAAAAGTCATATAACAACTGAGTAATCTGCGGCATCGTTCCCCGCCCACGCAAACTGAATTGCAAGCTGTGGTAGAGGACCTGTCCTTTACTTGTGCGTCGTGCTGGCTCGGTTGCATCGACTCCAATCTGTCGCAGCTCCGATTTGTGAGCCAACTGAAGCACCCAATTCTGATATTCCGATCTTGCCAACTCCAATTCTCTTGGCAACGACTGCTTACGAAGTTCGTTCAGCAGCTTGACCGTACGTTTGCCTTCAGCCACTTCCTTACGAAGGCTGTTTCGCTTGTTCTGCAATGCTAACGAACGCTGCTCCGCCGCGGCCAATGGTTCTTCATACAACCTGCGGAAGCCGGCGTCTCCTACGTAAAGAAGGAGGATCAACACCAAAGCGCCGTAGAGAATTTTCTGTCGGGTTTCCAAATCAGCCACCCTGCCCGTCTGTCTTGTTTGACATGGGTGGCAAATCTGATCTCTTCTCCGATGATTCCGAACCAACGCCGTCATTCTCAGCCGACGCGTCAAAATAGTCGCGATATTGTGCACGACTACGTTTTGCGACTTGGACAACAGCTTCGAAGTTCCAGCTAAATTCGTCTCCACGACCAGAGGCTTCGGTCACCCGCTTACTATCAATCGAATGATACGGGTCACGAAGCATGTTCTCCATCTGGCTCACGACGGCTGAATCGGTGGCTCGGACATTCAGAATAATTTTGTTTCCCGCAGCCGCATTCGCCGACAGATTGATTCGCTGAATGTACGCTTCACTCGCGGGCGGAAATCGCTCCGACAACTCCCGAAGCTCGTCCAACCAGACAACATTGTCGGCGTTCCAACCATGGACCGCCGCCGCAATCCGGCGGCTCTTCCTGAGCTTGTCCGCCATCTTCTGCAAATTCGCGACTTGATGCTCAAGCAATTCGACCTCTTCGTTCGCCAAACTTCGAGTTTGCCACAATTGTGACCCCAGAAACCCCAGCAACAACAATGCGGCCGTCGTGTAGATGGCAAGCTTCTTCAGCGGCAATCTTCGAGATTCTTCACGACGCGGATTCAGAAAATCGACAGCCGCGTCGCATCGCGAATTGAAGAACATCCCCTGCAGCGGAGCGAAGGGACTGGAGTGAACAGGTTGTTTATTCTTGGACGTCAACTCAACACAAGGGTCGATCGTGCTGACGGGAAGTAAAAGGTCACGTTGCAGATCGGCGCTCAGTTCCGAACACTCATCCGCATTCCCTGCCATAACAATCTGCGATTTCACCTCTTCATTGGAGTGCGGGCGCGCTATCAAGAGGCTGCGTTTCAGCGCCGCAATCAGATCAGTAGAATACGCTGGATCGCTACGCAGTGGTAAACGGATCGAACGCACGGTGATCAACTGATCGTCTTCTGCGAAAACGATATCAGACTCTGCATCATACGGCACGACCAATACGCGACTGCCGCTGCCCTTCGGAAGCACGCCGAATGCCGACAACCCACGGACTCCCAAACCAGCCAACTGGCCGCCGAAACTTTGTACGACTTCTTTGATAAAGTCGATCGTCGAATGGGCCGCGGCAAAGACAATCACCCGCGATTGGCCAAGGTCGCTGCCAACCTGGACAAAATCAACCACTGCCGACTGAGCCAGCTCCTGTTCGTGCTGCATCATGTGCAGTTGCACAAGCGAAACCAGCTCTTCTGGCGTCGCCTTAGGCAAGTCGATATGAAAGACTTCGACTTGCGAGCGAGACAGCGCGACAAATGTTTCGGGACGCGTCACGTGAAATTCGTCAAGCAGCCGGGAAACTTCCTCGCCCAGCGAACTCGCGTTCTCGAGATCAGCCACGACGCTTCGAGCCGCCAGAAGCTCGTGCGGTTGGGATTTATGCTTTCGTTGGGCCAGCAAGAGATGAACTTTGCCTTGCCCCCAATGCATCGCCAGACGATACAGTGATTTTTTTCCGAATCCGATCATGGTAAATCACTGCTGGTAGGAGGAGCCATTGGGCCGGAAGTCACATCGGTCGTCGTGTCGACCTGTGATGGGACAGCCGTCGTGTCGTCGAGGTTCACCTCGTTGGAAGCGAGGTCAAATTCAGGCTGGAGTTCTCGCTCATCAAGCTGATAAGCCATAGCTCCCGAGGCGTCCCAAATGACTTCGTGATAACGCATCATGTTACCCAAACCCAGCCTGGATTTCACTCGAAATCGCAGGACATCTCCGCGACGAGCCAGATAGGGGGCGATCGCAATCAACTGACGGTGATTCATTACCTCCGCCGCCAACATCCACAGTACTCCATCGTGAGTCGCCCGCCCGGCAATGATACTGTCCGCCATCACATCGTCGACGCCAGGTATCGCCATCAAAACGGGTCGAGGTGCCGTGTTCAAGTCAATTCGAGCAAGAATTCGCGGCTCTTTGCGAACGGTTAGTCGATCCAAAAGCGACTCAACATCATCCGACTGGTTCTCAACCCTTGCTGAAAGCGGGCTGGTCACAACATAACGCCTGGAATCGGCTTTCGTCGGATCGGTCGGAACAAGAACCTTCGCATCCAAGAGTTCCCAGAGGCTCTGAATGTTGTACTTTGGTTTCGTAGCAACGTTAACGACAATGCTATCCGACGTCGCCCCAACCACATCCCCAGCCGCCGGGCCAAATTGTCGATAGAGGATGATAAAGTCGGCGAGCTCTATCGGCAGCCTTGGGATCAATTGAACATGGAGTCGTCCCAGATTGGCTTCGTTCACATTGATACGCGGCATTCCAGCAAAGGTCTCGTTTCGCTCGGCCGAACACAACGTCAGGTAGTGACTGAGCGGCAACGGCATCACTGACGATTCCTCGCTCCATAGAGAAGAATGGGACTCTGACTGTGGGGCCGTCGCAAACTGCGAGTCGAAATCCATGTCGCTTTCCAACGGATCACCCGACTGATTGGCAACCAGATCGTCCCATTTGATTCCACGACTATCCCGCTCACCGTAAAGCAGCTCGCGCGTCATACCACGCACAAAAAGCAGCTCGTCAAGCGACATCGGTAGCCCGTTGCGAGGCTCAATCGTGATCCCCATGGCAGCATACTCGGCTGCCTCTGCGCCATTTTCACGAGTCAAGCGATCTTCATCCAGCCAATCTAGCAAGGCGTCAGCGACGGCGGCTTTCATACCCGGAATACGCATCAGGATTTCCCGTCCGGCGCCAGGATTTTGCGATTCTAGAGCCAGCAAAGTTGCTAGATGCAATTTGCTCGATTCTGATTCAAAAGGAGTCGTCGCAGTCGAGTCGTTTGGCACATGGAATGAAAAACTTCCAAGGACCGTGCCATTCAACGCAACGATGGGCGTCCAGACTCCGGCAGCAAACAACTCGGGGCCCGACGGATCAAGCGAACGATCCGAAAGCGACGACTCCATCCATGCCGCAACGGATTCTTGACCACTCCGACTGATGGCTTCAAGTTGCGCCAAGCGAGCCGAACCATGCGCCGCTTTGTTCTCGGTTTGCATGGTAATCAGGAAGGCATACCCCGCCAGACTGGCAAGCACAACAACAACGAGGACAATAACGAGGACGACTCCCCGCGGTTTGCGTTGGGAACGAGCATGACAAATCATGGCGACGGCTCCGATTCCAAGGCATTTGACTCCTCAACCGGCGCGACAACGACCGACGTAGGATCCGGCACCGCCAGCGCACAGATGATTCGATGGTAATTCCCGTCCGGGCGATCCGATTCGTCAAACTCGTCGGTGACTGTTTCCGCCGACGCCGATGGCAACGACCGACTGGTGGCCAAAGCGGAAGGCTCGTCGTTTGATGGCTGCGACGCGTCAGTCCATGATTCCAACGGGTCGATGAGTTCCCCATCCGTCAGTTCGAGTGGTTCGTTTACCACGATGTGCATGGCAACCGCCACCGGCAACCCCTCGTCGATCCCCGAATCCCACTGCGTTTGCCATTGGAAACCGTCGTAGTAGTAGAATCGACACCAGATGACTTCTGGGATAGCGTCTTCGACTTCGCCCGTTTCGAGAGGCTCGGATTCATCGTCCCATCCCAATCCCGATGAAGCGACAGATCCGTCGAGATTGTCGACAAGTCGCCTTCCAGAGCCTGCCGATTCCGAGTCCATCCCAAAGTGAAACCGCTCGATAAAACCTGCTGTTCGTTTTAGCTGCGTAACCTGCAGTTCCGGTTCAGTGGAAGCAAACGAGTCGTCGTAAAGGCCATCATCAAACGAATAGGGATCGTCAAATTCGGAGGTGGCATTTAGTGGGTCATCATATTGGTATCGTACGCGCTGAGCCAACGGAAGCGTATTCGTACTAAACCCCAAAGCTGCAGATAAGCCGTCAAACGACTCCGTTGGCGATGCAGAAACTGAAGCCGATCCCATCTGGGGATATGGGTCAGGCCCGAAGACATCGGCTGCACCATCCACTTCGCGAAGGGGTGGAAGCTGTTCACGGGGCAAGTTGAATGTGATTGATGTCGGTGTACCTGAGAAATAGATACCGTCAGGCGGGGGCATACTGGGCACCGGCCCGGTAACCGGATCGCCTCCACTTGACGACCGCAGCTCGCGACTTGCGGGCGGCTCCATCGAACGCGGTTGTTCCTCGCCAAGCAGGTTTGCCGATTCCATTTTGGGGACGCGATGCACTCCCATGCGATTGGCGAAGCGACGCAAGCGTTGCATATCGCTGTCAAAGCGCCGCGCAAGCCCTCGAACCACTTGGGTTCGAATGACTTGCTTGTTCCCCTTTTCCTGCAACTGACGATGGTTATCAACGATCATCCAGATGCCGGCCATCAGCATCACAGCTAACGACAATGCAACAAGAACTTCAATCAGAGTAAATCCTGGGCGGCTCATAGCGTCCCACCCATTCCCGGTCGCGTCGAACTGCCATCAGATTCGTCGGCGAGCACAATACCTGGTAATTGCGACTTGCGCATCCATTGGATCATACGAACGGTCGCCTTGGGATCAATCATGGCTTCGATGCTGTTACCATCGGCCGTTGGCATGACGGCAACCTCCACTGCCACAACGCCAACGCGATCGGTTGGCGAGACCTTCGTGAGATAACTCCAGTCGGGATCGTGGGGAAACCGCAGATAGTCGGCTTCCATACTTTCGTCAATCATCAAAATCCCGGCGCGTATCTCATTGAGCTTGCCAAGACACAGGGTCTGCGCGTGCGTCTTTCTGACAGCGCGAACAAGATGCTGTCGGCCGGTTGCAGCCAGTCTTGCCAAGGCGAGCGCGCTGAACGTCAAAATCCCCAACGCAACCAGCACTTCCATGAGCGAAATGCCTTGGCGAGATCGCGACGGATGCGAAGCAGTCGGGACGTGTCGCTTTGTAGGTTTGATGGAATTCATGGTGGGGATGTGGGTTGAGTCTCTAAACCGTCACCCAATATGGCTTCCCCGAGTGACTTGGGTTGAATCAGCGTAGGCTTGCCCAGTCTGATACCACCTGTCAGTCCCCGAATTTCAATGCGAACCGAGTAGCGATTGTCCGCCAGCAGTATCTCCGTCGATTCGCAACTACCGTCAGGAAAGAACCGGACGGAATGCCAGTCGTTGCTGATTGCCGCCGACATCCCCATCATGAGGAGCGGGTCATAGTACGCTTGCCCAACCTCGTCCGATGCGTTCGCCGGCGACTCTCTGGCAGTATCCAACGACAGTGTCGCGGTCGGCGAGTTTGTCAGCCGATCCTCCAACTGCGACTCGGACAGAAATTGAATGCTGCCTGCCAGCTCCTCCGCGGCTTGTTCGACACTCGCGCCATTGCCAGAAAAACGTGAAGCCGACGTTTCAGAACTGGCCGACCAGCGAGCGGCTGGCGCAGCGAACGTCGGTTGTCCTGCGGATGCAAGTTCCGTATCGGCAGTCGCAGGCGGCTCGCTCGGTTGAATCGGAATAGGCCTGCGCCGCGCATTAACGCGATGCAGACCGCTTCCCAACTGATAGAGAAACTCCGAATCCGAACCGGATTCAATCGCCGTCAGCCGCGCATCGGCTAACGCAGCCTGTACCTCTTGCGCTGCGCGAACCAGCTCCGATTTGGCGAGTGGTTTGCGCATCATGGGCAGGCTGACCGCAAACAACACGGTCATGATTGCCAGTACGACCATCACTTCGATGAGCGTGTAGGCTCGACGAAGCACTAGTCGGCTAACTAGTCGACGGACTGCTGTCTTCACTGGACGATTCTTTGTCGCTGGAACCTGAGTCGGTTTTCTTCCAATTCACAATGTCGTCGTCCGTGTTGTCCTGCCCATCCTTGCCGGGCGACCAGATATTGGGAAAGTCACGTCGCCCATTCTTGGGCGGATACGCATACCGATAACTGTTTCCCCACGGGTCCGCGGGCAAATCTTCGGCGTCAAGATACGGCCCATCCCAACTTGCAGCCCGATTCTCATCGCTTGGTTTCTCCAAGAGCGCAATCAAGCCTTCTTCCGTTGTTGGAAACGTCTGATTTTCAACGGCATACATTTCCAATGACGACCCAAGATTACCCAGGTCAAGTTTTACTTTCTTGATGTTGGCCTTTTGTTGTGATCCAAGTACTCGAGGCCCAACTAATCCAATGAGGAGGACAAGAATAACCAAGACAACAAGGACTTCGACCAATGTGAAGCCACTACGCAAACGCTTCATAATTTCCCTTTCGACGGCACTTTTCTCTTCAATCCGGGGCATACCCGGGGCTCAGCTTGCCCTCTTCCGTTCCCGTTGTTCGCTCTGTTCGTTCGCTCTGTTCGTTCGCTCTGTTCGTAAACTGCTCGATCTATCCCACACTCGTACTCGCATCGAACACGGGCAGTAACAAAGCCACAAGTATGAACATGACGACTCCGCCGATCAAAACCAACATGATGGGTTCGATCAGTCGTATCATGACATTCAATTGACGTTCGATTTGTTTATCGGTACGGTCCGAAATATTCGTCAGCACAGTTTCCAGTGAATTGGATTCTTCAGCCACACTGATCATGGCCATCAAGTTGGGCGGGATCAGCCCACTGGCTGCCAACGGTCCGGCCAGCGACTCGCCCGACGATACATTATTGGCCGACTCAACAATCGCTTCCGACAACAGTCGATTTCCGCTGGATTGGCTGCTAATCTGCAACGACCGAAGAATTGGGACGCCATTACCAAGCAACGTCCCGAGGACTCGACAGAATCTTGACACCGCTGCGTTGTGCAGAATCTTTCCAGCGATTGGCAGCTTGAGTTTCCATGCATCCATTCGTTTTTGCACAGTCTCCTTTTGCAACATCTGGTTGACGAACACGATCAACCCAACGATGCCAGCGAGAATAAACAGCCCATAAGCCTTGAGCCCGTCGCTAATTGCCAACAACAACGTCGTTGCCATGGGCAAGCCAGTCCCCGTCCTTTCGAGCTGGTCGAACAGGGGTTGAAATTTCGGAACGAAAAACAGCACCAACATGACCGTGACAACGCTGCCCACAACGCACAGGAACGCCGGGTAAACCATGGCTCCAAAAACCCGGCCCTTCATCTCTTCCTGCCGCTCCAGGAACCCGGCGACTCGGCGAAGCGCCTCCTCGAGAAAAGCGCCTTCCATGCCGGCTCGCACGAGGCTGATCGTCAGGCTTGAGAAAATGGCAGGATGTTTCGCCATTGCGACGTCCAACCCCGCGCCTTCCGCGACTTGATCGTGAACATTCTGCATCACTTCTTTTAGCGTCGCATTCGGTGCCTGGTCGGCGAGAATCTTCAACGACGCCAACAGCGGAACACCGTTCTCCAACAGATCACCTAGCTGGCTGAGCGATGCCGAAAGCACTTCTGTGGATACTTTCCGGCGCCATGAGAATCCGGCAAGCAGGTTTGCCGATTTTTTGAGGTCGACTTTGAGTGGAAACAATCCTCTTGCCGAGAGCATCGCCAGCGCCTCGCGGCGTCCCGCGGCCGTAAGTGATCCGGTGATGTCTTCGCCGGATGCACAGCGTGCTGTGTAACAAAATTCTGGCATCGGAAAGGTGGGAGCCTTCTCGGCGGCCTATGCCGCACGACGGCTTTCAGGTGAGAGGAGTGAAATCGTTAATTTTGTCTGGTGCTAATCTTCCTTGGTCACTCGGAGTACTTCGTCGATCGTCGTGATTCCCTGAACGACTTTGCTCCAACCATCCTGGCGCAAAGTGGTCATTCCTTTCTTGACCGCCAGCCGCTTGAGGATATTCGACGGAATACGTTCGTTGGCTTCGTTTCGTATTTCGTCATCGACAACCATCAATTCATAGACACCCATCCGGCCCGCATAACCGGTGGAACGACATTCGCGACAGCCAACCGCTTCGTAAATGACCGTATCCTCGTTGAGATGGGGTAGCAAGTCATGAGCCAACGTGGGTCGCGCTGCTTCAATGTCGAGCGGTGCTCGACAGTGCTTAC
This sequence comes from uncultured Pirellulaceae bacterium, assembly GCA_964471695.1. Classification (GTDB taxonomy): domain Bacteria; phylum Planctomycetota; class Planctomycetia; order Pirellulales; family Pirellulaceae; genus CAYYHV01. Next base: position 20,831 of record CAYYHV010000036.1, read on the forward strand.
AAAGTCGCCGAACCAGCCGCTGAGCCATAATGCCCTCGACCGTGCTACTGGCGAGAAATGGTTCGACCCCCATGTCACACAATCGCGTAAACGCGCTGGCCGCATCGTTTGTGTGCAACGTACTAAAAACAAGGTGCCCAGTCAGCGAAGCCTGTACCGCATTCTCAGCCGTTTCCAGATCACGTATTTCACCCACCAGGCAAACATCCGGATCGTGCCGGAGAATACTTCGCAGGCTGGCCGCAAACGTCAGCCCAACCTTGTTGTTAACCTGAATCTGATTGATACCCTCTAGCTGATACTCTATGGGGTCTTCCGTCGTAATGATCTTGATGTCTTCGTTCTTGATTTCGCTGAGGGAGCTATAGAGCGTCGTCGTTTTTCCCGATCCGGTCGGCCCCGTGACCAGAATGATGCCGTGAGGCAAGGTAATCAGCTTGCTGAAGTTCGCGTAAACCTCTTCCGACATCCCAATGCCGCGCAAGGACAGAGACAGATTGTCCCGATCCAGAACACGCATCACGACGCCTTCGCCATGGAGCATGGGAATGATGGAAACTCGAATGTCGACTTCTCGCCCTTTGACGCGAAGCTTAATACGACCATCCTGCGGAACGCGTTTCTCGGCAATATTCAGCTTGGCCATAATCTTCAGGCGGCTGACAATCGCACGATAAAAACGATTCATTGCTGGCGGGGTGGGCTGACGTTGTAAGACGCCGTCGATCCGATAGCGAATCTTGATGTTCGTTTCCTGAGCCTCGATATGAATATCACTCGCGCGCGACTCTATCGCCTCGCTCAGAATCTCATTCACCAATCGAACGACCGAGGCTTCCTGAGCCAATGCGGAATCTTCGGATTGGTCGAATTCGAGTTCCTCCAGCGACTCGACATCTTCGGCTTGCTCCTGAGCCATCAAACCATCAATCGTCTCCGCCCCGACTCCGAAGTGGGATTTGATCAGTTTGCGTATTTCAGCAGGACGAGCCACTGCCACGAGGACTCGCGTCTCAGTCGCGGAATCCAACGCATCGAGCGCTTCGATGTTGAACGGGTTCTCAACGGCGACGACCAAACCCAGTTCGTGCCGAGCCACTGGAAACACCGAGTGACGATGAATCAGACGCGACGGGACTTCACTCAACAACGATTCGTCAACCGTCGCTTTGCCCACTTCAAGAAAGTGCAACCCCAGCGTGTTCGCCGTCACTTGCAAGAGTTCGTCGACGGACGGCTCATTCAGTTCCAGTGCCGCGACTTCGAGTGCAGTATCCACATCATCGCTCGAAAAGCAGGCGCGCACCCGCGCCAGTTTCTGCGAATCGAGTACGCGGTTCAGAGTCTGGGAGTACAACATGGATCACTCGGGTCAAAATCATTGACCACGATGCTGCGCTCGAAGAACTATTCGGCGAGCGAGCAAATTGGGGATAGGCTTGGCGGGAAACAGAGAGGAAGACTTTGGGAAGGAACAGTAAAGCAAGCTACGTTGCAATCTTGCCGGCTTTCACATTGACACAAATCATTGTCACTTTAGGCAAGCAGTCAATCATCATACTTATCGCACAAATTATACAGATTGTTCAGCGCTAATCAATCTTGGATCAGGTCACTCAATAGTTCCTGTAAAGTTTCCGACCGGAGGCTTTTCAACGAAATGACTCGGACGCCACGACTGGAATTCTCCAGAGCCTGCGAGTCAAGCTTCTTGATGAACACCACCACTTCGGTCACAAGACTGTCAGGCCCCAACACAAAGATAGAATTCGTCGATTCATCTTTCGTCAATGTCAGCAGTGGCCCCGAAGTCTTCGCATTGATTTGCTCTAGCACTTGGGCAACGTTGGCTGACACGCCTTTGGGGATGTCAACTTTTTTCCCGGTTCCCCCCGCAGCAAGTTGCGCCTTGTATACGGATTCGAGAATTTTCAGGACCCGGTTGACGCTGGTATTCTCGAGGCGAACAGCTTGAGGTGCATTCAATCGCAGACGATCAATGTTCTCACGCGTATCGAGGACTCGCAACAAATCTTCGACGACTTTTTGCCCAAATGGATTTGCATGTGCGATAACAACATTCAATCTGGTATCCGCTGTGAGAATGATCTCGCCGGTGCGTCCTGGAAACGTAATCTCCTTAAACAGCTTCTGCAGAATCTGCGTCACGCGTCCCGCATCAGCATTTCGCAGCCCATAGACGCCCATACGGCTGGAGACGGATCGAAAGTCGTTGGCGCCCATGTTGTCGATCATTATTTCCAAGGCATTGAGCGCCTCGGGATCCGAACACACAATGGTTAACTCGTTCTCGCCAGGAATAATCACTATCGGCGGAGCCTTTCCTTCGGCGACTGGTTGCGGTCCGCCCTGCCCTACACCCTGCTCACGCGATTGGCCCTCGCTCCCCACGGATTGGATCGCAGCCCTAATTGTTTCGGCTTTGGTTTGAGGCGCGTCTGCAACAACGGGGCTTTCGATTGGTTTCGCGTCGTCCGTCGCATTTCCCAGTGCATCTTCCACTGGGTCACTCGACTCCACTGGGGTAGATTCGAGGTCGTCAACCTGGACAGCGCAAGTCATCCACAGGACGGGATTCACGAATGGCAACCACGATGAAGAACGATCGACTGGCACTGACGGATTTGCGTTGGTGCTGTTTGCCCCATCCGTATCGGTCGGTGGGGTAACGGGAACCTTCAATGGAGTATCTGGCGACACCATTTTGATTTTTGTTTCCTCGCCCGGGTAAACGATCTTCAGTTCGTTCTTGTGAAGTTGCGGCCACATCCGCTCTACGTTCTCAAGAATAGATGCCGAATCCCCGTAAAACGGGACAACCCGCACGTTACTGTTTTCCGACATGCGTTGCGAATCGCGATCCAGTCGCTCACCCAGCTTGGTCAACAGACTGCGGATGCGTTCCATCTGACTAGGTGTTGCCTGAACAATAAGTTGCTGCATTTCAAAGTTGGCATCGACTGCCGGACGACTCTTCTTGGGCACATCACGAAAGAGC
>CAYYHV010000036.1:23859-27350 GCA_964471695.1 uncultured Pirellulaceae bacterium
TGTCGAACGCATCGTTATTTCGCAACGAAAAGACCTCGATCTCGCGATCCGGCAGGCGCAATGACTCGACCGTCTTTTTGACTTCTGCCGTTTGCGACTCCGTACCCACCACCAACAATTGGTTACTGCTCTCGTCAAACTGCAAGAGCGGCGGGCGGCGTTCATCAACAAACAGGGCATCAAGAATCGAAACGACGGACAATCCGTCAGTCTGGTCGAGCGTAAACGAAGTCGAGGTTCTCTCGGATTGATCCGTTGTCGAAGAATCGACGATTCCCTTGAGAATCTCCTGGGCCTTTTTGTGCCCATCGTCATTGGCGAACAGAACAACCGAGTCGTTTTCGCGATCGAGCGTCATACGACTGCTACCGTCTGAACCAAATAACGCACCGAGCACCTGATATGTCGTAGCCCCAGACATCGTCGACGACGCGTAAGTACGTGCGTACTTCTTTCCGTTGGCACCGCCTTGCAGTTGTTTGACCATCGTTTCGATTCGCTGATGGTCCGCCGGTTTGGCAATGGCAACCAATTGACGATTGTCATAATCAAAAGTCAGGCTGGCCGCTGGAAATGACGACTGCATCGTCGCAAGCAAGGTCGAGTTAAGTGACGAAGCCAGTGGGTAGACTTTCAACATAGATTCTTTTGAGGATTCGGAACCGTCCAGAACCTGAAGCATCTCTGCGATGCGAGAATGGTCCGACTCGTTGGCCATCGCGACGATGCGTTGATTCGGTCGGTCGAGAGTCATCGTGGCTTTGGGCAGAGTACGCTGCAGCGTTCGCATGACATTATCGTCCAGCGCATTCTTCAAGTCGTAGACTTTTGTCGAGCGGCCGGCGTTCTCGGGAGCATTTTTCAACCCAGCCAACGATTTAGCAATCCGTTCGTGCGTCTCGCCATCTGCCCAGACGGCAAGGGTTTCGTTGTCGTAGTTCGGAACAAGCGTAGCCCTTGGAGCGACACTGTTGAGGAGGTTGACCAACTGATCCAAACCAATACCCGCCGCGGAAAGGACCTTGAGTTCGCCCTGCTGGTTTGTCGACTCGCGATAAGTTGCAAGTACCGCCGCCAGCCGCGAGTGCTCTTCTTCGGTGCCCCATACCATCAGTCGATCACTTGATCTGCCTCGCGAACTTCCGCTGGAAAACTCCATTCCAGGAAACGACGGTGAAAGCAGTTCCATCATCTGCCGAGGACTGGACGAACCCACATCGTAGCCCACGAGCTTTCTGCCTTCCTTGCCTTTCGACATGGTGGTCGTCAACGACGCGAGAACCTCGCTGACCCGCTTGTGCGTTTCATCGTCAGCCAACACCAGCAACCGATCATCATCAGTTGTTTCGATCGCCAATCCGTAGATCGTTTTGGACAGCAGGTCCTCGGCTTCGTCGTCATAACCATTGGGTACGGTGTAAAACTCGATCCGCTGCTTTCCAGGGCCATTGCGTGCCCCGTCGATGGCTTTCTCGACCAAAGCAATTTCGTCATCCGTCCCCCAGACTGTGATGGTGCTACTCGACCGATCAGCCACCAAAGTCGCATTGGGAACTGCCGACTCGAGCATCCGCACCAATTCGTAGGCTGGCAAGTCCCGAGCCTTGAATACCCGCATCTTGCCCGAAGGCACGACCGATTTGCGAAATTGATCAACGACTTGCGAGAGCCGCTCGTGGTCTTTTTCTGTCCCCCATGCCATCAGGCGATTGCTCGACGTATCGGAGTTCAAAATCATCTCCGGAAAACGATCGGTGAGCGATCGAATCAAATTTGAAACGCGTGTTTTTCCTACGTCATAGCCGATCAACTCCTCCTTTCCACGCGAGTCTTCAACATCCGTCTGTTCAATGACATCGGAAATATTCGTAAGCGTCTCGTCCGTTCCCCACGCCATGATTCGATTCCCAGCCGAATCGGCTCTCAGTCGCGTATTGGGAAACAATTCAGCCAACAATTCCTGCAGCGGCTGCGCGTCGGAATGCTTCAGCGGAAAGACTTTGACCCGCTGACGCGGTTGGGCCGCATAATCTTTGGTAATCGAATCGACATGCTGTCGCAGCTCTTCATGAGCTTGGGTTGGTCCCATCACCACGAGTTCACCCACGTTGTCGTCATCAACGATCGTCAATTCTGCGTATTTGTCACCCAGATTTTCGATCAACAACTCCATGCGTCGCTGCAGGCGAGGCGCAAACCGATACGTTTTAACGGCCTGTTCAGCTGCGACATCATCAATCGCCGCGACGTCATTCATCAAAGACGCGATTTTGGTGTGACCATCCACGTCGGCAACCGCAATCATTTGATTCAGCCGTGCATCCCAGGAGACTGTGGCCTTGGGGGCTGATTCGCTCAACAAAGGTTGAAGCAGCTCAAACTTCTCACGCGTCGTCTTGTACGCGACGATCGTTCGCGGTTTCTTCTGCGGAGTCGCTGTTTGAATACTGGCAATCAACTCATCGATTCGCAACTGATCAACTGGCGTCGCTACGATCACCAAGCGGTTCGATTCCGCGTTCCAGTGGAGCGTGGCTTTTGGCGCCACCGAGCTGACGATCCGATTGATCAGCTCATAGTTTTCCGTTCGCTCCAGCACATGCGACTTGATCGTCGACGCCCTCGACCCAAGATCGAACTTCTGCAAATCTTCGATAAAGGATTGAATACGTGATTGATCCTCATCGGCTGCCATCACAATCAATCGCTGTTGATCGGCATCCCATTGCAGTGACGATTGGGGGACCGTTTTTTTCTGCCACTCGGCAAGCAAACGATACTGCTCGTCACTCAATTGGTGAATCTTGATGGAATCTTGCCGGACACGAGAGCTCTCGATAATTCTCGCGATCGCCTCGGCAGTGACCGCATGATCTTTCGCCGATGCCAATACGAACAACTGACGCGTCGTTGGGTTCCAATGCGCGGTTGCGCCGGGCACCACATTTGCCAGCATCGAAGCCACCACCGGATAGGTTTCCGGAGTGCGGAGTACAAAAGTCTTGAGCGTCTTGTCGAGTTGATCGGCGGGCACATCCAGTCGCGTCAAGATACTTCCCATGCTCTCCAGCTCATCCTTTGACCCTCGCACTACAATTGTCTGGGCGGCTGGATCGGCGACCATTTCCGATCGAGGGAACATTGACTTGAGCATGGTCAAGACGGAAGACGAGCTGGCATGCTCCAGCTTAAAGACCTGGACGGACTTTTCAGCAGTAAGTGGCCCGTCGGCTCCTAACTGCTGCAAGAATGCTGCGACGATATCCAGCTGATCCGGGCGGGCGAAAGCGACGACTCGTCGCCCAACGGTGTCCACGGAGAACTCACCCTGTGGAACCAACAGTTTGAGTTGTGTAACAAGTTGGTCACTGGGCGTCTCGGTAACCGAATAAACCTGCACCGTTGGCGCCTTGTCCGGTGAACTATTCTCCATCATCTTGGCCAACACGGATTGAATCTGGTCGTGCTCTTTTTGAGTCGCCATGGCTTGA
>CAYYHV010000037.1:0-16984 GCA_964471695.1 uncultured Pirellulaceae bacterium
GGTACTAAGAGCGGGTGGTTGCTGTCCCTTCCGGGAAACCAGTCGTTTGAATTGGAGCTTAACGAGAAAGAGATTGAAATCCCACGGTTGGCTGCCGGGCTGGATGGGCTTCGAATTGCCCATATCTCTGACTTGCATTTTACGGGACGCGTTGCTCGCGAGTTTTTTGACTGCGCCGTTGACCGCGTCAATGAGATGGACGCTGACATCGTGGCCGTGACTGGCGACCTGGTCGACTATCGCGAGTTTATGAGTTGGCTTCCGCCCACCCTGGGTCGGTTGAAAGCACGTCACGGCGTCTACGTGATTCTTGGCAATCATGACTGCAAAATGAACCTCAGCCAACTGCGGCTGATGCTCGGCGAGATCGGGTTGATTTCGTTGAGTGGGCGGCTTGAACAGATCGACGTACAGGGGCATCGGATTGTGTTGGCTGGCAATGAGCTGCCTTGGATTTCTCCGACTTCTGATATGTCGGAGTGTCCTTTGCGCGAGGACGTGGAGCAATTGCGAATTTTGCTTTCGCATGCACCCGATCAAATCGAATGGGCTCAGCACTTCGATTTTGACTTGATGCTCTCGGGGCATACCCATGGAGGGCAGTTTCGCATACCAGGCATCGGGCCACTCGTTTGCCCGACGAGATTGCCAATGGAATATTCCAGCGGTGTTTTCTATGACTCGCCGACTGTGCTGCATGTCAGTCGTGGATTATCGGGATTGGTACCGTTGCGATTGAATTGCCGTCCCGAAATTACACGACTGGTGCTACGGACGCCGGTAGCTGAATCAACGTCCAGTGCATCGTCGAAGGCGGCTGCGTTTCCCGTCGGGAAGTTGCTTGAGCACGGACCCTATATGAATGCGCATTCGCTGCATTCCGAATCGTGTTCACCAGCGCGACAACCGCAGGTTCAGCGAGCCGTCACCTTCGAACCACAACTCAACCAGAACCATCCCAACCCGCATTCGCGAGTATGACTACCAACGAGGGCAGACCGATGAACGAACCGAAACCAGGCGAACGCATCCTCATTATTTCACCGGCCAAAGATGAAGGTGAGTACATCAATCAAACGATCCACAGCATGGCTTGGCAGACACTGCGGCCGGCTTGTTGGGTAATTGTTAACGATGGAAGCAGCGATGATACGGGCAATCTCGCGGATGAAGCTGCCGAAAAATACGACTGGATTCAAGTCTTGCATCGCCCGGCGGGTACGCAACGTCGTGTTGGCCCAGGAGTCATCGAGGCGTTTTATGCTGGCTTGGACTCGGTGGATCTGGATGATTTTGATTTTGTCGTGAAATTGGACGCGGATATTCATCTTCCGCACTTTTACTTCGCTGGCCTGATCGAGATGTTCAAGAACAATCCTCGACTTGGAACTGTCAGTGGTAAATGTTACATCCCTGTCGACGGGCAGTTGGTCTACGAACGGACGGGCAACGATTTTACGCATGGGACGGCCAAGCTGTATCGCCGCGAGTGTTTTCAGGAAATTGGCGGTTTTGTTCGAGAAGTCATGTGGGACGGTATCGACTGTCACAAATGCCGTATGCTCGGATGGGAAGCAAAGAGTCTCGAGGACGCGACGTACTCGATCATTCACTTGCGGCAGATGGGATCGTCACACAAAAACATTCTTCATGGGCGTCGTCGTTGGGGGCGCGGCCAGTACTTCATGGGGACTCACCTCGCCTATATCGTAGCGATCACGCTCTATCGGATGGCGGAACGACCGTGGGTGCTCGGCGGCCTGAATATTCTGATGGGTTACTTGTGGGCAATGATCACTCGCTATCCCAGATATGAAGATAAAGAGTTCCGAAAGTTTCTGCGAAAATGGCAATGGCAGAAGTTATATGAGATGGCTGCTTCAAAACTGAACTGGTCAAAGTCCTCGGATTCATCCGACTCATCCGGACCATCACTACCATCGTTTGGTCAAAAAGCCGCTGGACCGGCGGCTTGACTGAGCTGAGCCGCCGTTGGGTTCGGCACGTAGTAGGGTTTAGCAAAGATACATATTGACGCAACAACGATTGTCGGGAACTGATTGAAGGAGAAGCAAATGAGTATTGCTGTAACAGGTGCTAACGGCCAACTGGGTACTGCGCTTTGTCAGCGACTTGGGAGCCGAGCGATTCCGCTGACACGGCCCAGATTTGATTTGACTTCCCGCGAATCGATGGTTTCCGAACTGATGGCTCTCCAGCCTTCGGCGGTCATTAATTGTGCAGCCTACACGGCTGTGGATAAGGCCGAAGAAGAAGCTGACATTTGCCATCTGATCAATGCGGAATCCGTAACTGTCCTCGCGGAGATCTGCGACGCATTGGACATCCCGCTCGTTCAGGTCAGCACGGATTATGTGTTTGGCGTGAATCAGAATCGCCGAACACCCTACCGTGAGAACGATGCGACAGGGCCTCAGGGTATCTATGCTCGAACCAAGCACGAAGGCGAATTGAACGCGGCTTATTGGCGTAAGCACTTTATTGTTCGGTCTTGTGGATTGTATTCTCTGGGGGACAATGGGCCTGTTCGGGGTCGAAACTTTGTGGATACGATGTTGCAGTTGGGTATGGAACGCGACGAGCTGTCCGTGGTGGCTGATCAGCATTGCACGCCGACGTATATACCGCACCTCGTTTCCGCGATCGAGTATCTTCTGACGACCGAAGCCTTTGGGACGTATCATATCGTCAACTCGGGGCAGACGACTTGGATGGATTTCGCAGCCGAGATTTTCAAACAATCGGGATTGGATGTCAGGTTGAACGCCACGACAACCGAAGCGTGGGGAGCTCCGGCTCCACGACCGCTGTACAGTGTTTTGGACAACTCGAAATACCACGATCTGTGTGGACCGCGGATGCCATCATGGCAAACGGGGATAGCCGAGTACATGCAGTTGGTTCAAGGCATGCGTTGTGAATTTACGGAGTCGCTTGCGGCGTTCTCGTCCTAGTCGTCGGGGGTGTTGATGGCTTGGTAATGTCATTTGAGATCTCGCGAATTCCGTTTGTGCGACATGATAGATTTGCACATCTTGCCGAACTTGCGTTCCAGCTGCCTCCGCTCCATCAGGCTTTGTGCGTTCCTCGCCTGCTCCGATTGGAGTTTCAGGTAATTCACTAATCGCCGCGGTTCAAGTTGTCCTGTCTCGACGGCTGCGCGAACGGCACACCCGTCGTCGTCACGATGCGAACAATCGCGAAACCGGCAGTGTGTTGCAAGCTCAAGAATCTCGTCAAACAGTTCTTCAATACCCGATTCGCAATCGGCGATTTGCAATTCTCGCATTCCAGGTGTGTCCAATAACCATCCGCCTTGATCGAGTCGATGCATGGCTCGGCTGGTCGTCGTGTGCCGACCCTTGGCATCGGATTCTCGAATCGAAGCCGTCAGGATCGATCCGGCACCCAGAGAATTGGCGAGCGTCGATTTGCCAACGCCGGATGAGCCGACAACGGCCACGGTCTTGCCGGTCCTGCACCAAGGAGATAAGACTTCCACCTGGTTCGGGTCGCGGGCGTCGATGACTTCGACGAGCAAGCCTGGATGGAGTCGTTCGGCGATGTGGCGAAGTTCGGTTGGATTTTCACAAAGATCGGCTTTGGTCAAGACCACCACGGGAGTCACATCGGCTTCCAGCGTTAGTGCGAGATAACGTTCCAGCCGCGATGGGTTAAAGTCCTGATTGCAGGAACTCACGATGAATATCGTGTCGACGTTGGCGGCAATCATTTGTTCTCGGATCGCAGTCCCGGCTGCCTTGCGTCCGATCGCAGATTGCCGTTCCAATTGACGGACAACACGGTAGGTTTCAGGTTCTACTAGCACCCAATCGCCAACCGTGAGATTCTCACAGACGTTGGCGAGCTGTATCGGGAGGCTGCGCTCGCCGTCAGTCGTCAAGACCATGAATTGGCTGCCAAAGTGCGCAATCACTCGAGCGGCAACCAAGTTTTCTGATTCGCTGGGCGATAGCTGCTGTTCAAAGAAGGGACGCCATCCCAGATCGACTGACGAAAATTCCATCGGTTGCTCACGCGGAGAGTTTTGGGACCGACGCCGGATCGACAATCGAGCGCAGCGAATCTACTGCCAGACACCATTAAACTGGGTGGGTTCGCGTCAATCCACTATGAATTGGGCGCGTGGTGGTCGCTGAATCGTTCCCTTCATCGCGCGATCGGCCCCGAATCGTTAGTCAAATTTTACCTGCAATTCGCCATGGGTTAGCCATCTATTCGATATTCGAATTCTGGTATGCATGGTTCGACTTGGTCGTATAGGGGATGCACCTCTTTCGTTCTGATTTGCCGTTTGCAAACGGCGGGCTCGGCATCACAATCCGGAAATGGATCAGAACATCTTTCAAGTCATCGAATTCATTGCCGTTGTGACGGCAGCCGTTTACGGAATCTTGCAGGCGCGCTCAGCCAGCATGGATGCGCTGGGCGTGTTTACGTTGGCTTTTGTGGTGGCCTTTGGCGGTGGAACGTTACGCGACTTGTTTCTCGACCGTCACCCATTGTTCTGGATTGGTAACCCGCACTATCCGATGATCGTGTTAGGAATGACGATTGTTACCTGTTTGATTCCTCACATGCCGACTGGATTTCGAAAGTATCTTGATATTCCCGATGCGGTTGGGTTGGGGCTATTTACCGTGGTGGGAGCCCAATTTTCGCTCGAAGCCGGTACCGGAATGTTCGTCGCCTCGCTTCTGGCAGTGATCACCGGGACGTTCGGTGGTGTGATTAGCGATGTTCTGTGCAACCGAGTCCCGTCGCTGTTTCGGTCGTCTCCTCTCTATGCGACTTGTTCGTTTATCGGGAGTTGGGTTTTCTTGGCGCTGCACTACGGGAATGCTCCGGAGATAGTCGCTGCGGTCTGTGGAATTATAACGACGGTGCTGCTAAGGTTTGCCGCGCTGTATTGGTCGATCACGCTCCCTGAACTTCACGATGCACCTGCCGAGGCGAATGATGTTGATTGATTTTCTGATTGGAATGTTTCTGGCCAATGCCCTACCCCACTATCTTTTTGGGCGATTGCGAGTTGGTGTGCTGGGGTTGTTTGGATACAGTCCTCGAGGCAACCTGCTTTACGGACTGTTGTGCATTTCTGTGGCGACGGCTTTGTTTGGCTGGAAGTATGGTTTTAGCCTCGAAAGCCTGAAGCAACATATGATGCTCATGGGAACGGCGTTCGTCGTCTTGAGTTATCTGCTGGGTTGGGATGTCGTTAATCGGTTCCTGCGGAACGATGTCGTTTCGTCGTAGATTTTCGACGCGAACTGTTATCGCGACGGTGTTAAAATCAGAGGTGGTATTCGCCCAGACCCTTTTTTGCGATCTACGTTGGTAGGAATGAAATGACGCCCGAACAACTCGAATTGCAGATGACTCGTCGACAGCTTTTTGGTCGAACGGCGACGGGGATTGGTTCGGCGGCTTTAGCCAGCTTGTTGGCTCGAACCGGAAAAGCGGATAGCGGAACCGCAAACTCGCGCGGCGGGCTTCCTGGGCTGCCGCATCATCAACCCAAAGCTAAACGGGTGATTGCGCTGATTCAAAACGGAGGTCCTTCGCATGTGGACCTCTTTGATTGGAAGCCGAAGTTGGCGGCCATGCATGGTAAACCGGTCCCTGACAGTTATGTCGCTGGTAAACGATTCAGCACAATGACAGGCAAAGCCGACGGAAAGCTGATGTTGGCTCCGCTGGAACCGTTTCATCAACATGGTCAAAGCGGGGCCTGGGTAAGCGAAATGCTTCCTCACACGGCGAAGATCGTCGATGACCTGACGTTTATTAAGAGCATGCATACCGATGCGGTCAATCACGCGCCTGCCATCAGTTTTCTGCTCAGCGGTGGTGAGATTCCCGGCCGTCCAACGCTGGGAGCGTGGATGAATTATGGGTTAGGAAGTGAAGTCGATGATTTGCCCAACTTTATCGTGATGACGTCCGTATCCAAAGGGACTTCGTGTGGTCAAATCTTCTACGATTTTTACTGGGGCAGTGGTTTCTTACCCACCAAGCATCAGGGGGTGAAGTTTCGTGGGTCGGGTGACCCGGTTCTCTATCTGTCGAACCCGGCTGGTATGAGTCGCCAGATGCGGCGACAGTGGCTGGACCGTATTGCGGAGTTGAATCAGCGTCAGTTGGATGCTTACGGAGATCCGGAAATCGCGACTCGGATTGCACAGTATGAAATGGCGTTTAAGATGCAGGCAAGTGTGCCGGATTTGGCGGATTTGTCTGACGAGCCCCAGTGGATTTTTGACATGTACGGTCCTGGCTCCAAGGAGCCGGGGACGTTCGCGCATAACTGCCTGCTGGCTCGACGGCTTGCCGAGCGCGGTGTGGGCTGCATTCAATTGATGCATGCAGGATGGGATCAACATAACAGTTTGACGACTGAGTTTTACACGCAGTGTCGTGATACGGATCAGGCGAGTTCGGCACTGGTGACGGATTTGAAGCAGCGCGGATTGTTGGACGATACGCTGGTCATCTGGAGTGGTGAGTTTGGACGGACTCCGTTCTTGCAGGGAGATATGAACAATCGAGTCAAATGGGGCCGCGACCATCACCCTTACGCCTACACGATCTGGATGGCGGGAGGTGGAATGAAACCGGGAGTCAGCTTCGGCGCCTCAGACGATCTGGCGATGAATGCTGTGGCAGACCGAGTCCATACGCATGATCTCCAAGCCACGATTTTGCATCTACTTGGTATTGATCATGAACGACTGACTTACCGATTTCAGGGTCGCCAATTTCGATTAACGGATGTGCATGGGCACGTTGTGCAGGACGTGCTGGCGTAGGCAGCTTTTCCGTGGCGACTGTCGGTAGCCATGCTCGATATTGAAAGAGTAAGTCGTTGTACCTTAGTGGCTCTCGACGCAGATGGGCTTGGAAAATGAATCGCCTGGCGAATCGGCTTTGACGGTTTTGCTGGGGATCAAGTTGGGTTCGAAAGCCGTAGATGATGAATCCATGAGTGGCAGCGTGGTGAGCTTATCGGGCATCTCGGCTGGGATGCGCGATGCGGTGAGTCGGCGACAGGAATAGCGAATGGAATCGTCGTCCGAAGGAGGTGAACTGTGCCCGACAAGGCGTAGTGCTTGGCCGCGAACTTGCTGCGAGTCGGTTTCTGAAACGGTTACGATCTGAGAAGAGTTTTTGAGTTGTTCTCGAAATGCTCTCGCCTTGGCCGCGTACTCGCTGGCGATCTGGTCGTAACGACTTGCGTCGGCCTCGTAGTCGGCGATCGAGGCTTTCTGAGATATGATAGCTTCCTGTCGACGTGGAGCGTGTTTGTCGAGTTGTACTAGTGCGATAGCAGCCAGCGAAAGTTTGCCATCGATTTCCAGCGCCTTGTGGTATTGCTCCACCGCTAATTCAGTTTCGCCTCGCTGAGTCATGACGTATGCCAGATTGGCATGGGCTTCGGCTTGCGTGCCGGCTCGACGGAAGGCTTCGGCACTGTCGTGGAAACTGCCCTGCATGCCGTAGACTAATCCGAGATTGTTGAGAGCCCGCGCGTCGTCAGCATTAATTTCCAACGCACTTCGCAGCGATTGTTCTGCACGATCCAATTCGCCTGAGAGGTAGTGGACATAGCCAATGTCGGCGGGGATTTCGCTGGTTGTTGGGTCGAATTCTTGAGCCTGCTGCAATTGCTCCAGCGCTTCGCTCAACCGCCCAGCCTTAGCAGCCATCACGCCAAGTCGATGGTAAGCAACCGCATTGCTTGAATCGCGATGGATAATGTCATGATACAGCCGCCGGGCTCTGCCCGGATTTCCCTGTCGCTCAGCCAGTCTGGCTAGACTCAAGTCACGTTGGATTGAATCAGCGACGGCTTGTGAGTCGACGGGGGACAAAGGAAGTCGCTGCCATGCGCATCCCGAATGCCATAACAACATGAGGCCAATCAGCAGGCTCCAGCGCGCGGAAATTATACGCTCTTTGTGAATTAGCAACATGACATATCCGTTCCGAGTCGATTGATTAGTTGCGTTCTAGAATCCGCCGAAACCACCACCGCTGTTGCCCGCTCCACTACCACCGCCCTGGTTGTTCGATGATCGCATTGAATCATAGGCTTGAGCGGCTTCTTCGGAATGCAAGCCTTCCGGATAGGCTGGGGCAACAAACACCAGTTCGCTGGCGTTCTCGATGCCCAATTCTACGAGCGAATTGATGACAACTTGGCGGCGATGTTGGTCCAGCTCGGAGTTCCAGTGCACGGGGTACCGGTAGCGACTGAGCCATTGTCGACTGGTCGCACTGCGCTCGATGGTCACATGATGAGTTGCTCCGCGACTCAACTCACGAGCGATACGGCGAACATGATCCTGGCCCTTCTGGTTCAGGCGAAATCCGCGAATGATGTATTGCTCAACGCCTTCGTACTCATCGAGCATGGCGTACTCTTCTGGTAACTCAAGCGGCTTGTTCAGCTCAAACTCGTGCACATAAACGATAAACTTCGCGGGCTCAGCGTTGTCTTCCTGCTGTTGATTGATTTGATCCACTACACTTCCCAACGGAGCCGGTTGGATGGGAGTGCCTTGCGGTTGGGATACGCGGCACCCAAACTCTGCGAACATTAAGCAAGCGATCAGGAAGAGGGCGGATGATCGGATCATCGTTGCGGAGTTTGACTGTGTCATGCGTTGTATTCCGAAGCGCCGAGCGCTATTCGCTAAAACCACAAGGGCCACTGATGTAATCTTTTTGGCACCGGATTCGATTTTTGATCGGGGCAATGTGCGAGACTTCGCTGCCGCGTTGTTGGGCATCGATTTCCGGCCAGACGGTACTGCGATAATCGTTGCCGGTATAGCCTTCGGTCAGATGCCGTCGGAAAAAGTCTTCGTTGGTTGGGTCGGTGACTTCCATGCCGGGGAGTTGCAGCGGGACTTCTTCGGATTCCATAGGATGCACAAGTTCGGGACTGACCAGGATGATCAACTCGGTTTCGTTGCGCTGAGTCGACTGGTTGCCAAACAGACTGCCAAGCATCGGAAGGCTGCCAACGTACGGGAGCTTCGAGCGACTTCCGCCTTGCTCATCCTGGATCAGTCCGGCGATTGCGAGCCACTGGCCTTCGCGTAAATCGACGGTCGTTTCGACACTGCGACGCGTCAGCCCCGGGATACCGTTTACGGTAGCGTCACCATTGAGCGAACTGAAGGATGGAGCGACTTGGAGTCGTATCAAGTCCTTGTCGAGAACCGTCGGCGTGAACTCGACTTCTGTACCAAAACCACGGAAGCTGGTCGAAGCCGCACCGACGCCTCCGATGCCCACAGTTGTGGGAACAGCGAATTCGCCACCGGAAAGGAAGCGAGCCGTCTTGCCGCTGACCGTTACCAATGTTGGCTCGGCTAGAATCTTTCCATAGCCATGGGATGCGAAAGCGCGAAGAAACAGCCGAACATCGCTGCCATCCAAAATGGCAGTGAACTCATCGAGGCCCTCGAGTACATGCCCCAATGCCAGTGAGCCGATGACACCGCGCAGGTCGGCTCCCAATTCGCGAGCCGAGTTGCGTGAGAGTTCGGCAACACGCACTTTGAGCATTACTTGCTGGACGCCTGGAACACGTAACAAGTTGACGAGTTGCGTCCCGCCTCCTCCTCGCTGATTGTTTATTGAGCCAGCGAAGGTTGCATTACCGTTGTTCTGAAAGTTGTTGCCGCGACTGTTCGTGCCGTAGCCGGATTGGCCATTGTTGTTGTAGGCATTGTTGCGCCCAGTCCCAACACTGCGTCCCAGCAAGGAAAGAATATTCTGGGCTTCCTCCGCATCCCGCGCCTGCCCTTTTACGATCATTTTGTTACGCAGCGCGACGAGTTGCACCTGGCTGTTGGGGAACAGCTCGTTAATTTTGTTCTGAAGCTCGGCGACGTTTTCCCCGTTGTATTCGTTCGCCGATTGCTTCTCGGCGACCTCGACAAGATATCTCAACACCGCCGTTCCCCCGCCCGGAACAGGAAACCAGAGAGTCATCGTCGTCTCGCCCAACGACTTGCCAATAATCTCAATCTCAGTCGGACTGAATTCCGTGACGTCGACGATCGCCGGATTTCCAATGGCGATTCGACCAATGGGTAGCTTGGTGCGAACAATTTTTGAACGAGAGGGATTCACTCTCAGAATGAGTTCGGGCTCAAGGACCTCATGGATCAGAGCCTGTTCTTTGCCCACAACTTCAGCGGCAGGCGACTTTACGCGTTCTTTGTCGAACAGCTCGCTACGCTGGGCAAGCATCTGTGCCCGCGATGACTCCGGAAGAACTACGATCAGCAACAAAGCGACACAGACGAGCCAAGTGGCATCGTTAGAATGCGTCAAGGTTTTGTTGTTTGGCAGATTCATTTTGAGAGTCGTGAGGGCACATGGATTAGACGTTTTGTTCTGTTTTAGGTTTCGGTTCTAACGATCGTACGGAATGACAGGTTGGTAACGGCTGTGCCGCAAATAGTCACCGTTCAATCCGGAGATTCGTGAAACTCGACCCAGGTTAACGCTGAACCACCTATTGTGGGGTAGGGCTGACGATCGATCGTGACGGCTGTAGTGCTTGCATTGGCAACATGAATTACTCGCAAGCTAGCGGATTTGATATGTCGAATGATTATCTGACACGGTGACTGACATGTGACGCCTAGCGGACGGTCCGATGAAGCCAGCAACAATATTACAATTCCTTGCTGCCGCGTTCTTTGCGGTACTTCAACTGGCAGCAACCCAAGCGCAGGCCCAAGATGGCTGTACCAGTTCCAACTTGACCCGTTCAGGGTATGCCTGTGAGGATTCGATCAATCACGACGGAAGCAATTCGATTGAAATCTTCCGCGGCGACACATCAGCACGCTTGAATCGCGAATCCCAGGTCAGCGCTCCCATCCAAGAAGGTTGCCCGAGCCATTGTGAATTTGGCAGCCAACGAATCGGTAAGGCTGGATACGGTTGTGGGACGCAATGTGATCAAGGGACGCGATGTGGATGCGCACACGGTTGTAAGAGCCGCCAGTTGATAGGCCGCCGATGTTGCGGAGGTTGCCGCTCTAGCTGTCTTGCACGTTGCCATGCTTGCCGAGTCGGCTTGAGGCGCCACCACGGTCGCATCAGCTGCTGCTTGAGAAAGATCGGCTACTTCCATCATGGCCATATTCCCCCGGGAGACATGATTGGCCATCTTCCCTACGAGACGGAGCGCGTTTACTACTACCTGCGACCCTACCAAGACCGTCACACTCCGGATTGGTTTGGGCGAATCTCGGACTACGACTATCCGGAGTATCTTAAAGAGTTTGACAATGTCCACGATCAATACGAGCGCAAGATTCGAAGCGCGGTCGTAAAGGCGAGATCGTTGGAATTCATCGGAATCCCCGATCTTGAGAAGGCGATCTACCATGCGCCGATTAGTTCCACGTCGAAGGATGGCAAGCTGATTACGCCGGCTATCCCGGCTCTTCCCCGGCCGCAAGACGACGACCTGAATGAAATCGTACCTCTGTTCGCACCGATGAGAGCTGTTCCTGCCGAGCCTCAATTTGATACCGAGTCGCTTCCCAGTCGGTAACACGGACTTTAGTTATTCCATTAAGGTGGTGCGCTTCAGTCTCGATCCCCGTGATATACGCAATGGTTGCATTCTTGCAGCTTGGGATCATCGTCGCACATCGCGTAACATATCGTGATTTCCAGTTGGGCTCGTAACGATAAGGTAATCCGCATAGCGCATGTCGAATTCGCCTGTTGGGTATTCCCCATTTCTAATTTGATGTCGAAACAATCCATTTGACTCTGGTCTGGCATCGGGAATGCTTGAGAGTCACTGTGCGTGACACACGCCTTACTCTCCCCCTCCCACCTCAGAACCGTTCGAGCACTCATCTCGAAATCAGCGGTTCCCGAAAAATATGACCACACCCAAACAAATTGCGCATGCGCTTTATCATGATGATCAGGGCTTCATTGTTTCCATTGAGTTGATCTTGTTGGCTACGGTTGTTGTACTTGGAATTCTCACCGGAATCTCGGCCGTACGGGATGCAGTTATCTCGGAGCTATCCGATGTCGCGGGTGCGATTCAGGATCTGCACCAGGGATATCGAATCAATGGTGTTCTTGGTCACTCGGCATCGACCGCAGGTTCAGACTTTGTAGATTTCACGGACTTCTGCGACACGGCCGAAGATGCCAACGTGGCGATCGACAACTGTATCACGATCAATCAGACGCCAATCGACGAAGGTGCCGCGGTGACAGCACCAACGGGCCGATAGTAATTTTCCACGCGCGAAAAGGAGTCACGAAATGCGTTTCATTCAGGATGAAACCGGATTCATCGTTTCCATTGAGCTAATACTGCTGGCGACGGTGGTTGTTCTTGGCATCCTCACCGGCATTGCAGCCGTGCGAGATGCGGTAGTTTCCGAGCTGTCGGACGTCGCTGGAGCGATGCAGGATCTGCATCAAGGGTATCGAATCAACGGGGTCCGAGGTCATTCGGCATCGACTGCAGGTTCAGACTTCGTCGACTTTCGAGATTTTTGCGATATCGCGGAAGACACGAATGCGGCGATCGATAACTGCATTCTAATCAACCGTACGCCTCGTGATGAAGGACAAGCCGTCGAGAACCCAACCGGTGGCTAGTTAGCCGCTGCGTCCCAGTTCACGCAGGATTGCATCGGATTCTGCGTGACCGGACGGAAAGGGCGTTACTCTTTCGATGTCGGCTCCTGCCGCGACGAGCGATGTGATGATCGCCCGGCAGTTTCGATCATCGCCATCGGAGTTGGCATAGCCCCAGATCGCCGAGTCCAGGGCTTCGCCATTGTAGTTGTTGGTGATGTCCACCGGTGCGCCACGTTCAAGCAGCATATTTACGCACTCAAGATGACCGTACCAGGCGGCCCAGTGAAGGGGCGTAAAGCCCTGGTTGTCCTGCTGGGTAATGTCGAAGCCGACGGCGAGCATAACTTGGATCGCCCGAGTCGAACCGCTCCGGCCACAATCGCAGATGGCGGACCGTTGGTCGTCGTTGAGTGTATTGATCAGTCGAGAGTGCTGCTCTGTCAATTGGCGCGCGGTTGATTCGTCGGCGAGTCCACAGGCGGCGACCAATTTTTCAGTGGGCGTCAGTTCGGGCGGACACAATCCAAACTGATGGAGTAGTTCGACAACATCCGGTCGACCATAGCGAGCGGCTAGATAGTAGACGGACGCCCCATCCTGACGAAGGTCGTTTGGATTAGCTCCCGCGTCGAGGAGGGCTTTGATGACCTCAAGAGATCGACGCCGCATGATGGCTTGATGCAGTGAAGATTTGCCCCAGACCCCGTGCGCATTCGGGTCGGCTCCCCATCGCAAGATTGCGCGAACACCGTCGGCATCCTCAAAGTCCAATTTTCTCAGCAGCACAGTCGCTCGATGGTTTTCGTCCATCCCATGTTCGAACAAAACCTGAATGCAGTCGCAATTATCGAACTCCGCCACGTGATAAGAAGCATCGCCATCATTCACCTCGGCGCCTGCGTTCAGAAGCAACTTGGCAAGCTTGGCATTGTTGGAAACTCCACAAGCCGCGTACAACGCCGTTTCGCGTTCGTCTCCCAGCATGAAGTAACAATTCGGGTCGGCTCCGGCATCAATGAGCAGTTGTGCGCAGGTGACGATCGAGTCGATTTGTTGGGCATCGTCGCTACGCAAAAACCGACTGAAGCAAAGGTAGAGCAGCGCGGGCCATTCGCGAGGCGCGTAGTTTGTCGTGGCAGAAGCTGGGTCAGCTGCGAGAAACGTTTGGACGCGATCGACATTGCCTAGAATGGCAGCAGTGACAAGGTTGGTCTGATTCAGCTCAGGCGATTCCGACAGTAATTGGCGGGCGTGGGCAAACGTCGTCTCGTGTTCACGATCGAAATTGGCGCAGTTCATTGCGCATGCGAGTTCGATGAACTTGTTTACGAGTGTGCTCTCCATGCACTTATTCTGGCGCATCCGCAACATCCATTCAACCAAACAAACGATCTGGTAGGGACGTCGTCTCCGATCAGATGGAGAACGATTCTTCCGAGTCGTTCATGGATGCCGGCACACAGCCAAGGAATTCGGCGGAGATAATGGAGATATCGTCTTGTTGTCGCGGGTCAGCAACCCATTCGTCAATGCGCTCGGACAGAGCCTTCACCGAATCGTCAACGCAGAGCGATTTTGTATTTTGCAATTGTTCAATCAATCGCTCGCGGCCAAACATTTCCCCGTCTGGCGCGGCGGCTTCGCAGATCCCGTCGGAGTAAATCCAGAGGCGATCTCCTGCGTGTAATTTCAGGACCTGGGTCTCATACTCGGTTTCGTCATCAAACCCGATCGGAAAGCCATCCGTATTCAATTGACAGTCTTGCTCATGATCGGAAAGGAGGACCGGATGCGGGTGACCGGCTCCCGCACAACGAAGCTCACCGGAGAGAGTGTCGATAACGCAATAAACGGCTGTGCAATATTCGCCGCGTTCAATGCTCATCGGGAAGCGTCGATTGACCTCCGTCAGAACGCGACCAGGATCACTGAAAAACTCAATCGGGCATTCGTCCTCTCGCCCAGCCAATAGCAAACCAGGTTGACCAAGCACGGGCGTCAGGACTCTGTGCAAACTTACTGCGAGAAGTGCGGAGGGTAAACCGTGGCCACAAACGTCC
The DNA here is from genome assembly GCA_964471695.1 of uncultured Pirellulaceae bacterium. Lineage (GTDB taxonomy): Bacteria > Planctomycetota > Planctomycetia > Pirellulales > Pirellulaceae > CAYYHV01. Next base: position 14,751 of record CAYYHV010000037.1, read on the forward strand.
GCAATGAAGAATCCCAGGCGGTGTTCGTCCAACCGGAAAATATTGAGCGAGTCGCCGCCGAGGTGGTCACTGGGTTGGTAGAACCAGGCGCAATCGGTATTGGCAACGTCTGGGGCTACGGCTGGAAGCAAAGCGCGTTGTGTGTTTGAGGCTGCCTGGAGGCCATCGCTCATTTCCTTGTTGGCCAGCTCCAGTCGCTTTTGCGCCTCGTCCAGTTCGCGGATACGTTCTTCGAGTGAGGAGTGCAATCCAATCACCCGAAGGCTGGAGTGGATGCGCCAAGTCAATTCCGCTCGATCAAACGGTTTGATCATGAACTCGTCGGCGCCGGCTGCGAAGCCTTGGACTTTGGCATCTTTGTCGGCGTTAGAGGTCAAGATGAGTACGAAGGTATATTCATCGCTTTGCGAGGAACGGATACGCTTGCAAAGTCCGGGGCCATCGAGCTTGGGCATTCTCCAGTCGGTGATTACCATCCGCGGTCGATTGGCGACGAAAAGCGACCACGCTTGTTCCCCGTCTTTGGCGACGAGGACATCGTTTCCCTTGCCTTCCAGGAAACGCTTTAGAAGTTGCCGTGTGATCGGATCATCATCCACAACCAACACCGTGGTTGGTTCATGTGAATGTTGCGTCAAATCATCGCTGGTAAACATCTGCAGCTACCCCGGCATTCGTGAGCGGCCATCCGAACACGGTATGGCTTGAGCTTAAGCATGCCACACGCGATTCAGGCAAGCCGCAGAATTTGCCTGACACCGTAGAGTTTACGGACGCGCTTAACGACTATAACCAACCATTGCACTATAAACGCATGTTTAGGCTGTCGAGCATCCGGCACTCGGTGTGAAGTATCCCTATTTACGAAACCACCCCACTCGAAGTTACGAGTGGGGTGGTTGTATTGAGTCTTGACCGAATACTGACAAGTCGACTTAGAGCGTTGTCTGGTCGCTAAAGACGACTGGGTCAGAGAAGAAGGGTGCGGCCGCATAGAGGCCATTGGTAAACAGGAGTTCGATGGCATCGTCGATTACGCGAATCGGCGACTTGGGTACGAGTACAATATCCGAATCCCGCAGCCAGATTTCATCCGCCGGTGCTGGGCGTCGACCATACAATGCGCCTTGGATGTCGATTTTGGTGGCCAACAGTCGCCAGTCTTCGGCTCGTCGGAAAACAATAACGTTTCGCAAGTTGGCTCCGTTGTTCCATCCTTGAGCCAGTGCGATAGCCTGCATGACCGTCGTGGGACCGACCAATTCGACTCGGCCAGGCTGAGTCACTTCGCCGACAACATAGATGTTACGTGGGGCTCGTTGAGCCAGCACTGCGGTGACTTCCAAGCCACTGACGATGGATGCATAGCGAGCGTTGACTTCCATTTCCAGTTCTTCGAGCGTCAATCCGTGCGCTGGAACCGAACCGACAGCTGGAAGCTGAACCGTACCATCGGGAATAATGCTCGAGGCAAACTGCTGTCCACCGTTACCGGCCCGTGCATCCACCGTGGAGCGAACGTCCTCCAATCGGGTATTCACGGTTTTCGGTGTGACGGTAACTGCCGGTTCCTGATAGTACTCGGTATATCGTTTTTCCAAGTCGCGACGCAGCTCATCGACCGTTCGTCCAGCCGCCATGACTTGTCCTAGCAATCGCAGCGTGATCGTGCCGTCGGGTTGAATGATCAACTCGCGGTCCAAGTCCTTATCTGCAACCGATTCGACTCGGATCGAGTCGCCGATATTCAGCTCGTAGGCTCGAGACAATCGTTCCCGTGTGACGCGGTAAACGAATTGCAGTTGATCGTCGACTCGCAAGCGATACTTGTCGACATGTCGGAGCCGCTCAGGGCCAACGTACTCGCCTTGGTAGTAAGATTCAAAATTGATTGGGCCACGCATACCCCAATCCGGCTCGCCCGATGCGATACTCGTCGCACTATCAACACCGGTGATCTGTGTGCGTTGCCCGCTTCGATTCATGGGGTAATTTTTCAATGGTCGAAAGCCCTTGAGGACTTTGTTGGTCGTTCGCCCAGTGATACCCTTCGCGAACCCCATGGCTCCACTCAGCATGCCATGGCCACCACCATTACAAGACGGGCAATTAGGATTTACGCCGTTGCAAGTCTGACAGGTTCCGCCCCAAACGGCTTGGCCGCGGACTTGAGTCGTCCCACAGGCGCCATTGCAACCTGGGTTCTCGCACGTCTCGCAACCGATCAGCTTGAT
>CAYYHV010000037.1:16994-22964 GCA_964471695.1 uncultured Pirellulaceae bacterium
CTGGTCCGGGTGGTCTGTGGCTGGAGCAACCGTTGACTCCTCATCAACCTCCTCGACATATTCGACGAGTTGGATACTCGATCCATGAAGATTGGGAGTCGACAACGACTCGGATCGAGCCGTGGACAATTCTCGCGGTTGAGCATCTGTTGGCGCCAAGTTGCAACGCCACGCGGCAAACACAACAATTCCAATGACGGCAAAAGATGCGAAGAGTAACTTGCGGTACATCCGTGGACCCCCGTTATTCCTTTTTTCAACAGCCTGGCTGTTGAAGATCAGTGTTGATTCTGGTCTCGTATAGTCTTAATCGTTAAGTGGCTTTCGCCTAAAAATCCCAACTGCCACCATTGGGTCGAGTCGCCGTTCGCACGGGTTGACGCGGAGCCGGTCGGTTTCGCGAAGGAAGTTTGAAAAATGGTTTGGCCAGACTCTTGGGTTGTGGTGCCGCGGCTGGCGCTGCGTTCGCCATTACCACAGGCGGAGTTGTCGGCTGAGGAGACATTTGCGCTGCCGGGGTGGGAACATTGGCCGCTGGTGGAGCGGCGGGAGTCGGTGACATTTGTGGCATTGCGGCAATGCTTGTGCCGTGCTGGTTAAACTCAGCCGGGTCGACAAACTGGACGGGGCTGTTGCCCACCTTCGGGACTCGCGTTCGGGCTGCCAACATTTCAGCTCGGCGAGCCGTGGCCGGCGATGTCGGGTCACCCAGATACTGCTGAACGACGGCAAGGTTTCGCATCGCCGATGCATTGGATGACGTGGTGGTTGCCTGCAACAGGACGTTTCGAGCCTCAGGCATACGACCACGTTTGGCCAGCATGACTCCTAGCTCATTCGCTGCACGTCCATGATGTGGATTAACGGTCAACGCAGCGTGGAACAAGGCGAGTGCCTTGGGGCCACCGCCGCGGACATTGCCTTTGGCTTCCGACAACAACGACTCGACACGACCCAGCGAGAACAAGGCTTCGGACGCAGCCGGTTCGTCATTCCCAGCAAGCGAGAGTTGCTCGTAAGCGTACTTGTAGTATCGCTGCATTGCGATCAGCGAAGTGATGTTGCGAGGATCTTCATTCTTCAGGACCGGCGTTCTATGCCCGGCGATAAAGCCGATGATCTGCAAATCGGATTCGGCCGAGTCCCCCGAAAGGGCAAAGTCATCGGACTCATCCAGGGCTCGCAGGCCTCGCGCCAATGCTTTGGTGTGGAGAGACCGACCAAGTTGAGCATCAAGTGATTGACACGTCATGCGAATGATTCGCAAGAACTGGTTTCGGGCGGCATAGAGTGCACCGCGATCAGCCATTGCGGTGGCTTCCTGCAACATGGTGCGTGTACGAATTTTGACTTGGCGTGGAAGCTGAAGGTGGAGAACCGATTCGCGAGGGATCGTCGGTTCCGCGCCATCGACAACCCAGTTAGGGTCGGCCTCCGTTGGAGCGTGAAAGTCCTTAACACCCGAAAAGCGATGTTCTGCGGCAGGACGAGCCGATGCTTGAGTGACTCGACTGCTATCGACCGCTTCCGCTTGACGTCGAATTGTTGCCGGAGCGATTGCCGGTTTGTCAGGACGGTCAAGAGCCGATCGGAGTTCAAGAGGTGGCGCGAGTTGAAGAGTTGGTTCAGCCGGAGTTGCGTTTGGCACAACGGTAGATACGCTTGGCGCAACTGTTGAAACGTCTGGCTCTGTCGAGGTTGCATTCGCACTCGCATCCAATCCAAGCGAGGCTGGCTGCTGCTTCCGCAGTGGGTTCTCCTTGACTATCGCATCTTCAACGACTGGCAGTCGCTCGACTTCTTCGTACCCTACGAGCGCAAAGGCTCCTGGATTCGAAGTCGCTTCGGTAGAAGGAAGTCGCTCAACGTCGGGGCTCAACGATTGAGAATTGGTGGGAGTACTTGATAGCCGTCGCGGCTGTTCGGCGCGTTCAGCTCGGTCGTGAATGACGTAGGCACCGGTACACAGTGCCGCAAACAGCAATAGAGCAGGAAAGGTTAAGCGATGCATGGCAAACCAGCTATCAATCTTTTGGGAAAGGCTACACATTCCGCGCGCATGGATTGGAATGTTCCGTACACTGGGAATCGTCCGAATAAGCCTTCCAGATTAATGAAAAGAGGTGACGTTCTCTTCTATTTCACTGGAGTCTCGTTTGGCTCACCCTAGCCTTCGTAGATTCGCAGCAGAGCCCATGAATCGAGCCAAGAAAGTGCGCGCACTGAAATCACAAGTGTGCCACACTACCGTTTTGAACGAAAAAAGCTCGACACGTTGGTCGAGCTTGTTTTGAACTTCGAATCGTATTGAATCTTACGTTATGCTTCTGCGGACTCGGCGACTTGCTCTTCTTCGTCGTCAACAGCCGGCAATGGATTGCCTTCACTGTCCATTCCAGCCGCAGCCAGTAACTTCTCGTAACATTCAACTGCAGCAAGCACTGCTTGCTCTCGCCGATGTGAGATCGTTTCCTTCGCGAACGGAACGATCGATACCGGTCCTGTGTATCCGAGTTCACTCAAACGTCGAAGTGTTTCGACGCATGGAACGATCGGCGCTTCCGCTTCTTCGCCAATGCGAGGCATCTCGCGTTGTTCATCCGTCGCGGTTGCAGGTTCGACACCCGTGGGAATGTCGGCCAATCGGACCTCAAAGATCTGGGATGCTTCGACGGTGGATAGAAGCTCATACGAGCTTTCTGCCACTGTCCAGTGCCAAAGATCCGCAACCATGCCAACGCTTTCGTCGCCGATCAGCTTTAGCAGCGTGATCAATTCGTCAGGCTTGGAGATAAACGGTTGTGGGTAGAGTTCGCGATGTTTCGCGGGAGCCAAGAATGATAACGCGACGCGCAGACCATAAGGTTTGATGATTTCTGCAAAGCGCTGCATTCGTTGGCGATGAAACTCAAAATTCTCGTGGTAGGGCCGTTCATTGCTGCAAGCTTCAATCGTCGCACCGATGGTTTCGACCTCAAGAGCCTGGGCGGTTTCGAGCAGAGGTTTGGCCAATGCCATTTCGCTTTCAAAGCGCTTATCAACCACCGACAAGTGGATTGGCAGCTCACCGCCATTCAGCTTGACCTTGGCGCTTTTTAGAAAGCGAGCCGCATTATCCAGCCCTTTGGCTTCGACTTGTTCCTGGAAATTCTGTAAATCGAGGTCGAAACCCCCAAACTTGTGGGTGAGCGAAAGCTCAATGAGTTCACTTTGCCGACATTTAATTCCGAGTGCTTTAGGTGCTAGGTTCTTATACATATCCCCTCTGCTCTGACGCATTGTTGCGGCTAATTGCGGAATTTGTCATTCCGTGACTGTTCACGATCGTAGTGATCGAGCTCTATTCGAGACGAACGAGCCTTTTGAGATACCGTTCGAAACGGTCTTCCGACCGGCGTAGGCATTGTTTCAGATTGCGAAATTACTTTCTAGCCGACTTTGACGGTTGGGCCGATTTTTTTGAAACACTGTCAAACTATCTACATAGAGAAACTGGTGGCGAAAGTCCGAACGCACGAATTCTGAAGATCAACGACGTATACTTTCCCGTTCGGATCCCTGCTTGTAGCATCCTCCGAGTCATCGAGTTTTCACCGCACATCCCGTTTGCATCTTCCCATGAGTGATCCAGTCAAAGCCATTGTCCTGGGGATAATCCAAGGGTTGACCGAATTCCTCCCGGTCAGCAGTAGTGGACATCTGGAAATTGGGAAAGCCATACTTGGCATGACTTGGAATGCAAACGAAAGCATGCTCATGACGGTTGTGCTGCACTTCGCGACGGCGTTGAGCACCCTCGTCGTTTTTCGCAAAGATGTGACCGAGATCCTGAGGGGACTGTTTCAGTTCAAATGGAATGAAGAATCCCAGTTTTCGACAAAAATCATCTTGTCGATGATTCCCGCCGCTTTTGTAGGGCTCGCTTTTGAGGACAAGATCGAGCAAGCATTCGACGGAAGCATCGCCTTAGTCGGCGCGATGCTGGTGGTTACCGGGTTGTTATTGTTTCTGGCTGGGCGCGCTACAAAGACGGACAAACCGGTCTCCTTCAAGGATTCTATTATTATTGGGATATCCCAAGCGATCGCGATTCTCCCCGGGATATCTCGATCAGGCGCGACAATTTCAACATCCGTACTACTGGGAATCGACCGTTCCAAAGCGGCTCGATTTTCCTTTCTGATGGTGGTCCCACTGATCTTTGGAAAGATCGCCAAGGACGTCTTGTCCGGCGGCTTTACGTCAGCCGGAGATGACTTGATCCCGCTGGCGTTGGGCTTTGTGGCTGCGTTTGTTACCGGTTTGGTGGCGTGCAAGCTAATGATTGCACTTGTTCGCAATTGCCAGCTATGGTGGTTCTCTATCTACTGTTTCATTGTTGGGGCCATCGCGATCGGCTTCAGCCTATTTGCGACTGCACCTGCGGCTTAGCGAACCAACCTGCTATTTTGAACCTATTCTTGGTTAGGCAGGTACCAATATGCAGAATACTGAACAGCGGGTTCTCCTCACGGGAGCCACGGGTTACATCGGCGGTCGACTTCTCAATCGGCTGGAGCAACAAGACAACGTCATTCGGTGTTTGACGCGACGTCCCGAATCCTTGAAATCGCGTAAGACGGATCGCATTGAGATTGTCGAGGGCGACCTTCTGAGATACGAAACCTTGGAGTCAGCGCTCGAAGGCATCGATACCGCTTTTTACTTCGTCCACTCGATGGGCGCTAAATCGGATTTTGAAGAAGACGATCGGCAAGCCGCATTGAACTTTGTGCGAGCTGCGAATCAAGCCGGCGTGCGACGCATTATCTATCTTGGCGGATTGGGTTGCCCTGACGAAAGACTCTCGAAGCACCTTCGTAGTCGCCAGGAAACCGGCGAGATTTTACGTACGGCCAATGCCCAAGTCATTGAGCTCCGTGCCTCGATCATTATTGGTTCGGGCAGCCTTTCTTTTGAGATGATTCGCTGCCTGGTTGAGCGACTGCCTGTCATGATCTGCCCCAAGTGGGTGCGTGTGCTTGCACAGCCGATCGCGGTGGAAGATGTACTTGAGTACCTTGTCGAGTCAATTACGCTGGCCAGCAATGAACAATCCTTGATTGTAGAAATCGGTGGTCCCGATCAAGTCTCTTACGGGCAGATCATGTATGAGTACGCACGCCAACGGGGACTGCGACGTTTCATGATTCCTGTTCCTTTGCTGACTCCGTACCTGTCCAGTTTGTGGCTGGGGCTTGTGACTCCGGTCTACGCTCGCGTCGGTCGGAAACTTGTGGCCAGTCTCAAGAATCCCACGCTCGTTGCCGACGGAACGATTGCCGACAAACTGTTTGCCGTGCGGCCTCGCTGCCTGAAGAAAGCGATCGCGCGCTCGTTGATCAATGAAGACAAAGAATTCGCGGAGACGCGCTGGTCGGATGCATTCTCTTCAGGGAACCGTCCCAAATCCTGGGGTGGCGTTCGATTCGGATCACGTCTAGTCGACTCGCGCACGATCGACGTTGAACTTTCAGCCGCCGATGTTTTTGCTGCCGTACAACGTATCGGCGGAGACACCGGTTGGTACTACGGGAACTGGTTGTGGAAGATTCGCGGCTTTCTTGATCTGCTGGTTGGTGGAGTCGGTGTGCGCCGTGGTCGGCGACATCCCACGAGTGTGACGGAAGGCGATGCGTTGGATTTCTGGCGAGTCGAGCGATTCCTGCCCGGGAGACTGCTGCGACTGCAAGCGGAGATGAAAGTACCAGGGCGAGCCTGGTTGGAATTCGAAGTCACGGAGAACGCCGACAAGACGTGCTCGTTGCGTCAAACGGCCATCTTTGATCCGATCGGATTGTTTGGACTGGCCTACTGGTACGCGCTCTATCCACTGCACGAATTTGTTTTTAACGGGATGCTCAATGGGCTGGTTCGCGGTGCGCGCAGCACCGATGCGTAGTTCTCGCCAAAGTCCCGGATTCTCGTCGG
>CAYYHV010000037.1:22974-27067 GCA_964471695.1 uncultured Pirellulaceae bacterium
CGTATTTCTGCCGTGCCCATCGCTTCTATCGGTAAGCGAGCCTGAAAGTATCCGACTAGCAACGCATGCAGTCGGCTTGGGCTGGCTCAAGAAAGATTGAATTTCGTCCAAGACCAGGGCAATATCCGCAATTGCCTGACGAATGCTCATTAGTTCACCGTCACTTTTCGTTCTCAATGCCATCCGCTTAACGTTCGACTCAACCGCAACTGTGCCTCTCAGTTGCAGACTGTGTGTGGCAAGGATGCCACGCCGCGACTCGATATAAGCGAAGCTAAGGAGTTCCCCATGGACACTACGTTTCTTCCCGCCTTGTGCTGCTTTGGTCCCGCTTCTGTGACCCTGCTGTATTTCATGTTGAAGGGAGCCGGTCGAGGCGCCAAGAAGATCGCCACGCCCGTTGCCACCGCATTCACCACCTCGCTTGGAATAGGCTTGGCCAGTGCAGCGGCAAGTTACGTTCTGCTGTAGAACGCCGACCCGTGGGTGGTTGAGTCGTCGTCCAGCGCAATTGGGCAACGACGGCTCGAGCCGTTCGTCAGTTGGTCTGGCTGGTTTGAGCTTTGAAGCTTTGCCAAACGCCAGGCTCTCGAGGGAACAATTGTGAGCGGCAAGGCACTAACCGCCGGTGGATGCTGTGTACCGGACGATAGCGCTTTGCAGCTCACGGATTCCACGAAGTTTTCGATTTGATCCGCGGAGCGTTAGTACGCTTGGAATCCGATTTTGAATTGCGTACAACCCTCCGATTCCAACCAGCGGATAAAGGCCAGTGTGCCTGATCCCAGTGAATCAAACGACGCAAAGTTTACGTTGACGATTGGACCGTTGGACGAAGCGGTACCCGTATTCATCTGGTATCCTTCGTCATTAGAATCTGGATTCAGCTGCCCCATTTTTTCGGCGATCTTCTTAAGCCACTCTGGTGCCTCTCGCTTACCGTCTTCATCCCATTCGGGTTCATCCTGAGAATTGGCGAATGTCTCGTCGAGCGACTCCTCAAAGAATGTAAGCAGTTCGTTGTCCCATAGACCTTCGTCCCGCATGGCGTTGAGGTTTTTGATTGCTCCCGAATGAGCATGTTTGGATTGCTCCTGTCGTAACTCGGCGACCTTATTCGTATCGCCTCGACGCTCCGCCTCGTCAATCGCTTCGTAGTGATCAACGCCTAGTTCCTCAATATCTTGATATTGACGTTCGGTGGCTGCAGAATAAGTCGAACGGGCCTTGATCTCATCGTCTGTCAGCTTTCGATCAGGACTCCATGGTGAAATCAAACCTGGTATTCGATACGTGTGGATCATATTCATTGCACTCAGCGAGCCAACCAGCTCCGATGCCTTGGGCGCGTCCGGCGCGAGACATTGAAGATAGACGAGAGTACGGAACCCTTCGCGGTCGATGTGGACTTTACCGCTACCGCTTTCCAGCAGGCTCAGCCATCGGTCTCGGGAAGCTTGATCCGCTTCGATGGGGACGATAATAGCGCTACCTAACTGAATCGACTTTGCCTGCTGAAATTCCGCGGCGAGGCTGGCGAATTTCTCGTCGCAATCTGCCACACTATCCTGGACGAGAACGACGCTCTCCGACGCAACCAAGTCGGCTGGTTTGGCGTTCGGCGGGAAAGTACGAATCTTCTCAGGATCAAGGGCGACTTGGGGTGCTAACCCCGCGTTAGCAATCAAGTCACCTAAATCCGCATTCTGAGCAACCACAAAAATGCCGGCCGCGATGATCGCCGTGGCGACACTGGTCAAATAGACGCCGCCAAGAAAAAACGTGGCCAACCAACCCGGTGGCTTGGTGTTCAAAGCCTCGTAGACTTGGAGAACCAATCCGGCTTTAGATTTCGCATTCAGTCCCGATTTGATTTTCTTGTCGATCTCGTCGGTGATGCGACTCACGGCCTCGGCAGGAATCCGAGCATCATCAATGGGGGGATTGAAGTCCGGATCCTCTTTCAGGTCCGACGTAATCTGAATCGTTTTAAAATTGGTAGGGATGGCGAATAACATCGCGAGCCCCACGAAGAACAGGATTTTTGCCTTGATCAAGGCGCTCAGTCCCATTAGGCACACGGCGGCGATCGCGCGAAAGCCAATGTCCAGCCAACTGAATCGCGAAAACAAAAGTGAATGCATGACCCAGCCACCATCGAGTGGCAAACTGGGAAGCAAGTTAAATCCGTTGAGCAATAAGAGCATGACCGCGACTTCTAGAGCCAGCGGTACGTCTTGAACAATGCCGTAGGTGCCGATAACTACGCCCACGATAATGCCGGGTACTGGTCCCGCCAGCGAAACCAGCACACGCTGCCATCCTTCGACGTTGTAGTTCCGGCCGGACACCGCGGCTCCAAGAAAGGGAATGAAGAACATCTTCAGCCCGCGGTAATTAAATCCCCGCATCACGACGTAGTGACCCATCTCGTGAAAGAAGAGAATGCCGAGCAGCATCGCCGCTTGCTTTACTGACCACGTTGCCATGCCGGCGTAGAATAATCCCGCCGAGACCACAAGTAAGAGCAGACTGGATGTCCAATTTTGCGTGTTGGCTTCCTGCTTGCGGACCTCAGCCAGAACCGGGTTGTCCACATCAATCTTCTCACCGTCAATGACAACATTCTTCACCGGTTCAAAGACGCCACGCTGCACCATTTCGTCACGCAACAGTCGATGATGGTGTTCGACCGCGAGCACCACGTGTTTGCCCGACTTGAGTGCTGCGATCTTCTTGTTATCGGCAGCTGCTGCGTGAAGTCGAGCCTTGTGCTTTTCCCACAGTTCGTCGGGTTCCATTTCCCCGTGATACTCTGCCTGGACCTTCTCTGGGCCATCCAGATCGGCCTTGCCCGATGCGGTAACGATTGTGTGACCGTCCGTTTGGAGCGTCACGTACTCGACGGCAAAGAATCGCTTGGGCGGATTGACTCCCGTATGGTGTCTTAGTCGCAATCGCGCGAGCGCTTTTCCGGATGAGTGCAGGAAGCAGGCATGAGTCAATGTGGTTTGACTCGACTCGTCCTTTACAACGAACCACAGCGTACCCTTAAAGCCAAGCCGTTTGAGGTCATCGGTCCACGGTTGAAACAACTCAATCAACTCGGGGTCGACCTCGCTCTGCTCAACGCGAAAACTGCTCAGTTCGTCGACGGGAGCAATCTCTGTTGATCCAGGCAATCGAAAGAGTCGACAGAAAACCCAGCCGATCATGGCGAGGGGCTTGGGGGCTTCGTAGCAGAGTTCTTGATATGTGACTTTTCTCGAATTCAGTTCGTAGCGCATGTTGGCCCCTGGATGCCAATTGAATGGAACCATTATGTTACTCTACCCGAAACGCCATTTCGACTACCTTGTTGCGAGCCTCATTGCGGTCGGCGAATTTAACGAGGGTTCGATGGGAAGAGAGGGTCCGAACCATCGGGTCATCCCGTGGCGAGTCCAGAAGAAAGAAGGAATCGCATTGATATTCTTGGTGGAGGAATTCCTGGAAAATCGCCAATTTCGTGCACCTTGACGGTCGTTTCGTCGTCTTCAGTAGGAAAGCCGGCAAATATCGGAAAGCTGGCTTCCTTTCCTCAAGGTTGCGGTCCGATATAATAGGACGTGAAGAAATAGCTGATCCCAGCTCAGGCTTCATTTTCGGGGGCGAATTGGATTCGACCGGATACTTGAATTGGGAGTGGCGTGCCGTGGTTGATCAGTTGGCCACGTTAAAAGCTGATCACAACTTTATTTGCCGAAGGTAACTTCGCACTGGCAGCCTAAGCATAGGCTTCCCTGGCTGAGGGGGTTCGTCGGAGACGCCCAACTGCTGGTCACCAATTCCGAACCGCTACCTGTCACGCAAGTACGTAGGTAGTCAAACAAGTTCTTGCTAGGCGCATCAGAATCAGGTCGACAAGAGTCTGATGCGTCGAAAACCAAATAGTCGACTACGCACGTAGAGGCTCTCTTGGATATGTCGCGGGACGCGGGTTCGATCCCCGCCGCCTCCACTAAATCGCAACCCCGTGCAGACGCTTGCCGTTCTGTGCGGGGTTTTTTATGCGCGGTTGCGCCTTTCCGGCAATTATCAATCGCGTTTCGCC
>CAYYHV010000038.1:0-259 GCA_964471695.1 uncultured Pirellulaceae bacterium
CAGGAAGTTGCCGCCTAGGAATTCTCAGAACACGACTATTGCCAATATCTCTCATGGGAGCCTTCATGTCAGCAGGGCGAATCATTGCCATCGTTATTGGCGTGGGCTGGTTGTTGCTGAAATCAATTCTCTATCTGTACACTTTCTTTTATCTTAAGAAGCCTGAGATTATGCAGTTGTTTGGAACAACAGGCGACACGAGTCCTTATGTTGCAGAAGGCGTATGACGCCGCCACACCCGTTCGTCATAGGATATCTT
>CAYYHV010000038.1:269-26906 GCA_964471695.1 uncultured Pirellulaceae bacterium
GCCCAAAACCGCACGCATCGCAGTCTATACCGGCTCGTTTGATCCTGTGACACTGGGGCATATGAATGTTATTGAGCGCGCGTCCACATTGTTCGACAAATTGATCGTGGGAATTGGTATCAATGTCGACAAACAGTCGATGTTCTCGCCGGAAGAACGCGTCCAGTTGCTCAAAGAAGTTACCGCAGATATCGAAAGCGTCGAAGTCCACCAGTTCACCGGCTTGGCGGTTACCTTTGTCCGTGAAGTCCAAGCGCGAATTATGGTTCGAGGCGTCCGTCCTCTCACCGATGTTTCGGCTGAGTTCACGATGATGTTGGCAAACCGTCAACTTGACCCGGGCATCGAGACCGTTTTTCTGATGGCGGATCAGAAGCTAGCGCACGTTTCAAGCTCACTGATCAAGCAGCTCACGCCGTTGGCCAGCGATGATATGCTGGCCGAATTCGTGCCGCGAAGTGTGATTCCTGCGGTGCGCCAGAAACTCAAATAGTCCGTCCGATCAACGGATGCCGGAATCAATTGTTTTCGGAATCGCCCTGATATTTGCCTTTGCGCAGATAACGCTTTAGGTAAATGGCGCGTTCCGAATTGCGATCGGCGGAGTCCAGCGTCGTCCCATGCAGTTTCTGGAGATGGGCTGGTTGAGTGTGAATGAAGAGTTGATTGACGGTGGGAATCTCCAAGTCGTCGATCAGCCCTAAATTGACTCCCATGCGAACGCTGGACAGCAGATCCATGGTCTCTTCGCTGGAAATGGTCTGAGCGTTGCAAAGCACACCGTACGCACGACTGATCTTGTCATGCAGGTCCTTCCGGCTGGCTTCGACCAAGTGCTCGCGGGCTCGTCGCTCATAATCGATGAGTACAGGCACAACGTCACCGACTTGGCCAATTAGTTCGTGTTCGGAGCGGCCCAAGGTGATCTGATTACTAATCTGGTAAAAGTCTCCCATCGCTCGCGAGCCTTCACCATAGAGCCCTCGCACGGCGAGGCTGATTTTCTGCAGACTGCGGAAGACCTTGTCGATCTGTCGTGTGAGGACAAGTGCCGGCAGATGAAGCATCACGCTGACACGCATGCCGGTACCAACATTGGTTGGACAAGCCGTTAGATAGCCCAAACGATCATCAAACGCGTAGTTCACACGTTCTTCGATCGCATCGTCAATGGAGTTGATTTGTTCCCAGGCGCCCTCGAGGTCTAGTCCGCTCTTCATGAGTTGGATGCGAAGATGGTCTTCTTCGTTAACCATCAGGCTGAATTGTTCTTCCTTGGCGTCTATCGCTACGCTGCGGGCACCATCGCTCTCCGCGAGTTCGCGACTGATGAGTTGACGTTCGACGAGAAACTGCCGATCCACAGTCTCCAATCCATCGACGTCGAGGTAGAGCAGTCCCTCGAGTTCCTTAGACGCTTGCAGCTTTTCACGCAGCGAACGTTCAATCGAGGCGCGGTCGATATCGGTACAGCGACGTATGAATGGGAAATCTGCAAGGTTTCGAGCCAACCGAATGCGGCTGCTGATGACAATGTCAGATTCTGGTCCAGACCCACGCAGCCATTCGCCGCATTTTTCTGCCAGTTTTTCCAGATCGGGATCGGGGACCATGTTTTATGCCTGGTATGAGGTAAGACGCAATTTCAGACGCCTTTTTCCATTTGCTTTAGCTTGTCACGTAACTCAGAGGCCAATTCGTATTGTTCGTTGTCGACGGCTTCTTTCATTTGTCGACGAAGTTTGATCATCTCAGTCGAAGAAGCCTGGCAAAGATTCTTCGGACGCTTTCCTTTGTGATCCGTTTCGCCGTGGATGTTTACCATAAGCGGTTCGAGCTCATCAGCGAAGCACTCATAATCGTGTGGACATCCTAACCGACCCTGACTGCGAAACTCATAGAAGGTAATTCCGCAAACGGGGCAAGCACGTTTGTCTAGTCTCGACAACTCTTCCGTAGTTTGGCCTACCTTCAGTTGAGCAGAAAGGGCACTCACTGAGGGAGTCTCAAATTCGGGAGATTGAGCCGGAGCCAGATATTCCTTGGCGTGGTCCTCACACAAATGTAATTCCTGCGGTTCCGTCTCCGTTAGTTCAGTTATGTGAAACGTCGCGGGTTTATCACACTGTTGGCATCTCATAGCCTTCTCCACCATTCCGGAATGAAGATCGAAGGAAACACATTCGTGCAGTCGATCCAAACACAGTATATCTGTTCTGCCCGAGTTCACTGTTAGAGCAAAAACTTTCCTTCTTGGCCGAGCAATGGCCAACGTCAGATTGCCGTAGGACCCAGTCTAGGCGATAAAGGAAATCGCACGCGCAACTCGTTTTGTGGTCACGGCTTATCGAGCCTGTGGGATTCTAGCAATGAACCCTGCAGTGTCAAGATTGATCGATGCCAAAGACCCACGCGGAAGTGCATCCTGACGTATGGTCGGGAGAATTCCGCGTCGACACAACGATTCGGCGCGTTGGTTGTGACGACGATAGCCGATTGATAAGCTGCGACGATGAAATTTTTGCCTGACATTGACACCTTCCGTGAGCTTGCTCGCGACCACTCATTTGTGCCTGTCTACCGCCGCTTGGCGAGTGACCTGTTGACTCCAGTATCTGCGTTTCGGCGGATCGATTCGGAGGAGGGGGCTTGCTTGTTCGAAAGCGTGATCGGTGGGGAGAAGGTGGGGCGGTATAGCTTTTTGGCTTCGAATCCCTACATGTCTTTTTTGGCCAGAGGAAACGCGGTCGAAATCAGCCATGTCGACGGAACTGTTGAAAAGTCGGTGTCTGAAAATCCGATGGCGTCCCTGCGTCAGTTGCTCGCCCAATCGACAGTGGCTCACATCGAAGACTTGCCGCCCTTTGTGAGCGGAGCCGTCGGCTATGCTGCTTACGACGTCGTTCGGTATGCAGAATCGCTCCCTGATGCCCCGGAGGACGATCGCGACTTGCCCGACCTCGCATTCGGATTTTATGACCGAATGGTAATCTTCGACAACGTGAACAAGACGATTGTGGTCGTCGTGATGGCGAGAACCGACGACGGTTCTAGCGACTCGACGGCAGCCTACGAAGCGGCGCAGCGACAAGTCGACGAGCTTGTTGGCCAGTTGGTCGAGCAGGAAGAGCAGCTGAAGTTGGCTGAAATTGATCTGACAGATCGTCGCGAAGTCGCTTTGCCAATCCAATCGAACTTTCAACAGTCGGAATTTGAGGACGCCGTCCGCAAATGCGTCGACTATATCCGGGCTGGTGATATCTTTCAGGTTGTTATCAGTCAGCGTTTGCAGGTGCCTCTCGCGGCTCCGCCGTTTGAGGTTTATCGCACGTTGCGCATGGTAAACCCCAGTCCGTTTATGTTCTTCCTGCGCATGCCGAATGCGATTCTCGTGGGTAGTTCGCCTGAGATTATGTGCCGAGTCATGGGGAACGAAGTCACCGTTCGTCCGCTGGCAGGAACGCGCAAGCGTGGTGCGACGGCGGAAGAGGATGATCGCTTGGCTGAAGAGTTACTTGCGGACCCCAAAGAACGAGCTGAACATGTCATGCTCGTCGACTTGGGACGCAATGACGTGGGGCGTGTGGCTCAATTTGGTACCGTCGAATTGACAGATGTCATGACGATTGAACGATATAGCCATGTGATGCATATCACCTCCAACGTCAACGGTGTGCTTCAAGAGGGGTTTGACGCCTTCGACGCATTGCAAGCATGTCTACCCGCCGGGACCGTTTCGGGCGCGCCGAAAGTCCGCGCGATGGAGATTATCGACGAACTTGAACCGCACCGCCGTGGGCCGTATGCAGGAGCCGTCGGCTACTTTGACTTTAACGGCAACATGGATACCTGTATTGCGCTGCGAACGATGGTGATTCAAAACGACACGGTTTACGTTCAGGCTGGAGCCGGCATTGTGGCAGATAGTGATCCGACGAGTGAATACCTCGAAACGATGAACAAGGCGCGGGGGTTGTTGAAGGCGATCGAGTTGACAAACAATCGCTGTGAGTCAACGGAATAAGAAATCAGGAGATAAGCATCGTGGTCATTGTTATTGCGGATATCGACGTCGAATCAGGGAAGCGTGCGGAATTCCTCGAGGCGTTCAAGGCATTGGTACCGAAGGTCCTCGCCGAGGATGGCTGTATTGAGTACGGCCCGACAATCGATGTCGTAACGAATATTGATGCTCAATCAGACCGCAGCGACGATCGAGTCACGGTTGTTGAAAAGTGGGAAGATCTCGAGGCACTCGAGAAGCACCTGGTGGCAGCCCATATGCTTGAGTATCGCGATCAAGTCGGTGCGATCGTCAAGTCGGTTTCGCTGAAAGTGCTTGAGCCTGCTTAAGCGTTGCCGTTGGAACAAAAGAAAATGGGCGGCTCCTAAGAGAGCCGCCCTTTTTCCAGCAGTCGCTGTTTAGCTTCGTCGACGCGAAAGTGTTAACATTGCCAAACCCATCAGGCACAACCCCAACGTGCCTGGTTCCGGAACTGCTGCTGCATTCGATCCGAATGGGCGATGCGATCCACGGTTGCCTGAGTGCGCAACGGGAGCAGCCAATCCACCCGTAAACTTGTTGGCATTCCACAAGTTGAAATCACTGGTGTCAGTATTACCGTCGACGTTAAAGTCGGCACTACACCAGCGGCCCGTGTTCGTAAACTTGTTGGCGTTCCACAAGTTGAAGTCACTAATGTCGACGTTCCCATCGAGATTGGCGTCGCCGGAAATAAAGCTGCGTCCGGGGCCGAGGTTTGTATTGCCGGCTTCACTTAGCCACGCGTCGACGTCGGCTGCGTTTACGCTCCCGTTGCCATCCAGATCGAAGGATGAGTCGGACGAGCCGCTTGTGACGGCCAAAGTCAAAGCGTCAATGTCGTTGCAGTCATAGTCGCCGTCGCCATCAAAATCGCCGCTGGCCGCGTTGGGCAAGCCCACGGTCAATCCCTGCGCGATGAGGAAATTGCGGTTGCGCGTCAGGTTGACAGGAGCCCAGATGGAGATGTCGCCGTAGCGCGAATCTCGCCCGAACGGGTTGAAGCCGCCGTCGAGAACACCCACGATGGCTTCGACGCCGCCAAAATTTACTGTGAGTGGTCCGCCACTATCGCCAGAAGCCGTCGTTCCCTCAAGCGGCAATGGCTGAGACGATCCCGTCGTGTTTGTCGATCCATTCGGGTGATCGAAATCCGTTTCGAGAGTCTGCCCGACGGTGTCGAGCATGTTTTGAGCGGCGCGACGTAGATCATCATCTGGCCGTGGGAAGTTCAACCCGTTGCCGTTCAATCCGAATCCGACCATCGTCGAAACCATATCGGATGGGTCGTCGTCAGTGATGGCAAGCGGAGTCACGCTCGTAATCGGAGACGACAACGTAATAACGGCCATGTCGAATCGGTCTTGGTTGTTCCAAGTATTCACTTCAATCGCACTGGCTCCCATGGTTACGGTGGGCGATCCGACGTCGCTGCCAAGCTTGAAGGTCGTTCCATTGACCGGAATGTCGACGCGATTGTCGGAGTTTCCAAAGACGCCGTCGACGCAATGAGCGGCGGTAAGCACCTTATCCGGCGCAACGAGAGTGCCGGTACATAGTGGGCCGAATCCGCTCACATCGATGCGTCCGACGGACGGATACTGGTCGGCGAGTGCAAAGTAATCGGATTCGGGAACATCGTGTCGAATGCTAATGGCGAATACTGTGGATGTTGCCAATAAAAAAACGGCAGCAGTTCGATAGATTCCTTGACGCATGATAGGGCTCCTCTTCTCGGTTCCGTGATTCCTGCCGCAAAGATGGGCAATTACGCATGTTACGATCAGCGCACGCGGACCTTGCACCCAGAAGAGAAGGTTTTTTCGATTTTTTTGGAAAAGTCGTAATCTAAGTGGCGAACCACACAATGTGAGAAATACAGGCACTGGCAGGTGACGGAGCGACGCTTTGTCAGCCAAAACTCCGTTAGTTTGCCCGCGGCTTTCGGGGGGACTGGCAAGTCCGTAAACTGAACCATCTGATAAAAGCCGCGTACACCCAACAACCATGTTGTGGTCAAGGCATTGGGGCGCGGATACTTATTTTGGCCCACCTCGTTTGAAAATCGAATTCGAACCTATGACTCGATCGTCAACCCTTTGCCGAATTTTGCTTGCAGCGTGGTTGCTCCTTCCCGGTCTGATGGTGCTCACCGGGTGTGATGGGTGCTCCAATCCGCTCGTCAAGCGGAAGACCCCTGAAGAGTTGGCTAAAGAAGAAGAGGCCAAGAAGGAAAAGCCCAAGGAAGATTTCGAGCCGTTCAAGATGACGGTGCTTCCCGGAACGATTCCCGTTGAGGATGAACAGATTCTCGAAGACGACGGCGAAGAGATCAAAGCGGATGAAGATCCAGCCGCCGGCGATAACATGTTTCGTCGAGTCGCAGCCAAGCCAGGCCACTGGGTGCATGCTCGCTACAAGTTGAAGGCGAACAACTTTGACTTCAAGGGCGAGATGACGGTGCAGTGCGTCAATCAACGTTTGCAGGCGATGCCGCTCGAACGCTCGCCGTATTGGGTCACAACGACTCGACCCGCTGCGTTACCTAAAGCGCAAACCAAAGAAGTCGAAGTCCCGTTGTTTGTTTCTGTACCTCCGTCGCGAGATCGCCGTACGGTTCAGATTATGGGGCGTTTACGTACGCGAGGCGGCGGTCGCGACGTGATTCAGGATGCCGTTCCTGTGATGCGTTTGAAACCACACCAGTATCATATGGTCGTGCTGGCCAAAAACCCGGATCGCTACGGTTATCTGCGAACGACTGAGACGATCAAGCCGCCGTTTGAAGAATGGAAACTGGACGGATTCGAAGAAGACTTTATCGTGACGGCTCATGGTAGTGAGTCGGGCGAGTTGTTGCCTTTGCCGAACAATCCTCTCGCATGGACCACCATTTCATGCCTGGTGTGGGATAGTTTGCCGCCGGACGATCTTGATCTCGAACAGCAAACCGCGCTCGTCGACTGGTTGCACTGGGGGGGATTGCTGATCGTAAGTGGTCCCAACTCACTCGACACGCTTCGAGGCTCATTTCTCGATCCGTACCTTCCGGCGAAGTCGGGGAAAACAGTCGAGATTTCTGAGGAAGCATTCTCGGATTTCAATAAGTCATGGTCTTTAGTGCCTGACAAGCTAACGCTGCCGCGCGAAGCTTACTTGCTCGGTGGCAGTGGCGAACCGATCGAGATGGTGGAAGTGGAACCGATCGGGTCTGGACAGTTCGTTGAAGGCACGGGTGAACTAGTCATTGAGCGCAATGTCGGACGCGGACGCATTATTGCCACCGCGTTTTCGCTAACGAATCGCCGCGTTGTGGACTGGCAGAATTTCGATGGCTTTTTGAATGGTTGCCTTATGCGTCGACCTGGTCGAGAATTCAGCGCTCGCAATGACTACACGAGAGTCAAGTTCTTCGATTTCCCGTTGAATCAGGATCCGCGACTGAACTCGGAGTTGCGGTATTTTTCACGCGATGCGGCGATCGGTGGCGAAGGGAGACGTGGTTACCGCCAGTCATTGGAGGTGGACGATAGGGTACGCGATGCAGAGATTATTGAAAAATCTGTTCAGCGAGATCGCGTGAAACGAGAGGAGCGATCTCAAGAGATCGCGAACGCAAAAGGTCGGCGTCGTGCGAAGTACTGGGGATTGGTTTCCCCGAGACCCTCGAACAGGCCGGGGTTGGATGGTTTTCGTAGCGATGTCGTTTCCGGAATGGCGGGTTGGAGCGATTTTAGTTCAACCAGCAATGCTGCTCGGGCTTCCTTGAA
The DNA here is from genome assembly GCA_964471695.1 of uncultured Pirellulaceae bacterium. GTDB lineage: Bacteria > Planctomycetota > Planctomycetia > Pirellulales > Pirellulaceae > CAYYHV01. The sequence goes on from CAYYHV010000038.1 coordinate 8,082, forward strand.
GCAAGCTTCGGGTATTTCAGTGCCTGAAAGTCGTTTTGTTGCCAAAGTGCTTTCGGTTTACTTACTGTGTTTGGTACCCCTGAATTGGTTGATCTTTCGCACGTTTCGTCGAGTCGAGTTGGCTTGGTTCGCGGCCCCCGTGATTGCAATCGCTGGCGCCGTAGGCGTCGTCAAACTTGCCCAGCTGGATATTGGTTTTGTTCGAAGCCGTACCGAAATCGCGGTGGTCGAATTGCAACCTGACTATCCGCGAGCCCACGTAACCCGGTATAGCGGACTGTACACTTCGTTGACGTCCAGGTATTCGGCGACGTTTGAAGATAGCCGCGCCTTCGCATTGCCTTTTTCGACTGACCCTGCGGAATCCCAACTGCGATTGCAGACGCGCCAAGAAGTCTCGTACGTTCGTGACAAAGATGTGGGAATGTCCGGCTATCCCGTCTTGTCCAATTCAACGGGAATGGTGCATGTCGAGCAAATGTTACCCGTTGCGGGTTTGGTAAGTCTTTCGGAGTCGGCTGACGTTGGCGATGAGATTACGAACCAAACGGAGTGGAATCTCAAATCAGTCGCGTTGATTCGGAAATCCGGACCAGGGCAACTGGACGTCGCTGTGGTTGGCGATTTGCCAATTGGTGAGCAGGCCAATCTGGAGTGGCAAAGCCTGCCGGGGGCTCGCGACAAGCAGGATGACTCGCAGGCGTTGCAGGCTCTCTTTGCGATGCTCGATGATCACACAACAACCCAACCGCAACCGCCCGAAGGCGAAGTCTCTTTGCGAGAACTTTATCGATTAGCGTTCCATTCCGACCAGTTAAGATGGGGCGATATTCGCCTTGTTGGTTGGACGGATGAGAGCGTTGCCGGCATGAAACTCAAACCCGAATCGAATCAAAATACTTTCCGTACACTAATCGTGAACCATCTGAAGTATGGCCCGGCATTCGAGCCGCAGGTGGACACGAATCACATCGCGGACTATCGCGTAGAACAATCGGAAATCGAACCCTTGGAGATTGATTAGACATCATATGATTGAGCTCATCGACTTTGGCAAGGATTACGGCGATTTCACGGCAGTCCAACGTTTGAATCTGAAAATCGACGAAGGCGAGATGTTTGGGTTTATCGGACCCAACGGTGCCGGCAAGAGTACATCGATTCGATTCCTCACAACGTTGCTTAAGGCATCGCGCGGTGAAGGCATCGTCAATGGATACAGTGTCACCGACGATCCCATGAACGTCCGACGGAGTGTTGGGTACATGCCGGATATGTTCGGTGTCTACGATGGTATGAAGGTCTGGGAGTTTCTCGACTTTTTCGCGGTTGCTTACAAGATTGGTCGCGGCCAGCGAAAACAAGTCATCAACGATGTGCTGGAGTTATTGGACTTGGGGCACAAGCGCGATGACTACGTGAATGGACTTTCACGCGGTATGAAGCAGCGATTGTGTCTGGCCAAGACGCTCGTGCACAATCCGCCCGTACTCATTCTCGATGAACCGGCAAGTGGTTTGGACCCGCGGGCTCGTCTCGAAGTCAAAGCGTTGCTCAAAGAGCTGCGACAGATGGGGAAGACGATTCTCATCTCCAGCCACATTTTGACGGAGCTGGCAGATTGTTGTACCTCAATCGGCATCATTGAACGTGGCCAGCTGTTAATGGATGGTCCGATCGACGAAGTCTATCGACGCATCCGCGGCAATCGTCAGATCGTCGTGAAGTTTACACGCAACATGGATGCGGGACTGGCGATTCTTCGCAGTTGCCCGCATCTTCGAGATATTCAAGTTTATGATCGTCAAGCGACCATTGAACTGGAAACGGACGACGCGGGAGTCGAGGCGCTGTTGCAACAACTGACGTCTCAAGATGTCGGCATCCGCAGTTTTGGCGAAAAAGACCCCACGCTCGAAGATGTGTTTATGCTCGTGACGAAGGGGCTGGTCACTTAATATTTGCTGGCAATCGGAATTCGCCAGAAGCGTTGCCGCCCGTGGCTGTTGCTGTGACGATTGGTCAGTTAGTCGCGGTTTGAGAAGCGGTTGGTTCTTCCGCAGTAAGCGTGTGGGTGGCTTGACCGCCTTTGATCGAATCGACTTTGATGTCAAACGGTCCATTGCCACTGACCAGCCATCGAACGTACACCAACCCGCGGCCGCGTATGTTGCGAACACGAATCTCTGCAGGCTTGCGTTTCTGTTCCGTGGGGGATTCGAAAAACGGGTCTCGGGACGTCATGCCAAGATGGACTTTGATACCGTCGCCTTTGATCGAGACCAAGTCGGGACGAGTCAATCGATGTTTGAGATTGATGGCGGAATGAGTCGGAATAATCTTCTTATTTTCAATGATCGCCGTCACTTGAGTCAAGGAGTCGCGTAGTTTTTCCAGCTTGGCGGATTGGATCGAAACCTGAGGCATTTCATCAGCATGAAAGAGTGTAAACGCCATATTACGGTGGAGTTCTTCTTCGAGGAGGAACGATGGTGGTTGGCGTAGCCAATTCTTCTTCAGGCCACCGACTTCGACTTTACCGTATTGCGGATGGTCGCTCTCTTCCCACTCGATAACACCGCCGTGCATCAGCAGATAACGGTCGAACTTATGCCGCGATTCTTCCGATCCAAAGAAACCTGTGGATTCCTCGCCGGAGCGGAAGAAGTTCCAACCGGTAAACAACTCGTTGGTGAATGCGTAGACGCCCATGTTCTGATGCAACCAGTCAACTTCGCCACCGTAGACTTCATAGAGGTCGTTGGCGATATTCATGTAGCGGTACTTCGGTAGCATCTCCGCGCCTTGTGCGCCGAGTTTATCGTAGACCTGAATGTCGGATCGTTCGTACCGATCCGTTTTTGCGCCGGGACCACGCAGGATCATGCCGCCAGCGTTGTGATACGACTGGGCGCCAGCGATATTGGTGTGGGCTGCGATAAACTCAGCGATCACGCGATTCTCGTCGATCGAAAACGGGTAACGGTGGGCTCCACGTTGAACGTATGAGGGTTGCCAGTTCCAGCCCCAATCGCGATTGGGATCGTAGCTACCATCCCCATCTTCGTTGACACGGCCATCCCCATCATTGTCGAGGCCTTCGACGCCCAACAGCCGATACGAACCCTTTTCTCCGGCTTCGGTGCGAAGCATGCGGCCGGGAAATTTCGGGTCAGGTTTGTGAGTGCCGTTGTCGTCCTTGATCCGCATCATCGTGATGTGGCCGTCGTTGTTGAGGTCGTCGTATCCGTCTTCGTCGACTTGACCATCGCGGTCGTCGTCGAACGGACGCTGCCCTGTGCGAGGGCTGTGCGTTGTGTTCGGTTCGTAAAAGTGCGCGTCCCGAGAATCAGGACTGAGCATCGGGCACAGGTAAAAAATACGTTCATTCAGAAGTTCGTCGATAAAGTCACTATTGCCCGCCATTTCGGCCAGGAACCAAGCCGTGTAAAGCACGACTTCGACGGATTGGATTTCATTAGCATGGATTCCACCGTCGATCCAGAATCCTGGACGACGATCGCCGCCTTCCGCTTTGAAATTGGTGATTGTCATCACCCACATATCGCGACCGCCATACGATTTTCCCTGCGATTGGAGACGGACATATTCAGGATGTTTGGCGGCAAGTTCCTGCAATAGTTTTGTGGCTTGGCGGTAGTCGTGGTAGCGATTCCAATAGGCGGCGACCTTGGGGTTGGCGGGCCCGCCCATCGTTTCGTAGGTCATCTTGTTAGTCGTGCGTGACTGGGCAACTACCGACATGGGGAGCATGCAGGCGATGGCCAATATGAACATTCGTTGAATCGCTCGATGGGTTCTCATCATCATTTCGATTCTCCAATTTTGATCGTCTTGTCGGTTTCGCCCACGGATAGTGACCAAACGTGAATTCTTGCTTCAATCGGATCGTTCGATTCCGATTTGACCAACCACGTGTGTTCCGATTTTCCGCCACCACCATCGATGCGAGATCGTGACGTCCGCGGCGAGCCGTGTAGAAGTTTGGCCGAATCGGGTAACTCAAGGTGGATTTGGACAGGGTAAGTTTGTCGGCTGATCGTTCCCATTCGCGACGCCGTTGGGAGATATCCGGTGTTGGTTACGTTCGTGGAAACGCGATAAATTCCGCCGCCGAGCGATTTGACTTTGACATCTTCGACGGAAAGTTTGGGAAGCAATTCGCTCAGTCCGACAAGAAAGTCGGTATGCTTCTTCCCCAAGGCTTCGAGTTCGGTTGCAGGAGGGTTCAATCGCCAGAACGGTTTGAATCCGCCGACTTCGACAGCGCGGTCGGGAAAATCCGGGTGGTCAATCTTGGTCCATGGGACGAATCCATCCACATGGTTTTGCTCCATCCAACGCAAGGCGTTGAGTTCTTCATTGTCTTGCTTCAGTTTGGTCGGCTTTTTCTTCGGGGTGGGTTTCTTTTCGTCCGATTGAGCGGAATCCTTCTTCGGTTTGGTTGAGTCCGATGGCTTGCTGATCGTTGTCTCTTCATCTTTCGGCATTGCGGATTTCACGTTCCCCGACGTTGTCGATTTTGGCACTTCGGATGTCGCCTTGGGATCGTCCTTGCCCGCGGCTTCTGCGGGATTCGATCCTGCGTCTTTTTTCGGCGACTCTTGCGAATTAGAAGGATCAGACGGTTTGATTTTGGGTATCCACCAACCACGGGTGCTGAGCGACCAGCGTCCATAATGCAAGTAGGCCCAGTGAACGAATGATCCGCTCGCCGGTGCAGCATTCGGCGCGTCCTTGCCTTCGTGGATTTTTCGAAAGCGCTCGGTCATAAAATCGGAGAAGGGGGCGTCGGCCGAGTGAATTTTGGTTTTGATGCGATTGCCGTCCGATTTGCTGTCGCCTTTCCAGGGTTTGAAGGTGTTGTCTTGTGGGCTGAAGGTGAAAACCAATTGAATCTCGGGGTGGTCGTAGGCAAAATCGGCGAGTGCTTTCGACGTGGCTTCTGAGCAAGCATGTGTACCTGCCCCTTTTTGAAAGGCGGGGTACGCAAAGGGGAAGTTCTTGTTGAGGTCGACACCATCCGATGCATCTTCGTTCCACGATTCGTCTTCGTCGTTGTCTACGCCCTCCAGGTATACGTCGTATTCACCGGGTTCATTCTTCTGGGGGTTTGATTTGACCAAGAGTCGATCGTCATCGGGATGCGTGCGGTACACACCGCCAGTTCGCTTGACTCGAATTTTTGTGATCCAACCATCACCGTTCAAATCTTCGGGGCCGTCTTCTGCGATTTGGTTATCGCGGTCATCATCGGTCTGCGCCGTATTTCCGGTGACTTCGCGCGATCCATCGACGATGGCTTTTTCGCTGGCATCCGGGGCAGGCCGAGGGATCACGTAAAATCGGCATTTGCCCAGCGCCATTTTGATGGCTTCGTCGTCTTTTTGTGCGACCAATTCTTCGGCGAAGCGAAGTGCCAGTTCTCCGCCGGCGATGTGAGGAGCGTGGACGTTTCCCACGACGAGGATGGCCGGCAACATTGCGTCCGACGTATCGCCCATCTTGATCGCGAAGACTTCGCGTTTTTGTACCGTCGTCAACAGGGTTTCCACATTCGCGATGGGCGAGGCGTCGAGCGCTCGCACTCGCTCGGTGAATTCTGCGTAGTCACTGTAGCCTTCGAGGAAAGCGTTGTCGGCTTGGAGTGTGGGAGTTGAACTGAGAATCGCGAAAACGATAGCGACGACGATGCGGGGAGGGGTGATTCGTATCATGGCCAGGGAGGAATGAGGCAAGGGAGGGAGCGACCGCTGAAACGCGAAGAAGATATCTTACTTGCGGCACGAGTGAGAGGCCACAAGCTGATGCGCAAGAACCAGCGATCTTATGTTGGATAGGCTACGGCCGAATGCCGCAGCCAGATTACTTCGAATCAATTGAAGAAAAAGATAGGCGCCGGAGCGTCATCGTCGTCGCTATGCTCCCATTCGCGACGTATTTCACGCAGTCCATAGGCGCACAATTCGAAGCGACTACTTAGTCTTCCGAGGACTTCGGCGGATGGTCGGTTGCCATCTTCGGTGTCGATCGTACTGGCAATCCAATAGGCGCGTTTGCCTTGTTCACAATAATCGATAAGGTGATCGAGCGAGCCCGTCCCTTTTTTCTTTTCCACGGATTCGGGATACAGCCCTGTCCAGAACAAAGTGAAATCACCGATGTGCCGATGGATATCGCGACGCGCATCGCCCATGCGCTGTTGGGCTTCGAGCATCATTTCGGTGACTTGGACGAGAGGACGTCCCTTCTTGTCTCGGACACGAAACATGTGATCGTTCCGTACGAAACGAGTCAGCATGTCGCTAACGTATTCGACAAGTTGAGGATCAACGACTCCCAACCGAGTCTGGAAGGTGTACTCGGCCAGTCCGCTGAAGAAACGTGATATGGCGTTTTGATTGTTTGATGAGTGCATCTTGTACTCCTGTCACCCCTGTGGCTATTCCATGGAATCGCACAGTTGCCGTATCCTGCCGGCGCGAGACGCCGCGAAGTGAAAACGCCTCTACATCAAGTCTACTTTCGAATCTGGAATCCGGTCAAGTTTTCCGCGCCGGGTTACAACGGTTTCAACGATGTTTCAGCGCTGAATAAAATTCTTGGTAGCTTGACTCTTTTGCGCGATGGACTACGCGCTCACGGAACGAAGGAAGAAACCACGATCTAAGAATGGCCTTAGAAGCGTTTTGGACCAAAAAGATGGTATGCATCTTTACCAAACGCAATTACGGCATGGCTGCCAGCATCTCGGCAACATAATTGCCGATGTCCGTGAGGACTTCGTCATGCGGTTTGTCTTTCGCGGTCGCGACGCGTCGCACGATGGCCGAACCAACGATCAATCCGTCAGCCACGGGAGCAAGAAGTTTAACGTGTTCGGGTTTGTTGATGCCGAACCCAATACAGACGGGTTGGGACACTTTTTCACGCAGCCATCCAACGTTGTCGACGAGGTCGTCTGGCAATTGGGTTCGCTCACCTGTGATGCCTGTCACGGAGACGTAGTAAATGAATCCCGTCGACGTTTCGGCAATGCGGAGCGCGCGATCACGCCCTGTCGTCGGGGTCACAAGCTGAATGAGGCTGAAGTCGTGAGACTGGCAGATCTTGCTGAACCCTGCGGCTTCTTCAACTGGCAAATCGGGCACAATGGCTCCGGCGACGCCGGCGGCTTTGGCACGTTCAACGTAGGCTTCGGGGCCGACACGTAACACGATCGCGTAGCTGACCATCGTAACCACAGGAGCAGCCAGGTCGGTAGTGACTTGGCCGAGTGTAGAGAGAATCTGGTCGAGCTTGATGCCATTGTCCAGAGCACGCGAATACGACGCCTGAATCACTGGACCGTCGGCGATAGGATCGCTGTAGGGAATACCGACTTCACACATGCTGCTACCGCGACGAATGAGTTCGCGAATCGCCTGCGCTGTAAAATCGAGTCCCGGATCACCAGCCGTAAGGAACGGCATAAATGCCTTCTGGTTTTCAGATTTCAGTCGTGTGAAGAGTTCGTCGATTGCAGACATGCGATGTTCTGTATTTTCTAGAGATCGAGAAAAGAATGTATACGGCCGAGCCGAATGATCAACAGGTACCGTGCTCTTCGCGAAGCCGTGCGATTTCTGCAGCATCTTTGTCGCCCCGTCCGGAGAGGCAGATCACTACGTTTTCGTCGACCGGACGAGACTTCGCCAAGTCGATGGCTTTGGCGATTGCATGCGACGTCTCGAGTGCGGGAAGAATCCCTTCGCATTGAGCCATTTCGTCGAAAGCTACCAGTGCCTCGTCGTCGCGACAATGCGTATAGTCGACTCGGCCCGTTGATTTCCAGTAGCTATGTTCTGGGCCAACGCCAGGATAGTCCAGTCCAGCCGAGATCGAATGCACGTCGCAGGTTTGACCATCGGCGTCCTGCATCACATAGCTATAACTTCCATGGAGTACGCCAGGTTCGCCAAAGGTAAGCGGCGATGCGTGTTCGCCAGCTTCGGCGCTTCTTCCACCAGCTTCGATGCCCAACAGCTTGACGGTCGTATCATCAACAAACGGATAGAACATACCGGCGGCATTGCTGCCACCACCTACGCAGGCAACAACGTGATCAGGAAGCTTGCCCAGAATGTCGAGGCATTGCTGTCGCGTTTCGCTGCCAATGATGGATTGGAAGTCACGGACGATCCGCGGGAACGGGTGCGGACCGACGACGGAACCCAGAATGTAGTGCGTATCTTCGACACTGGTCATCCAGTCCCGCATGGCTTCGTTGATTGCATCCCGCAATGTCCTCGAGCCGCTTTCGACCGGTCGCACTTCGGCCCCCAGCAGCCTCATGCTATTCACATTGGGTGCCTGGCGGCGAACATCCTCAGCTCCCATATAAACGACGCAGGGAATTCCGAAGTGTGCACAGGCGGTGGCCGTGGCGACGCCGTGTTGACCGGCTCCGGTTTCGGCGATGACACGCTTCTTGCCCATGCGAAGCGTTAACAGGGCTTGGCCGAGAGTATTGTTGATCTTATGCGCACCCGTATGGTTGAGGTCTTCTCGTTTTAACCAGATTTGGGCCCCGCCGACTTTGGCTGTTAGTCTTTTTGCGAAATACAACGGAGACGGTCGGCCGACATAAGTCGAAAGCAGCCGATCCAGTTCAGCGTGAAATTCCTTATCCTGCTTGGCAATCTCATACTGCTCGGCTAACTGGTCGAGCGCTGCGATCAGCGTTTCGGGCACATATCGACCACCAAAGTCGCCGAAACGACCGTCAGGATCAGGGACTTGGCTGGAGGCTGCTGAAGGCTGAACGCTCATAGGGATTCCGCAAAAATGATTGAATTCGAAGCATCGATTGTCAGTCGCTACTGTAGGGCCGTCAATAGTGCGATTCCACCCGCGCGAGGTGCTGAGGGAGTTTGATTCCGTGAAATCTTGGAAGAAAGCGATCTTGAACGACGGGAATGAAAGAAATCCCGTAGCGTGTCGTCTAATCTTCGAAAGTCGAGTAACGCGGGTCCAACCTGTTTCGCCAACCGATACGATAAGCAGTGAAGGGGCCTACGTTGAGACGAGTCATGTCGTAATCGACTCGAAACATCACGTCATTGGGAAAAAGCTTTTGAGCTTCTTCTTTGCGCTTGGAGTCTTTGTCATACGGAAAGTACAAATCACCCGCACCAAAGAGGTGTAGGATTTCGTGAGCGTACGTTGCGGAAGAGGTTTCACGTCCATCCGGATACGCCGTGAAGCACACCATGCGTTCTGCGTGGTACCGTTCCGAGACGGGTTTGTAGTAAGCAAGGTTGTATGACAAAGCCGGTTTGTTGACGTGCAAGCAGACGATTACATTTTCGGGGCGTGATTGTCGCTTGATGTGATCGACAAGTTTGTTCGCCGTCATATTCGACGAATTCAAAATGGCATACTCAGTCCACTTGGGGTCGACATGGGCATCACGTGGAATCTTGATATCCAGATTGGCATCCGTCCCGAATTCATCAACAAATGTCACCCGCTTATCATGGATGCGGGATTGAAGCGTAATAAAGTCGTAGGCTTCGCGTAACTTTGTTCTTACGCGATTCCGCTCAAACTCGGACCAGGTTGAGTTTTCATCAGAAAGAAACGTGTGGTACACGTAAACGACACCTTCAAGGTGCTTGGCGCTTCCTACGGAACGTTTCGTTGCTTGATTCGATTTTCGGTAGCCGACAGAGAATGAAGATTGAGCAAACGTCGAAGTACATGACACCAGCAACAAGCACGTCGCCAAGTAAGTAATTACTCGTCGCCCGTTCGTTGAATTATCGAGATTGTTGTGCAAGATGTACGTCCTTCTATTTCCCGTCCGATTCGGACTTCTATCCTAGACTAGTCCGGAGTGGCCGGCGAGGAAATTGCGAACTGCAATCTGAGGATGTCTAATTTTCGATTTGGGTGACACAACCGTTGCGACCCGAATACTTATTGGCAAAATGGGCGTTTCTCTCGTGACACTAATGATTTGGAGAAATTTCTTTGCCCGAACTTCCAGAGGTAGAAACAATGCGCCGCGGCGTTCTTGGCGTGGTGGGGCAGAAGGTCAGTGAAGTAGACATTTTGCCATGTCGGTTGAAGCCCATCGTAATTGCGCCGAATCGGCGGCAATTCAAGGCTCGCGTTACAGGGCAACGTATCTCCGATATCGAGCGATGGGGAAAACGAGTCGTTTTTCGCATGGAAAGTGGCGACTCGATTATTTTCGAACCGCGAATGACCGGGCTGTTATTGATCGCCGATCCGCCGAATGAAACGCACCTGCGGCTGGGGCTGCAGTTTCGCAGAGGTCCCGTTCGTCGAGTCCTGTTTTGGGATCGTCGTGGATTGGGAAGTGTCCGACTGCTTACGCCGGATGAGTTCGAGGATCAATTGGGGCCGCACCGCCTGGGCCCTGATGCGTTGCGAGTCAACGCGGCTGAATTGCAAGCCCGCTTTGACAACAGTCGTCGGGAAGTCAAAGTCGCGTTGCTGGATCAACGAGCCCTGGCAGGGATCGGAAATTTATACGCTTCGGAGATTCTTCACGTTGCTGGAATCAATCCGCAGAAGAGGTGCGATCAATTGACAGGCCCCATGTGGGCGGCAATTCATGAGGCGATGCTCGACGTACTCAATACAGCGATCAAGTACGAAGGGTCCACGCTCGGCGATGGGACCTATCGGAACGCCTTGAACAAAGATGGTTCGTATCAGAATCAGCACCGAGTCTACATGCGCGAATCGGAGAAGTGCTTGAGTTGCAAGCAAGGTTCAATCAAAAAAATCGTCCAGGCGCAACGAAGCACTTTCTTTTGTCCCAAGTGCCAAACCAAAAGCCGCTGGCGCGCGAAGAAGTGAGGTTCGGAGCAAACTGAGCAACAGACTCTAGCCACGGTTACATCACGAAGAACCGTGGCGAGCGCCAAAACGGCTCAGCACTAGTAGCGATAGTGCTTGATGGTTTCGCCTTTACTCTCAATTTCCGAGAGCGAGTCGATGCCCAATTGCAGGTGCAAGTCTGCCCATTCCTTGGTGACTTGTTCGTCACTCTCTTCCGTCTTCACGCCTTCGGGAGTCATTGGCAAATCCGAGACAAGCAAAAGGGCTCCTCGGGCAATTTGGTTGTGATGTCCCACGACGAAGATCGTTGCCGTTTCCATGTCGATCGCAATCGTTGTCATGTCGATGAGTTCTTGGCGAAATTTTTCATCATGTTCCCAAACGCGCCGATTGGTTGTGTAGACGACTCCCGTCCGGTACTCCAATCCTTCTTCAACCAGCTTGCCCGACACGAACTTATGCAGTTTGAACGATGGCAAGGCTGGCACTATCGCCGGCAAATAGTCGTTGGAGGTACCTTCTCCGCGGATGGCTGCGATGGGCAAAATGAAGTGGCCAATCTCCGTCGACTTTTTCAGCCCACCGCACTTGCCAAGGAAGAGGACGCCTTTGGGATTACGAGCCGTTAATAAATCCATGATCAATGCGGCGTTGGGCGAACCGATCCCAAAGTTCACCATGGTTAATCCGGAATCGTTCGTGGTCGCCTGCATTGGGCGATCTGCACCGAAAATCTCACAGTCGAAGATCTCGGCAAACCGAGTCAGGTAGTTGGCGAAGTTAGTAAGAAGGACATAGTCGCCAAAATTCTCGATCGGCATCCCGGTGTAACGAGGCAGCCAATCACGGGCGAGGTCGGGTTTATTAACAGGCGTCATGATCGATACCGACTTGGTCAATAGGAAGGAACGCAATGCGCGAGTTTAAGCCGGACTTGATGGTTCACGCAACTGAGTTGTTTAGTCGAGGGTTTTTTCGCTATCCTTCACGCCCCGATGGATGAGGCAACGACTTTAACTCGGTTGATTCGAGGCTTCGATGGCTTGCAGCAGTCGTTCACGAATCGTGTCCAGTCGCGATTCATCTTCAATTTTTCCACCCTCAAGGTCGTTGACGTAGAACACGTCGACGACTTGATCGAGGTACGTTCCGATTTTGGCATAGCGGACCGATAGGTTCAGCTCGTACAGCGTACGAGCAATTGCGTAAAGCAATCCGACTCGATCATGGGCAAACACATCAATAATCGTGGCGTCGGGCAAAGTTGAGTTGTCGATCTGCACGCGAGTTGGCAGCACATCCAATTCACCAGAATCGCCAGCCGAAGTGGGCTGCCACACCTGACGGAAAGTTGGTGTTATTTCTTCAGGGCTTTCGATGGCTTTTACCAGTGCCGAGCCGACTTCGTGAAGTCGATCGTCGGGTGGGACGTCAACGTAGTCTGGGTCGTCGACGTAGAACCGATCGAGGATTAATCCGTCGGCCAGCGTGTGGATCGATGCCGAGAGGATTTGTAAACCTTTTCCGGTGAGCGCACCAGTAAGTCGATGGAAAATTCCGGGAGTCAATTGTTGATGCAATCCAACGGCGTACTCGGTGACTTTGCGATCCTGAAGATATCGTCCCCAGGCCACGGCTTGGCGCGGTTCGAGTGTTCGCAGGCGTTTCAAATCAGCCATCAATGATTCGGGTGAATTCTCCATCAGGATCGACAGACTGAGCGTTTGCACCTGACGTTTGTACCAATCGTATTCCTCCTTGGGAGCCAGTTTCAAGAGCTCCGAACGAGTCTCAGCTGTTCGAGCCGTGATACTCTCGGCATCCGTGGCTCCCCCCTTGAGATGGAAGTTGGCACGCTCATAGACAGCTGCTAACACTTCCGCCTTCCATGCGTTTAACACACCCGGTCCTACCGATGCCAAATCGGCAGCGGTGAGGACGAACAACATTTTCATGCGTTCGGGCGAACCCACTTCGGCTGCAAACTTCACCAGAATCGATTCGTCGCTCGTATCGCGGCGAAACGCAAGGTGCGACATGGAAAGATGCTTGAGTACAAGAAAGTGAAGCGTCTCGGTATCATTTCTTGACAGACGTAGTTTCTTGGCCGTTTCCAATGCCAATTCCGCGCCGACTTCGGAATGATCCCCGGGCAAGCCTTTTCCCAAATCGTGAATTAACAAGGCGAGGTGCAATAGTCCACGCTTGCGAATCGAACGATAAGCGCGTCCGATCGCCCCTGGATCCGTCTGGAAGTCGGTGGCTTTTTCGACGGAGAGGATACAATGGGTATCGACGGTATATTTGTGGTAGCGATTAAATTGAAGCAAAAAGCGAGCATGATCCAAACCCGCCACCAGTTGCTGGAGCGCCCCGACTTCATTCAGTCGACGTAGCAGGCTGCCCAGTCGGCTGTTGTAAGACAACAGTGACATGAACCGTTTGGCGGCTTCATCGGTAACCACCATGTCTTCGCGATTGGTCAAGTCCAAGCGGACAGCGTTCCAGGTCTTGTGTTCAATGCGCTTGTTCATCTGGTTTGCAAGGTCCATCAGACGAAGCACTTCCGTCAGATCGCCTCGCAGTCGATCAAGTCCTTTTCTTGTCGCACCAATATGGACAGGACCGACGCGAAAGTCCTTTTCCATGCGGTAGGTTACGAGCGGTGCAATCAAAGGTGACAGCCAGGCGCGCTCTTGGGATGAAGTGATAAAGTAACCGACGATGTCACGAACGTGCCGCGTATGCTCGAAGTATTCACTCATGAACCGTTCAACGGCAAGTACACTTTCGGAAGTCTCATATGACCAAAGTTCCGCGATTCGCATCTGCTCAGCACGAAAAAGAACATCGTAGGGACGCCCGGCGTGAAAGTGCATTTCATTGCGAAGCTTCAGAAGAAACTCGTGAGCTTTGCGTACGGCTCGCTCGTCCTCCTTGTCAAGAAAGCCCTGCAGGTTCAATAGGTTCGGATCCGCATGCCCATAGCGAGCGAATCCAATCCATCGTAGCAGGTGGATGTCACGAAGGGCGCCGCGTGAGCGTTTAACATTGGGTTCCAGCAGAAAAACCGTTTCTCCATATTGGCGACGTTCCGAACGCCTTGCTTCGTCGATACGCCGCATCATTCGGCGTGAATTCCGTTGGGCCGATGTGCGGAATCGTCCCATATACTTTTCGAAGAGTAGATCGCTGCCTGTAAGCGCGCGGGATTCGACAAGGGACGTGAAGATAACGGGATCGCGTTTCGAGAGTTGACAGGCTTGTGCCGGTGTTCGCACGCTAAAGCCAACGTCCAGCCCCACATCGGATATGTCAGCAATCATACGACCGGCGATATCGGGAATGTAGTGCGTGACACTACGGTGGTGAAGTAGCATCAGATCGACATCGGAAAACGGAGCCACATCGCGCCTGCCATACCCACCGTGCGGGACAAGCGTAATGTTCTCGAGAAGCAAAGTTCGGTTGTTCTCGGTGGAGATGTCATCGATCGCGGACTGAAACAGTCGCAAGACAACTCGGTCTAAGAGGTCAGACAAGCGATTGCAGACTTGGACACCCGGCGAGCCCGATTCATGCTGACGCCTCAGCTTGTCACGTCCTTCGCGCAGAAAGACTTTGCATTCGTGGACTGATTCGCGCAACCGCGGCGCGTTTCCCATGTCTTTGCTTTCATCATCGGAGTGGCACCACGAATACTACGACGAGCGCGCAGTCTCCACTGCACGCTCGGTGAGCAAGTGGTACCCGTCTATAACGCGTCTTGTCCGGACTCGCCTGTTCGGATTCGAATTATGTTTGCTAAGTCGGAGATGAAAATCTTGCCATCGCCGATTTGGCCTGTTTGGGCCGCTTGTAAAATGACGTCGACCACCGTCTGCATTTGTTCATCCGTGCAGATGACTTCGACTTTGACTTTGGGCACAAAGTCCACGGCGTATTCGGTGCCGCGGTACATTTCTGTGTGACCTTTTTGGCGACCGAACCCACGGACTTCGGTAATTGTCATTCCGTGGATGTTGTTTTCGGTCAGTGCGTTCTTAACTTCTTCGAGTTTAAAGTGCCGAATTACGGCTTCGATCTTTTTCATATAGGCTCCTTCGCTCATCCGCTCCGCGGCATGGCAGTGATTCAGTATTTGTATTTTGCGAGATTTAGCGTCAGCGGTCCAATCCGATTAGTTGAAGATGTACCCTTCTTCCCCATGTTCCGCGATATCCAATCCCCGAAGTTCGGCATCCTGGTTGACTCGCAAGCCGATTGTAAGGTCAATGATTTTTAGCAAAATGAATGAAACAACGGCCGCATAGACCAATGTGACCACAACAGCCGCGATTTGGGCTAACATTAGGCGGAATTCGCCGCCGTACGCCAGCCCATTGGCGGCACCAGGGTTTACGGCCTTGGTGGCGAACACTCCCGTCAAAATTGCCCCCAGGGTCCCACCGACCCCGTGAACGCCGAAAGCATCCAACGAGTCATCGTAGCCGAAGGTCGCTTTGAGTTTTCCACAAGCGAGGTAACAGACGACTCCAGCCATGGCGCCCATTAGCAATGCTGGCATCGGTTGAACGAAACCACAAGCCGGCGTGATGCAAACCAGTCCAGCCACGGCCCCTGATGCGGTGCCAAGCACACTTGGCTTGCCTCGCCCCAGCCATTCGATCACAGCCCAGGCGACCGCGCCTGCGCTTGCGGATAAATGCGTCACTACGAATGCATTGGCGGCGAGATCGTTAGCCTCCACAGCGCTACCAGCATTGAACCCAAACCAACCTACCCACAACATAGCGGCTCCAAGCGACGTATAGGTCAAGTTGTGTGGCCGCATATCTTCAGAACCGAATCCCAATCGCTGCCCAATCAGCATGGCCGCGACGAGTGCGGAGATGCCGGAACTGATATGCACGACGGTTCCGCCGGCGAAATCCAAAGCTCCGCCAAACAAGTTCTTCGAGTCCGCGGCGCCGTCGAAGTAAAGCCAACCTTCGCCCCAAACCATGTGGCAGAGTGGGCAATAGACCAGTGTTCCCCAGAAGATCATGAAGATCACCATCGCGCTGAATTTCATACGTTCGGCAAATGCACCGCAAATGAGTGCCGGAGTGATGATGAAAAACATACCCTGGAAAATCATAAAGATCAGATCGGGTACGGCGCCACCTGGCAGCGAGCCGTCGACCATGGTGAGGCCTTGCAGGCCCACGTGTTCAAATCCACCGACCAGACCAGCCCCGCCGATTGAAATGAGTGAGTCGCCGAAGCTGAGCGAATAACCCCACAAGGCCCAAATGACTGACATCAGGCCCATCAAGAAAATACATTGCATCATCACGCCAAGGACGTTTTTGCGTCGAACCAGTCCACTGTAGAACATCGCCAAACCGGGCGCCGTCATGAACAGAACAAGTGCCGACGACGTCAGCATCCAGGTGAGGTGTCCCGAGTCTGTCGCTGGCTCTGTCTCTTGGGCTGCAGCCAAGGATGTGAAGCACAACGCTGCCAAAACTGCGTAACCGTACCGCCTGAACGATCGCATATTGTCACTTTCTGTTAATGATTTTGAGGGCAAGTCGGGCTTGCCGGTGTCGACAAGGACAGGGCCAAAGACGCCAATGAGGCGTGCAAGGCCTGCAAATGGGAATCGCTTCCAGCAAAAAAGATAACGGCCCGAAAAACCAAGGTAAAGGGTGCGATATTGCTTGATCGTTGAATGGTGGCAAGTCGACGGCTTGAGGATTCAGCTTTCCAAGGCAAGTTGGCGCTGACCAACTCGTCGGTCTACTCCGGTTTTTGCCACGCAATATCCGTTTGCCCAGTCGACATCGCTGCAAAGCGGCTTACAACAAACAGCAAATCGCCCAGTCGATTCAGATACACAATAAGGTCAGCGGACAAGGGATGCTCCGAGTGACTGCCTAGCGAGACGACTCGACGTTCTGCTCGACGACATACCGCGCGGGCCAAATGCAGCGACGTTACGTCCTGTTTCCCGGCTGGCAGAATAAACTGGCTGAGCGGTTCGAGCTGTTCTTCCATCGAATCAATGGTTTGCTCAAGGTAGGCGATATGCGGTTTGCCGATCCAATGAGTCCCGTGTTTCTCTGGTTCTATAGTCGCCAGTTCGGCACCTACAGCGAACAGTTCATTCTGGATTCGATGCAGCAATTTATCGACTTGCTCCGTCTGTCCCATGGAACGTGCGAAGCCGAGACTGGCATTCAATTCGTCAACCGTCCCATATGCCTCGATGCGTGCGTGATCTTTACTGACTCGAGGACCAGCAAAAAGTCCGGTTTTGCCTTCGTCGCCAGTTGCCGTATAGATTTTCATAGATTTATTGCCAGCTTGAATGATTATTGCCAGAATGGTTATCTTAGCGAGAAGTGATTGAAAGCCTAGGACGTGAATGGCTTGGTGCTACGGAAGGGAATCCCGGCCGGATGGACTATGAAGAAGAAAAAGAAACCAGCTCCTGAATCGCTGAAATCTTGCGGAGTGCTCATTGTCCGCGGCGATCCTATTCATTCGTTCCTCTTGATGATTCATAAGAAGCGGTTTGATCTCCCCAAAGGTCATACCGAACCCGGCGAGACGGAGCTGGAGTGTGCCCTTCGTGAATTAGAGGAAGAGACGGGAATTACTGCGGACGACGTTCGATTGGACCCCAATTTCCGCTTCGCCATTGACTACAAAGTTCGCTACAAGAAAAAGTATGGCGACGTTAAGATTCCGAAAACGACAGTCATCTTCCTCGGTTACTTGATCAACGAAGTCGAGATTCGTGTGACTGAGCATCCGGACTATGAATGGCGGGAATGGAATCCGCCGCATTCAACCGACTCGGATACGATTGACGGTGCGCTGCAGCATCTACAGCAATTCCTTGCGAACGCAGGTCGAGTCGCGTAGCTAAGGCGTAAAGCTGACGACTTCCAACTCCATCTTTCCAATGGCGTTCATGATCGACAACATGGACCCCATGCCCGTGTTCTCGTCGGGTTGTTCTTCCGCCAGTTTGATATGGCCGCTCCCAATTCCCCCAAGCCCCAGGGTAGCGTCGAGCGGGATCCACTTGTCGTGAATCCAAACTTCATTCCACATA
The DNA here is from genome assembly GCA_964471695.1 of uncultured Pirellulaceae bacterium. Classification (GTDB taxonomy): domain Bacteria; phylum Planctomycetota; class Planctomycetia; order Pirellulales; family Pirellulaceae; genus CAYYHV01. Next base: position 26,065 of record CAYYHV010000038.1, read on the forward strand.
TGGAACCCAAAAGCTTCGTGTCCAAAGAGATGGACCAGCCCGGAAACAACACGTGCGGGAATCTTGCGCGCTCGGCAGACAGCAGCCAACAACACGGCGTGCTCGGTGCAGTCGCCACGATGTGATTCGGCGACTTCTGCGGCGGAGGCAAACAACTGCGAAAAGTCTTTGACGGTAATGGTGTCGTGAATAAGTCGTTCCAAGGCTACGGCTGTTCTCCAGGCCACCGGACCGCTGCCAGGCGTCGGTTTTACGGATTCGGCAAGCGCAACAACGTTCAAGTCGTTGGATTGAATGGAACGAGTGGGCAGCAAATATCTTTCGATTCCCTTGGATTCTGCGTCCGTCAGTATGTCCCCTAGTTCGGGGCGGACGGAGTGAATTTTGATTTCGGCGCAATCGCTGCCTGCAAGGGTAATTTTCTGGCTTGCGCTGATGGGAAAATCAATGGGTTGCGAGTCGTTCCAGCACATGCGGTAAGTCACACTCTTCGCGGTGTGAATGTTGGGTGGTACGTTCTTGATGGGAATCAGAGTGCTGGTGCCCACGTTGCCGACTTCGGTTGGGTGCTGAGTCAGTGCTCGATCCTTCGTGCAAGCGACGATGATCTGATTGATGCCGGGGGTCCGTTGTTTCACAATGCGTCCCGCGTTATCAGTCCACATCTCAAACTTCATCTCGCTATCTGTCATCTGCAGTTGGCAGTCGATACGCATCAGCTCGCGTGGACCCTCCTGCATCTCGGTCGCTTCAATCCCGACGGCTTTGAGGCTGAATTTGCCGAAGGCATTGAATACCGGCATCAATGCGGTCAGTTTGCGAATTTCTTTGGGCTTCATAGG
>CAYYHV010000039.1:0-4984 GCA_964471695.1 uncultured Pirellulaceae bacterium
TTGTGGGTCGGCAGCAAGCAGACAATCCGCCCAAGGCTGCATTTCGCGAGCCGTGATTCGAGGTCCTCCTAACGATGCCATATGCCCGCGCGTACCAATCCAAAGTTCAAGCGCGTCCGTCCATCGGGCAGCGGAACGATGATTCTTGATCCGGTAGGCGATGTCATCAGGATCGCCCGCACTCAGATTGAAGCCATTCTTACGAAATAAACTCCTCAAGTCCCGCTCAAGTTTCTCCCACCCCTGAAGGGTTGGGTTCGTAGCACCGAAAATGAGAACATTCTCGATCTGCAACGCCAGCTCGCGATCCGACCTGGCTTCCTCAAAAGTCTTTGTGAAAGCCTCGGCGCGATCCTGCGAGTCACGCGCAACAGGTCCGTCTTCGAGGATATCATTGATTCGATCTACACTCGTCGCGGCGATCGCCCATTCGTGTCGACTGTGGATGGCAGCCGCCCGAGCAGAACCCAATGCGAGCGATGCAGTCTCGAGCGATTCGTCCAACCGTTCCGTGCGACGACCCATCTGGTTGATGCGTCGAGCATGCTGAATCCATTGCGTCGCAAGGAATGCCCCCATCAGCATCGTAGCGACTGTCGCAACAAGAACCGTTCGGCGATTGCGACGCACGTACTTGGCGAAGTGCGACCAAGTCGTCTGTGGACGAGCCGTAATCGGTTGCTCATTCAAATAGCGCGTCACATCATCAGCGAGCTCATTCGCCGAGCCGTATCGCTGGGCTCGATCCTTCTCCAACGTCTTCATGACGATCCAATCGAGGTCACCGCGGACGAGTGATGACAATCGCTGTGGGGATACACTTCGCCGTTCGGCAACGTGTTGCAACGTCTGGCTGGTATCAATCTTCAGGCTGGGTCGCTGCGGCTCTTCTTCACGAATAATCTTCAGCATGTCATCCCATGCCGCCTCCTTAAATCGCCTCGAGCCGAACGGCGTTTCCCCAGTGAGCAACGCATAAAGAACGATTCCCAACGAATAAATATCACTCCGTGTATCCACATCCAGTTGATTGCGCCGCGCCTGTTCGGGACTCATATACTCCAGCGTCCCAATGATCTGGCCAAGCTCCGTGAAGAGCGTTTTGTCAGTCAACTGAGGCCCGGTGGCTTTGGCGACTCCAAAGTCGATGATTTTTGGAACGGGACGGCCGTCGTATTCTGCGACCAGGATATTGCTTGGTTTGAGGTCGCGATGGATCACACCTTTCTGGTGAGCATGCTGCACGGCTCGACAAACATCAGCGAAAAGTTCCAGACGCTGATTCGGCGAGAGCTTTTCCTGGTCACAATACTCGGTAATAGCCAGTCCATTGACGAGCTCCATCACGAAGTAAGGATGTCCCTGCGCTGTCGTTCCCGCATCAAGAACCTTGGCGATATTGGGGTGGTCCATCATTGCCAACGCCTGTCGTTCGGCCTCAAACCTGGCGATAACCTGGCGCGAATCCATTCCGGGCTTAATAATCTTGATTGCGACTCGCCTGCGAACAGGTTGCGTCTGCTCTGCCATGAAGACAACGCCCATGCCGCCCTCACCCACTTGCTGCAGGAGCTTATATGGCCCTACAGTACTCCCGACGTGATTGCCTGACTCCATCCAAGCCCGCGTCGGTAGCGGACGCGTTGCCTCAAAATCGTTTGGCGTGGATTGTTCAGGACTGTCGCTTGGTGGTTCAAGGAAGGAAAGTGGGTTCTCATGTGCACAGACCAACGCTTCCATTCGTCGTCGCAATTCAGAATCGCCCCCGCAGGCTCTGCTAAGATAGGCCTGTCGAGTCGGTTGGTCTTGAATCAGAATTGCACGTGCAAAGATCGCGGTTTCGTTCATATTTCATATTTTTCGCATGGTGAATCGAGCATCTATTCTTACAAGCGAATTGGATAGGCTTTTTCTATCACAAAAACATGAAGCATTTGGATTGGGACAAAATACGTCAGGAACGTACCGTCTCTCCATTCTGTATTTGACGCTCGAAATACCTCGAACCAGCCGAAAACCTAACCCGGAAAAAAACGAATGACAAAGAAACAGGCTGCAATCCTCAATGTCGCGGTGTCGTTGCTCTTTGCCGTGACCATCATTCTCGTGGCGAAATTTTCACCTGATGAATCCGGTTTTACGGTGACAGGTATCTTGATCGCGATCTGGTTTGTCCCGTTTTGGACTCTCTCGAATTGGGGAGAAGGTAGCATTCAGAAGGAACTGGCATGTTTCAAAAATTGGCTCCAGCGCAACTAATCGGACGTTGCGAGAACGTCCCTCACTGACACGTCAGTCTTGCTTCAGAAGCTGCGTCTGCAACCATGCACGTGCGTACTTCCAGTAGCGATCTGCGCTGGCCGTTGAAATCTCCAGCACCTCAGCGGCTTCGCGAATTTTCAATCCAGTAAAATAGCGCAACTTTACGAGCTCCGCTTTCTCGGGATGCTGTTCCGCAAGTTTCTCGATCGCCTTGTCCAGCTGCAGAAAACGATCGTCCCTGTCATGCAGTCCCGGTAGCTGCTCAAGATCAACAACCGCCCGAGCGACTTCACCACCTCGTTTTATCGCTCTGTTAGAACGAGCATGGTCGATCAGAATTCGGCGCATAGACTCAGCGGCCGCCGCAAAGAAATGTCGGCGAGACTCCCATTTGGCTTCTTTGCCAACCAACCGCAGGTAAGCCTCATGGACAAGCGCCGTGGCTCCGAGCGTATGATCACCGCGCTCGCCAGCCATTTTGGCTGACGCGACGCGGCGGAGTTCGTCGTACACAACGGGAAGGAGGTCTTCCAACGTTGCATCACCACTTTCAATTCGAGCGAGGAGCTGGGTAAAGTCGCTTTTTATCGGCACGTCACCTCTCCTCGCATCTCAACTTGTCGTCGACGGAATCCGATCATCACGAACAAAGCGACCATCAACAATGCGATGCTGGACCGCCCGGTTGAAAAACCATAAACGCCAGATAGTGAACTAAGCCAACTCTCGTAGGCTATCGAACCGGTTGGCGATATGCAATCAACCCTGACCCGAACAAACAAATCTTGCCCACCAATCTTCGAATCCGAAAACAACGAGCCCCTGAGCCAATTTAATACCACTAAGCATCAGATTTTCATTGGTCAACAGAAGCGATGTCCCTCGACTTCATAGCTGGCAGACATGTGCAAGCCGGCCAGCATGATCCGACCCTAGACGTCTAAATCATGGCATTCCTTGCGAATGGACTTGTTTTCTCCGCAACCAGTCCTGTTGGTCGTACCTAGAACAACAAATCAAGACATTCAGTTATACTGGAGATGTCGAGGAAATCCTTTGACGCTTCCTTCTTTTTTGGGTGCTGTATGATTCTGTTGCGATGCTTAAGTTTCAGCTGGGTTCTGATGGCCATTCTTCTCGCGACGAGCAATGCCTTGGCGCAGGATGAAGAATCTCCTTCGTCGGGAGTCGAAGTTGCTCCGCCACCAAGTGGACGCGATTTCAAACTAAAAGTCCCAAAGGGTGTGACGCCCAAGCATGGCAAGTACCGCAAGTTAATGACTCGCAATGACGATGGCCAACAGCAAGTCGTCCGGCTGCTGTCGCGGGTTGAAGATCAACTGGTTGTTATTCGTCCAACAGGCGAACTATCCGTGGTGAATCGAAGCGACGTCCAACCGACCGACAAATCATTCGGAAAAGTCACGAAGAAAGACTTACAGGCGACTCTCGCCAAGACTGGATTAAAGGGATTCAAAGTCGTAGCGGCTAAGCCTTATTTGTTTATCTACGGCTGCAGCGAAGCCTACTACATGCACACCCGTTCCATATTGGAAACGATGTATCCTGGTGTACTCCAACAGCTCCGTGACTGGGGCCTGAAGGCTCCCGATCCGGAAATTCCGCTGATGGTCGTGATCATGCCAAGTCGCCAGAGCTTTGATAAGCTGAAGAAGATGCCTGGAGAAGTTCTGGCGTACTATAGTGGATTAAGCAACCAAGTCGTCTTGTACGAAGACCAGCGCTTCGCCGACGCGGCTCCCGAACTGGCGTTGAAACAGGCGGCCTATACGATTGCCCACGAAGGCGTTCACCAGCTACTTGCCAATACAAACATCCAACAGCGGCTTTCGGATTGGCCGATGTGGATTAGCGAGGGTTTGCCAGAGTACTTTTGTCCGCTGTCGATCAGTTCAAAAGTTGTCAAAACGGGTTCGGCGGAACTGCCCGAACGAACGCTGAAATGGACCAAGGCGGGCAAGGTCAACGACTTGAGGATGTTTTCGCTGCTTGGCCGCACAGGTAACAACGTGATCCGTACAGCCGTCATGGCAGACGACCTCACTGCGGATGGCTATGCCATATCGTGGGGACTGGTCCATTACCTCGTACGTTTCCAATCGGAAAACTTCAAGAATTACCTGATGGAAGTCAGTCAAATCCCACCGTTGAATGCATACAGTGACGATCCGAATGCTTACAAGCGACTCTTCAAAAAGCATTTTGGCGAGGATTTCGCCGAGCTAGAGATCAAAGTCAAGAAACATCTCAACAGCCCGCGAATGCAGAAAGAGTACACAGATCCCGTCGCGAATCAGACGCGTTACTTTATGAAACGAGTGGTGAAACGAGGCCGCGCATTCAACGTAGGGATCATGATCACCACTTCCCCAGCATCGGCACGACGCTGGAAAGAGCTGGAAGAGGCTCGGCATCCGACCGCCAAGTTTTCCACAAAAGTCTGCAAATCGCAACGCGAAGCCGAATACGAAGTCCAGAAATTCAATCGACTGGGACGCTAGGTAGTTCTATCCATCACGCACGCTTGCCGAATGGTCGTTATTTCAAGGATACGCTCAGCCGCGGTAGACTCAAGCCAGTCAGCATTGGTTATGGTGTCCAGCCGACTCGGTTTCCAGATTCACCAATGACGCATGCTTGGGATCGCGAAACTCGTGGCTTGGTAGATTGAAATTGGACCATGTTTAGCGAGCGCGCTGGT
>CAYYHV010000039.1:4994-9123 GCA_964471695.1 uncultured Pirellulaceae bacterium
CAAGCTCAAAGGCGAAAAGAAGGCGACCATCATCTTGACTCGATGCGGCAAACAGCGGGAGGAACCGCAAGCATGTTTGAAACGATTGAAAGTCCTGTACACGCTCGAGCCTTGGGGGCGTTTCTCGGCGCATGTCTCGGCGATGCGGCTGGAGCCACCCTTGAGTTTCTCGGTCGGTCGCCAACTCGCGAGGAAGTCGAAACGGCAATGACGATGCCTGGCGGAGGTGTGCTTGAGGTCGCTCCAGGCCAGATCACCGATGATTGTGAGTTGGCGATTTCGCTGGCCAGAGGTCTGGCCGGTAGCGATTCGTTTGATATCGACAAGATCGCCGACAAGTATTCCGCATGGGTCAGTTCGAAACCCTTTGACATTGGCAACACAACTCAGTCCTCTTTGGGCTGCGTGGTGAATCCTTCGATCGGATGCGCTCAGTCGATGATGAAGGCTGCCGAAGAGTTTTGCATGAATTCCAAGGCCAACGGTGCCCTGATGAGAATCGTGCCATTGGCAATTTGGGCATACCAAGACACGAATGATGTCATTGCCGGTTTCGCCCAACAGGAGAATTCACTTTCCCATCCCAATGAATCGGTATGGCATGCGTCGGCGGCTTATTGCATCGCCATCGCTCAACTCATTCGCGAACCCGACAATCATGCGGCGGCGATTGGAGCAGTTGAAGCTTGGGTGGAGAAAAATGCAAATGACGAAGTCCAAAGTTGGCTGAGCGATGCCCGGAAGAACATCGACATCCCATATTATCCTCAGGTCGGGTTTGTGAAGATCGCGTTCACCCACGCGTTTCGCCATCTCTACCTGAACAGTACATTCGAAGAGTCACTCATCGAGACTCTGCTGGGTGGAGGTGACACCGATACCAACGCATGCATTGTCGGTGGATTGATGGGCGCACTCCACGGAGTGTCGCAACTGGGCGAAGAGCGAACTTGCGCAGTACTCAATTGCGATACCAGTCTTGGGCAAAGACGCCCTGCGTTCCTTTCCGCATCTCAAGTTCCACAACTGACGCTACGTCTGTTGTCACGGATACACTAAAGATACGATCGTCTCTGCAGGTACGATTGCGGTACTTCATCAAGTCGCGACGGTCGTAGCCACAAGGCAGTTCCCATCACCAAGGGGAACATTCTGGTCGCGGCTATTCGTTGCGAGCTGATTGATTTTGGTACGAACGTTGCGTTACTCAGAGCACTGTTGAGAAAAACAACCGACTCCGTGTTATCACGTTTAAGAAAGAGATCAATGTCGCAATTTCGAATCATCGTCGTTGCCTTATCGACACTCACGATACTCTCCAGCGCCGAAGCACAGCTTTTCCGTCGCCGAACACCTCGTGTGCAAACGCAGCAACCGGCGGCTATCTACACTCCGTCCGCTGTGCAGCCTCAATATATTAACGGTGAGGAAGTGATCGCCGGAACGATGCAGATCGTCGATGAGGAGCCGGGTAAGGACGAGTCGCAAAAGGGCGAAGAAGCCATTGATCCTTCCGACAAACGACCGTCAACGACTGCGCTTAACAACAGCGAGGTCTTAGAAGGACGGGAAGAAGGGGAAGATGTGGCGATGCAAATGAACGATTTTGCACCAACGCCCCCTTCCGTCGACGTTGATCAAGACTCGGATACTGTGGCTGCAACAGAGGCTGAAGCTTGCTCGGTTTGCATTGCTGAACCGGCGGCTGAAGCAGTTGACGAAATCGAAATTGGGAAAACCGAGACTACGAGCGTTCCCGACGTCGCATTCGAAACCGCGCAATTCTCAGAAGACTTTGCCGGCGCAGCAGCATCAACAATGAATGAGACAGAGTCGCCAAGCCAATTCAGTCGGCTCCGTTGGCTATTTTGGTTAATTCCCGTCTACACAGCGTGGCTTGTTTGGATGTCGGTGCGATCGAACAAGGAGCGATACGCACCGATCCTCGATGGATTGCGAAGTTCGCATTCATCGTAAGTGTGTTCCACTCCACGCCAAGGCAAAGAAACAGCCGACGCCCCGACTCTATGAAACAGAGGCGTTGATTGCGGGATTGCCGGCTTCGACAACCATCGTAGCCTCAGCCGTCGTCTTACCGCCTGGCTTGAGAACGTCGTCAACAATCATGTAGTCGCTCGTCCAAGTGTTGGGCGTAAGCGAACAGCGAATGTAGCCACGTTGCTGATCATGATATTTCACGCACGGGTTCGCGCTCATCAACTCGTCGAGATGTCGCAGCTGCTTCGGACCATTGCCGCCGCTGGAGAGCGAAGTGGCAACAAACTCCGTCGCCACAAGCGGCTGTTCAGGCTTCCGATCATCAACGCGAAGTTCATTCGCCCAATTGGAGTGAATGTCACCCGTCAAAACTACTGGGTTGGGAACGCGCCGATCCTGGAGGAACCGCATCAAGTCGGCTCGTTCGTTGGCGTAGCCTGGCCATTGATCCATCGAATAAGCCGGCGTCCCATCACTGTTCTTGCGACTGACCAATCCCATCATGACTTGTTGCGCCAACACATTCCAAGTCCCCTTAGAACCTAACAACGCGTTATACAACCAATTGCGCTGCCGGGCGCCCAGCAAACTGTTTTTGCGGCTGAGCGCGGCTTTGTTCAATGGCGAACGGCGATCGTTGTTCGGTTGGTCCGTACGGTACTGCCGTGTGTCGAGCACCATGAACTCTGCGAGGCGACCAAAAGCGGCTTTGCGGAAAATTTGCATGTTCGGCCCTTTAGGAAGCGCCTGGCGACGAAACGGCATCATCTCATAGTAGACTTGGGCTGCGTTTGCGCGACGCTTCAAAAACGCGACGGGATCAACGTCGGCTTCTTCCGAGACACCATTGGCAAAATTGTTGTCAAACTCGTGATCATCCCAGGTCACAAACCACGGGCAAGCCGCGTGCATTTCGTGCAGCAGCGGGTCACCACGATACTGGCTGTAACGAACTCGATAGTCGTTAATCGATTCAATTTCGGGACCAATATGAGTGCGAACATCACCTAACCTTCCCGATTCGTATTCGTAGATATAGTCACCAAGATGAAAAACGAGGTCCGGTTGGTCGGCTTTCATCTGTTCATATCCGGTGAACAAACCCGCTTCGAAACTTTGACATGACGTCACGGCGAATTTCAACTGCTCCGGCAGCGAATTGGGTCGCGGCATCGTACGCGTTCGGCCCATGGGACTGGTCGCGTCACCAGCCATGAATCGATACCAATACCAACGGTCAGGCCTTAAGTCCTTGACTTCTACGTGGACCGAATGGCCAAGCTGCGGAGTCGCCGTCGCAACTCCCGAGCTTACGATTTTCGACATGGCTTGATCTTCGGCAATCTGCCATTTCACCTGCACGGCGACCGGCGGCATGCCGCCGTAAGGCACGGTGGGTTCGGGCGCCAGCCGAGTCCAGATAACCACGCTGCGCGGATCCGGATCACCGGAAGCGACTCCGAGCGTAAACGGGTTACTGCTGAATTTAGGTTTCTCTTGCGCGCTGGCAGATCGCCCCAAGAACGGAAGTGATGCCAACGAGGCACCATAGGCCAGCATCAATCGGCGACTAAGCCCGCCTTCGTAGCGTACGGCTTCCTGCAGTTTCGTAAGGTCGATCATGGCAAGACTCCCAATGTTGTATTGATTCGTGGAAGCAGTATAACGCTCATCCGCGTGCTCTGGATGTGTTCGCCGGATTGTCAGGGGATATAGCAGATTTGCCCGTCCCCTTCATGCTAAAGTCCCTAATAACGCAACGATTCTTTTTGGAAGCTCTTTCGATCTTCCCAATCTTCTGCTGGTGGTTCGCCCACTGCACCAACTTCTCGCAAACTTCGCAACGCTACCGGAAGTCTGCCAGACTCATGGAATCACATGACTTGAGCATGTAATGAGATTATTTTCGCTCGACGCAGCAAACTCTTCGATTTTTCGCCGTTTTTGTGAGGCATTCGCCGGATGATTGGAATATCATCCCTTACGAAGAATGCGAATCCCCGCTCACTTGCGAACATAGCACATCAGTGCTGCGTATTGGATTGCTCGATTATTTTTGCCGCAATGTTCGGATACTTACCGAAGTTTCAGGAGTTTGATGATGATGTTTCGATCTGGAGTCGTACTAGCG
>CAYYHV010000039.1:9133-26715 GCA_964471695.1 uncultured Pirellulaceae bacterium
GTACTAGCGTGCCTAGTCGTTATGTCTTGCGTTGACGTTGCCAACGCTTGTCGCAACGGGTGCTGTCCCACAAACCGATGTCGCCGAGTGGTGAATCGCTGTCCGAATCAAGGCCTTCCAACGACTTGCCCAACGACTTGCCCAACGACTTGCCCAACGACTTGCTCAACTTGTACGCCCGCCGCGCCGACCATGTGTTCCTCCATGATGCCAGGCGTTGTGGTAACGAATACGTATCCGATGATGGCGGCTCCGTGCACGCCAATGCCAATGGCAGTTTGTGGCAACACGAACCTACGGCGATGTGTCCAACGGGATTATTCAGCGGATTGCCTGCAAGACTACCATGATTGCACTGGCAATTATTCGCAGTCCTACTGTGCGGCAATCCTAGCGCACTGCACTTGCGTTGACGACAACTGTTCGGATTTGACGGGTCCACAAAAGCGGCAGTGTTTGCGGGCGTGTAAACTCCAGTTCCCAATTCCCGCGGAGCCCTCACGAATTATGGACAACGTCTACTCGTCAATTCCTTCAACGGGCTCGGTTCATCAATCATGCGCGTGCATGTCTTGCAGGAGTCAGAAACGAGCATGCATGAGCAGTCATCCTCCCTGTTATTGCCAGCGCCAGTATGACAATTGCCTCTGCCATGAATCTTGCCTTGAGCAGTTTCCGAATCGACCTCTACGCCGTCGGGTTTGCGAGGGAGTATGTAATCTTGAATTCCCAGCATCCGCTCCACCCGCCGTCATCCCCGGCGCTTGCTGTCACTAGCGTGGTACTTTCGGTTCAATGCTCCGATGCCCGCCATACTTGAGCGGGCGTCGGTTGCAAGCAACTCGAAAAGCGATCGCGCCGCTCGCTTGGCTGGGCGGCCGATCTGACTCAACAAGCCTGAGGTCAAATCGACTTGAGCGAAATGTCGCTCCCCAAATAGGGCGGTAATCTGGCACAGGATCGGAGTGGTATTCCGTCCATTCCTTCACATTGCCCATCATATCGAAAAGTCCAAAACTATTCGGTATCAGTGTGCCTCTTGGGCTTAATCGCCATTCACCTTCGCGCACTGAGTTTTCCCCGAATGCCTCGTAGTATTTAGCAAACTCAAGTAACTTGTTCGATCCGAACGGTTGGTTGGTCATTGCGCCACCACGAGTTGCGGCTTCGAACTCAATTGACGTCGGCAGTCGATATCCATCCGGCATCTCTCCTGCGGCCCGCTCAATCGTTTCGTCATAAAAAGGCAATCGCCCATCCCGTCGACTCAGCCAGTCACAAAATGAAGTCGCAAGTAAAAAAGAAACCTGAGTCGGTGGAACATCCAGATGATCGGCGTGAAAAGTGCTCGACTCAACCCATTTCGCCGAAGTCTCTGTAACAAACGTTGAAAACAAGGAACAGGAGATTTCGCGATCAGAGAGATAGAACGCGTCGTAGTGCGTTTTAGACTTCGTGAAACTATTAGCCGGAATCAACACAAACTTGATTCCATCGGCCTGCCGAAACCACTCTGCAGCATCGTCTTTGACAGGCTTACACTGCCTCTTGTTGATACGTAGTGCCCAATCTCCGGCCGCCGATGTCAACGCGGAATCGTCGTTCGCAAGTTTCTCAAAGCGTTGCAATGTGCGCTCATTGTCAACGAGCCCTTCACTTCCACGAGCGAAGCAAATCCCCGACTTTAACGCTAGGCTGATTGGCTGATCAAGCAACGACTCAATAACCGACCAATCATCGTGCCAGCTCGACAATTCGCGGATCGCGATCGTCCGTTGACTTGGATCAGGATTCAGTTCGAGCACACTTTCAAGTGCTTTGGGCTCGCCCGTATAGGCAAGCAGAATCGCCAAACGCGACTTCGCCACACTATCATCAGTCGCATGAAAACTGTCCCACAGTCCTTCAGACGGAGACTCGATCTGCAGAACGGCCTGAATCAATGAGGTCGCGAGTCCGACGGGAACATTTTCAATCTCTTGCAGCGCTTTGGAAAGCATGCCCTTGTCCGGAGAACCGTTCAATAAGGCACGAGAAATGGCGACGCGACGTTCCGAATCGACGCCATCGGTATCCAGCCTGCGCAATTCACGCTCGACACGCCAGCGATTCGGTTGATTGAGAACCGATTGTAGCAATGGATAATGCGCCCGTGCATCAACTTGCAGAATGCGGTGAGCTTCCGAGCGAGCCAGTGAATTGGCTTGGCGTTGCAAATGCCACCAGAGGGATGCAGTAACCGCTACTATCGACATCGAGATAACCAGCATACGTCGGCCGTAATAAGCCCACGCCTCGTTCATGAGTTGGCGTGCCGATGACGTGTAATCAACGTGATTACTTCTTACCATTGCGGCGGTTGCGAACTCCAGCGGCGCGGGCAAGAATCGCGAATCATGCTCTCGCTGGTAGTTCTCCGCCAACTCTTCGACTCGCAATACAGCGCGTCCTTGCCATGTTGAAGACTTGCGACTGCGAATCCATCGACGAATTGGACTGACCAGGAAGTCGTGTGAGAGTTGATAGTACGTTGTGTCTCGTGCAACATCCGCGCGATCAAGCACCTCGGTTTTCGCAATTATCTTCAGCTCTTGATCCAAGACTCGGAGCAACGCATCCAGCTCCGCTGAAGATTGGGCTGCAGTCGCCTGCATTAACGCTTCCCTGTCACACGGAAACGCCCGAATGTCTTTGCCCAACTCCGGCAATAGCTTCTCAAGCAACTTCATCGCCGGTTCCTCAAGCCTGCGCATCGGTTTGGTTGAGGTGGATGAACTAAAGGTTTCATTCAAAAACGCAACGCCGACACCATCCGTTCCACCAATCGACTTGAGCGATGCAATCGTCCACTCCTTGTCCTTCATCAATTCGGAGAATAGCGCAAGATGAACGGGGATCACTCGATCATCGACCGCCAGTTCTTTGACCGCTTGCTTGAGGAAAGCGAGTTGCTCAGGTGGCAACTCCTCTGGCACGGCGTTGATCGAGCCGAATGCCCGTCCAAATCCGGCCAACACTTTTCTCGCGTGCCTTTGGGAAAAACGTTGTACGGCGGACGCGTTCGAGCCCTCGGAGACGGGAATTTCCAACTCGGCCATGAGATCATTCGCAGCCATGATGAAATCGTCACGGACAATCAGAACCGTTTGAACGTTCACTCCGTCACATTGACGCAAGGCTTGAGCCAACAGACTTCCTTTACGTCCCTGATTCGATTGCAACCACTGTTCGACTTGATCGAGAATCAGCGTTACCTTGACGGAACTTTCGATGGTTCCATTTCGCAGCCCGGCAATGATGTCGGGCAATAACCAGTTTTTCGGGATCTCGCGATATTGCTTGCGAAGTGCCCTCTCGATCCGTTCTTCGGTTTTGGATTCACTCGAGTCGATGTAGATACATCGAACTCGATCCGAAATAAGAGGGATCACACCCGCTCGAATCAGGGAACTCTTTCCACAACCAGAGGGTCCGTAAATCAAACCGACAGCAAAAGTATCGTTTTCTTCTCGGCTTTCGATTCGGGAACGCCAGAAGCGAACTTGTTCGGGTACACCAAAACGGTCGTGAGGTCCTGGCAAGAGCTGCAGAAAGAATTCGGCATCATTTGCGTCGAACGATCGCAACCCTTTAGGAACAATCCGAACGGCTCGCCCCGATTCAATCGCCGAGGAACCCGCAGAGCGACTCGACAACCCACTCCCGCCCGACAATGCGTTGGGAGTCGAAGTCGAAGCGCTGAGTTGGTCCAACAGGTAAGACAATTCTTGCAACAAATCGTGTGCGGTAAGAAAACGATTCGTTCGTTGTTTTGCCAAGCAGCGCATCACAATACGATTAAAATCAGCCGACAAATCTGGTTGGAAGTGAGTGATAGATTTGGGATCGACCGTACGAATGCTCTCGAACAGATCCGTCAGGCTATCGCCGCGGAACGGCCGCTTGCCACAGATCGCCTCATACATGGTAACCCCCACCGCCCACAAATCGGTGCGGCCATCGATTCGATGTGTCTCGCCGCTTATTTGCTCCGGTGCCATGTACGGTGGTGTGCCAGCTCGCTCGCGACGTCTTGGATGAGCCGGATCGTCGGACAGTGCCAAACCAAAATCGGTGACGCAGACTCGGTTCTTTGGGCCAATAAGAATATTGGCGGGTTTGAGATCACGATGCACCAGTTGATGACTATGGGCATGCTCCAGACCTCGCACGACTTGAATCATCCACTGGACAACCAGCTCGGCAGGTGGACGCTCATCCTTGAGCACTTCCGCGAGCGACGGCCCATCAATGAACTCCATCACGATATAACCGTTGCCTGCAACGGTGTCGTGACCAACATCGAAGATCTGGACAATGTTGGCGTGATTCAGCTTCGCAGTCGCTCTTGCCTCTTTAAGCAGATGCGAAATCGTCGAAACTTGCAGACGATCGTTCCGCAACGACTTGATAGCCACCTTACGGTCGAGATCGGGATCATAGCCGAGGAATACGTTGCCAAAGCCGCCTTTGGCTATCAGTTCCAATGACTCATATCGCCCGAACTGTTCACTCAACTCAGACTGCGAGCCGCCTTGATGACTGATTGTGGGGAGTTCGGTCTCCGAATTGAGTTCCCCCCGTACAGATTCCGAATCGGAATCGGGGTCGTCGGGACGGTGCGGTAGATTGGGAGGACCGCTCACGAGAAATCCACATGGTCATGGCCGATACAAGATGTAGGTCACCAAACCTTATCGTAATACATCGACTCGTCGCTGTCATGCCTATCTGCTTCAGATACTCCAGTTGCTTTGTTTACGATAAAAACCGGTTGCCGACAAAGCGACAACCGGTCTCCCCATGCCTCAGCTGTGGCGGGCTACCTTAGTGCCACTGCTGCAAAGCGAAGATACGATTCATCACCATATCCTGATAACGTTCCGTCGATTCTTCGCGGTCGGCATTTGCATTGCTGATCGCATTGTGCGAGTCAGTGTTCGCGCTGCGACTGCTCTCCTTGAGCGCGATGTTCAAGCGGTAGTTGCCCAACGTCGAGCCATACGAGCTCACTTCAACGTAGACCGTCTCCCCACCTTGCACGTTTAGCCTCACGCGGCTGTCCCGGCCCCGCCAGTCATCGTTGAATGCGATCTCTTCGCCGGCGGAGTTGTAAACGGTCAACATCGTGTCGAGATTGCCCGAGCGACGCAGTGAAGTCAAAATCAGACGACCTGTGTAGTCGGCGGTGACTTTGTACATATCTGTGTCATTCCCAGATTCGATGCGATCGAACACCCGAGCCCTGCCTGCGGCGTTGAGATCGACTTGTTCAGCTCCAGGGAACGGATCAGAACCGTTATTGTCGAGCGGAATGGCATCCACTTCGACTTCGTAACGCCCCGTTTCCGAGTCCTGGTACGAGCCAGCGGAGATGTAGTACGTTCCCGCGTCCAATTCTTGCGTCAAACCGCTATTGAGACTGCCGCCAATATCGTCGTTCTCTGCAACCAGCTGTCCCGAGCTATCGTAGACTCGCAGGTAGGTATCAACCTCTCCAGCGACGGCACTGGAAAGCGAAAATTGAACGTCCGAGTCTTCGGCAATGTTGACCTGGAATACATCTCGATCGCCGACTTCTTCCAGTTCACCAGTCGCCACACCTTGACCATTCACGAGATTGATATCCGTTGCGTTGGCTCCCACCGTATCGACGTGGTCATCCGTTGGGTCCGGATCGGGATCCGGGTCTGGATCGGGATCAGGATTCGACGTTCCCACAACACGGTCGATCCAACCGGCGAAGACATCGACTCGCGTGTCGAAACTATAGTCGCCAAGTCCCGCGTTCGCGTTGTTACCTCCAGAGGTGATTCCCGCAATAAAGTTCTCTCCACCAACGGTCAGGAAAGCCGGCCCGCCCGAGTCCCCCGGTGCGGTGTTACTTTCTGAGTTGTTGTCGAAGTTCCAGGAGACGTGGAGATTGGTAACTTCGTCGATCGGCGTCGTACCGACTCGCTTCGTCCCAAAATCGCCTTGTCCACCCGTGTTGCCTGTCCCGCCTTCGCCAAAACCTACCAAAGTCAGGACTTCACCGACTTGTGGGGTTTGTCGATAAATTTCGTAGGGGGCTACGCCTGTAACCGCGTTACGCAGCTCCATGATGGAAATGTCGTAACCGACGTCGAAGCGATTTGGGTTATAATCGGGATGATCAGTGATATCGTTGGTCTGGTACGTCTGCCCGTTGACGTCGAAAGTACCCTGTCGATCGCCGACTCCCTCAGTACAGTGAGCCGCGGTGAGAACATGTGTCGGCGAAATCAGCGTGCCAGTACATCCATTGTTGACGATACCGACGGCTTGATAACCATTGGTGTTGTTGCCATTGATGATTCGTGTCGAACCACTTCCGCCACCCGAGTTGGTATAAGTGTCCTCGAGTGTGGCGATTTGAGCCGATGGGCTCACATCACTGGTCGACGTGGAATGGAATTCCATGCCGGGAAGGTTGACCGACATCATCTGTCGGGCTTCGAGGTTCTCGACGGAAGCCAACCGGCGGTTGCTGTTCCGACGACGGCGTTTAAGAATAGACTTTTTCATTGTAGTTCTCCCGAAAGGACGTCAGTCTGCGGTTTGCTGACGACTGCCCCGATTCCTTACAGCCAAATAGCGACGACCGCTTGGCTTGTATGCAATCTGTTACGACAACTACTTTTGTTTCTTGCACTTGAATTCTGATTTTTTCAAACTTGGCTGATCAAAACAAAAACGCACCGACCAGTTTGACTCTGTTGGGCAGGATCCAGGACCCCGAAGATGGTTCTGCATGGAATGAATTTGTCGACCGATACGCTCCCCAGATTTTTTCCTGGTGTTTGCGATATCAGATGCAAGATTCGGACGCAGCAGACGTAACACAAGATGTCCTCTGCAAATTAGTGCAGAAGATGCGATCGTTCCGCTACGAACCGGCGAGAGGTCGGTTTCGCGGTTGGTTGAAAACGATCACAGCAAACACCATCCGCGACCTTGTGGCCAGTCGTCGACGAGCCGCCAATGTTCGTGGAGCCGGTGATGTCGAGTGGCTGGATATGGTGGCGGACGAAAAAGCCACCAACGAACTGGCGGAGCGTATCGAAGCCGCTTACCAATCGGAATTATTGGAAGCCGCAGAATCCATCGTCAAACTACGCGTCAAACCACACACTTGGCGAGCCTACGAGTTGGCGGCTGTCGAGCAACGACCCGCTGCCCAAGTCGCCGCGGAACTGAAGATTGGCGTGTCAGATGTTTACGTTTCCAAATCAAGAGTCATTAAAATGTTGCGGGAAGAAGTGAAGCGACTGGAGGGATAGAAGTCATATTCTTTCCTGACATCGCGTTCATCACGGTTGCCCCATATTAGCTTCCCCACTTTTCCGCGCGCCCACCTACCATGACCTGCCTAACTGAATCCGAACTGAAGCAATTGCTTCGCCAGAATCTGTCCGCCGAAGATTCTGCTCGCGCGGAATCCCATGTTGCGAATTGTCCCATCTGCCAGCAACAACTGGATGTGATGACGGACCCCAGCATGATTCTTGCAGATGATGAATTCATGGACGTCGGCGGGACGGTGATGGCGACGGGCGATTCCACCAAGTCAAGTTTGACTTCGAATGTGAAGAACCCCACGCTACGGAGGCTGCTGAATGAGCTATATGGTCAATCGCCAAAACAGATCGGCGATGACGCAGCACCGCTGCCTCAGGAAATCGGCGGCTATCAGATTCAGCGCCGAATCGCGCGAGGCGGTGGGGGATTGCTGTTCGAGGCGCTGGATATGCGTTTGGGTCGAACGGTCGCGATCAAGGTGCTGCACGACGCTGCGGCTTTGGACCCGGAGGCCCGCAGCCGTTTTGATCGCGAAGCCCAGGCTGTGGCGGCGTTCGAACACGAGAACATCGTCAGCCTCTATGAATTTGGCGAGACCTTGGACGGTACGCCGTTCCTGGTTATGGAGTACGTTCAAGGCGAAACGCTTCGCGACTCAATCGACGCCAGCGAAACCCCCGAGATTTCACGCGCAGTCGACTCGACCTTGCAGATTGCCGACGCGCTCATCGCTTTACATGGACATGGCTTGATTCATCGTGATATTAAACCAGCCAATATTCTGCTGGAAGAGAAAACGGGACGAGTTCGTTTGGCGGATTTCGGTCTCGTGCTGCCGGAAGATCGCGATACACGACTGACTCAGGACGGGACGCTGGCAGGAACGCCGGCTTACATGAGTCCCGAGCAGATTCGCAATCCACACTTAGTCGACCATCGCGCAGACCTTTACAGTCTGGGCACAGTCCTCTACGAACAATTGACCGGACAAGCGCCATTTCACGGCGTGCACCGCATGTTATTGTTACAGGTGTTGCATGACGAACCGCGTTCGCCAAGGGAGTTTAATGATCAGGTTTCGCGCGACCTCGATACGATTTGCTTGAAAGCAATGGAAAAAGAGCCGTCGCGACGCTATCAATCCGTGGCTGATTTTGCCGCCGATTTGCGACGATATCAAAATAATGAACCCATTACCGCACGGCCGCTGGGAACTGGCGAACGCTTCGCCCGCTGGTGTCGTCGCAACCGACGCGTCGCCCTGTTGCTCGGAGTCGTATTCTCCCTGCTTACCCTGATGGCCCTTGGTGGGATAGCAAGCGCGGTGAGTATCGCACGTGCCCAGTCAGAATCAAACGAGCAACGCGACGTAGCGCTCGAAACCCTGCGGTCGATGGTGTACGACGTTAGCGATGAACTTGATTCAAATCTCTATCCGGACGCCGATCTTCGCGATGACCCACAAGTCGCCATTCTGACGACAGCCCTATACGGATTGGAACGGCTAAGAGCCGACGCGACGACGCAGCATACCATCGACTCGATTCGAGTCGCTGCTTTCTCACGGTTAGGGGGCATCGCAAGGTTAAATGGCAACCTTGATCAAGCATTGAACGACCTGAAAGACAGCTTGGACATCGCGGATAAAATTCCTGTCGATCAGATAGATGATCAGACTCGTGAGTCGATCGGATTTGCGCATTGGCATCTCGGCAAAGCCAATTTCGAACTCGGAAGAATCGACGTGGCGCTCCAACATTTTCGTCAAACTCTCGAAATCGAGAACGGCTTCGTTGAAGATGACGATGAGGATCTGGAATTCCGTGAAAACCGTTTGCAAACTCGTATCGCGATTTCTGAGGTTTTCGAGAAAACCGGGGATTGGCAAAAGTCGATTGACGAGTTGACTGTCGTGCACGAAGAAATGCAGACGATCAACGAGGAATACGAAGGCGAATTCATGAACGAGTTCGCTGTGAAACTACGTTTGGCGAATGCCCATGCAGAAATTGGCAACATGCCACCCGCAATCCAACTCGCCCGTGAAGGCATGAAACTGCTCGACGAATGGGTCGACGAAGCCTCTGAGATCATTATTGACGCCGATTTTTCTTTGGGCAGCCGCGTCAATCAAACATGTAAATTGCTCTCCCAGAATGCCGCCGGGGATGTCGACTGGATAGGCAAACGGCGGGGACACTTGTCAAAATATCAGGCGATCCTTGAAGAATTCCTGATGTCCGAAAAGGTCGAAGACTGGTTAAAACAGCAAATCGCTGATCTGAAATAAATCACGATGTTATATTGAGCCAAGGCTTACCATTCGCAACTCCCGTTCGAGTATTGTCATGGCGAAGAAAAACGCAACAGACGCTATCCGTTTAAAGGCCAGTCGCTATCCCCAAGTCGATGAAGGCACGGCTTGCACCCAGAGTTCATTCAAGGCTGGTAAGAAGGCGTTTCTGTTTATTGGCCAGCAAGGCGGTCGACACAAGGCGATGTTCAAACTGGACGCGTCCAAACCGGAAGCCGAAAAACTGGCCAAGAAGCAACCGGCAGATTTCCAAGTCGGCTCAACGGCCTGGGTAACAGCAAGATTCAGTGACGATGAGCCCCTGCCAAAGGAGTTGTGGCAAAAATGGCTGGATGAAAGTTACCAGTTGAGCGTCAGTCCAACCACAAAGAAGAAGACCACAAAGAAGAAGACCACAAAGAAGAAGACCACAAAGAAGAAGACCGCAAAGAAGAAAGCGAAGACTAAGAAGAAGATTAAGAAGAAGACTTCCTAACACCACCAAGCATTCGACGACCTTAAAATCGTGATCAAGCGGGCTGCTCAGCCAGTCCTCATTACCTCAATCAGGAAATCCCAAAAATTCCTGTCCATGGACTGCCGAATTCTCTATTCACGTGTAACGACGTTGTCAAACAACAGAAACTACATATGAATAATGAGGGTAGAGTCGATGAGAAAAACGCTAAGAACAGTACTCTGGGGAGTGATATGCTGGGCAGCGGCTCAAGCGGCCAATGCTGGCGAAATAGTGATTCCAGCATTCGAAGACGGACAACTTCATTCGGCTGGTGTCTTGGGAGTCTCTGCGGACACGACTTCAACGACGGTGCAAACCTCCAAATCGGGTAACAACATACATTCAGGAGCTTTCCTGTTTGACTTTTCTTCCGTACCTGAAAACTATTCCGTGAAATCCGTCCATTTCGAAGCGACTTTGTCACTCCCCATCTCCAATACCGCAACATCTGCCATGGTTGAATTCCATGGTTTCAACAGTGATACGACAATCTCGGCGATTGACTTTAATTCGCCGGTTTCCAATTTGGGTTCATTCCTGGCAGAAGAAGACTTCGCGGTTGATTTAAATATCAATCCCGCCGGAACAGAACTCTCCATTGAGTTGGACGCATCATCAATGCAGTCGCGTATCGATTCCAGCGACACGTTCATGCTGCGAACGGAAACGGTTAACTTCGTGACGTTTCAAGTCCACAGTCTGGAAAACACCCGTGGGATTGCCCCGCCGACGTTGCTACTCAATGCGTTCTCCGATGCTGATTTCAATCAAGACGACTTGCTCGATTGCACCGACGTAGACGCACTGGTCGGCGAAATCGTCAACGGTACCAACCTCAACTCGTTTGATCTTACAGGCGATGGCAATGTCGATTCCGACGATCTCACGGAATGGCTCAGTCAGGCTGGAGCCGTGAATCTGGCATCGGCGGGCTCGTACAGCCCGGGCGATGCCAATCTTGACGGAACGGTTGACGTATCTGACTTCAACATTTGGAACGCCAATAAGTTCACCAATACGGCTCGTTGGTGTGCTGGCGACTTTAATGCTGACGGCTCGATCGACGTGGGTGATTTTAATCAATGGAATTCCCACAAGTTCACGGTGGCTGATTCAACAGCAACCGTTCCCGAGCCAACGACGGGAATCCTTGGGATACTGGCCCTCTTTGGAATGCTCGGCTTTCGACGCGCATAGCGGGCCTCTGGTTGGGTGGAAACGACTGCACAGTCAGGCACGCCTTCCGGGTATCGACGCCTCTGTGCATCCCATGGATACGCACCGCGACATCAAACGGACGGTTGAGTCGCGGGCAGCCATTCAACCAGTCACCACCGTCAACGGCGGCACAGGATTCTGGGACAAACGATCGGAGTAACAACCCTCTGAATCTCATCCGTTTGCCGTTCATCTCGAGCGGAATCACGCTCACTTTGGCGAAGACGCGGCGAAGTGCGGTACCGATCCTTTAAGATTATCAGTACCCAAATACCCAGCCACCAATCTAAAGAAGGTTCAGGTACGACTCGTGTGCCCGTGAGCACCTGCACGAACTGCCGTTGGGAACCCGGCGCAGTTCGAGTCTGCGTCAGAAACGTTGCTGAAAAACTGTTTGTTTCGAACCGCAAATCTCCAAGGAGATTTCGTGTCAAACTGGTTTCGCTCCCCGGAAAAGATGCAAACTGAGCTGGCAAGTTGCCTGACGGAACGACGACTCGAAATCCCACTCGCATTGGCTCTTCAAAGACGCCTTGGAAATAACTTTCGTCTTCCAGCGTCAGCCGCAGCAACTCATCATCAACGACGGTTGTCGCCGTGGTATGCAATTCGTTAAGAACCAATCCTGTACTTGGATCGAGATCACTGACGACGAGATTCCATTGGCCGTTTGCAATCCCGCTGCCCATCGTGGGAGAATCTATCTGTGTGGTGAAATCAGCGTCGGTGCCCGGCGCTCGGCGCAACGTAGATTGATACGAGCCGCCGAAATACATCAAGGTCATTGTTGCATCGTCCTGCGTCGAGAAGGTTCCGATGCCAGAGCTCGTCCCGGTGTTATCCCAATCGATATTGCCGTCGACAATCTCGCCTCGATAGGGCGCAATTCCTCGAATATCCGAGAATTGGTAACGATCGGGACCGTCTATCTTGCGGATGTCGATCCACTCCAGCCCGGACGCCGGGCCCGTGTAGCTATGGAAAAAGACGCCTCGTGGATCAATCATTTGACCGGATACGAGGCTATTCAGTCCAAGCCACGTCGTATAGAAAACCAGAAAGATCAGTCGTCTGGGAATCGATGTGACGCTCATTGCTGCTCCGACAGGTGAAAACTGGCACGCTAAGGTTGCTCGATGTACGCTGAAATTTAGCTGAACAACTGAAAGTATCGCATGGGTTCGTCGAGCATGCTTTCACGATTTTGCGCGCCACATTTTTTGAATTGGACTACGGGGTAAGCAGGCAATGCTGCAATACAGTTCACAGGGATGTATTCGATATGCTGGTACATCACTGGTGACGCTTGGGTCGGAACGACGGAGTAACCGGGATGTCGGCTGGCAGGGCGAGCAGTTCACGGGCCCCAGGCATGTGATCGCATTCTCATTCTTACCCATAAAAGTCGCTTTTTCTGGCGAACATCCAGTGCTGCTGTCGCCCCCTACGGTTGCCATGACGGTACCTGGAGGTGGTTACACTCGAAAGCCACAAAGCGGCGATGGCCAGCGAACGATTTTCATTTCGATCGACACGCCAACAGCCCAGAGTATTGTTGCACCTTACAATTCAGCCGCTATCGACTCGGATGATCCATTTCCCGCGCGCTGTGGCCCAAGCTCTGTGCGAGCAATGGTTACGGCGCAACAGCTCGAACGACTTTTGTTTGCGTCGCATCCACACCCAGAACCCATAGAATTCGAAGAAATAGCACTTTGGATCGTGACGCAATCATTGAACACCTACTTTCGCATCGTTGGCGGCTCAACAAAACCTCTCAATCTCGGTACGCAAACCAAGCGTCGTGACCAGGTCGATCGGCTGCTCGCCATGTTGTGCAATGCGCCGGCACGACGCTGGTCGCTTCGCGAAATAGCAGACGATATCGGCGTTTCAGCCCCCTACCTTTCTCGCATATTTCGAGCCCATGCCAATCGCACGATGACTCAGTGCCTGAAACGGATACGGGTCGTCCGAGCGCTCGGACAGATCAGCGATCGTCGCGGAGAACTAACTGCTCTGGCCCTTGAATGTGGCTTTTCATCTCATGCCCACATGTCATCAACATTTTCATCGCTGCTGGGCGCTCCGCCGCGAGTATTTGCCCAACAATCAGCGCGAGCCATCAGAAAATCAATCAAGCAGTTGGCCCGCGAAATCCCCGAAACATAGCGACAAGAACATCGAGCGCCGATTTACGACGCCTTGATTCCCCAAGAATTCAAAGAGTCTCATCCATGGCATACCTTCAAGCTTCACACAACGACACCGAAGGTTAAGTACCGTTTTTCGTTACCGTGCCGACCTGACAATCCAACCTACGCTTCCCCTCCTTTTCTTCCTCCCGCTTGCCGCGGGAGCGAAGAAGAGGCGGATGCTGGTGCAACATTCTACGGCGGCTACGCGAGCTCAAACCGGTCCAAATTCATGACCTTGTTCCAAACTGTCACAAAGTCGCCAACGAACTTGTCGGCTGCATCATCGCAGGCGTAGGCTTCAGCGATGGCTCGCAACTGACTGTTCGAGCCAAACACGAGGTCGACGCCTGTGGCTTGCCATTTAACGGCGGACGATCCCGACTCACGGCCCTCATAGAGATGCGGGCATTGCGCATGCTTCGTCCACTGCACACCCATGTCGAGCAAATTCACAAAAAAGTCGTTCGTGAGTTGCTCAGGACGATCCGTTAGGACACCGATCTTCGATTCGCCATGATTGTTGTTGAGGACTCGAAGTCCACCAAGCAAGACCGTTAACTCCGGCGCGGAAAGCGTCAACAGATGTGCCTTGTCAATCAGCAATTCTTCCGCTGGACGATCAAAGCCATTCTCAACGTAGACGTAATTGCGGAAGCCATCGGCAGTAGGCTCAAGAAAGCCAAATGAGTCGACTTCGGTCATCTCATCGGTCGCGTCACTGCGACCTGGCGTGAACGGAACCGTGATCGAATGCCCCGCGGCCTTGGCGGCAGCTTCAACGGCGGCACAACCGCCGAGCACAATGATGTCCGCCACGCTGACTTTCACTTTATCGCTACGCGACGCATTAAAGTCGGCAGCGACTTTTTCCAAGACAGGAATGACCTTCGCCAATTCTTGCGGGTTGTTGGCTTCCCAGTCTTTCTGAGGAGCCAGTCGCAAGCGAGCGCCGTTAGCACCACCCCGTTTGTCGGTGTGCCGGAAAGTCGAGGCTGATGCCCAAGCCGTGCGGATCAACTGGCCAATCGAAAGACCCGCTGCGAGAATCTTCTCTTTCAGTTCCGTAACTTCGCCATCGCCAATAAGATCGTGATCGACCGCCGGCACTGGATCCTGCCAAATCCGAGCCTCAGGGACTTGAGGACCCAAGCAACGGCTGACCGGTCCCATATCGCGATGAGTCAGCTTGTACCACGCTTCGGCGAAGGCCTTGGCGAATTGGTCGGGATTCTCATGGAATCGACGCGAGATTTTTTCATACGAAGGATCTGTTCGCAGAGCCAGATCCGTCGTAAACATCATGACCGTCTGCGTTGACGAAGCGTCATGAGCTTCGGGAGCCTCGGCAATCGCCGCACCGCCGGATTTAGGAGTCCATTGCTGCGCTCCCCCAGGGCTTGTCGTCAGTTCCCACTCGTACCGGAACAAGTTGTCGAAATACTCATTATCCCATTGCGTTGGGTTACTGGTCCACGGACCTTCCAGCCCCGAAGTGATCGTGTCGCCACCGTGTCCACTACCGTAAGTATTCTTCCAACCGAGGCCCTGTTCCTCCAGCGACGCGCCTTCGGGTTCGGGGCCGACGTATTCCGAATCGGGAGCCGCCCCGTGGGCTTTGCCAAAGGTATGCCCACCCGCAATCAGGGCAACCGTTTCTTCATCATTCATCGCCATGCGACCAAAGGTATCACGGATGTCGTGAGCGGCTTTCATTGGATCAGCATTTCCGTTGGGGCCTTCCGGGTTGACGTAGATCAGTCCCATTTGGACCGCGCCGAGCGGATTCTCAAGCTCACGCTCTCCGGTGTACCGGTTATCACCAAGCCACTCAGTTTCCGGCCCCCAGTAGATGTCGCCTTCGGGTTCCCAGACATCTTCGCGGCCACCAGCAAAGCCTACCGACTCAAAGCCCATGTCATCCAGATCAACATTGCCCGTGTAGACCATCAAGTCGGCACATTAAAGCGAACGCCCATACTTTTTCTTGATCGGCCACAACAGACGACGGGCTTTGTCGAGGTTTGCATTGTCGGGCCACGAGTTAAGCGGCGCAAAACGAAGCGTTCCCGACGAAGCACCACCGCGACCGTCACCTACACGGTAAGTTCCCGCGCTGTGCCACGCCATGCGTATGAAGAGCGGTCCATAGTGACCGTAGTCAGCAGGCCACCAATCAACCGAAGTCGTCATGACCTTGATGATCTCCTGCTTAAGCTCTGCCAAGTCGATTTTTGAGAATGCCTCCGCATAACGAAAGTCGTCACCCTCGGGCGATGTGCAAGGCTGATTTTGATGCAACATTCTCAGGTTCAGCTGGTTGGGCCACCAATCGCGATTGGAAAGACCACCTTGCGCGGTGTGACGTTGCTGGGCCGGTGCCATGACTGGGCATTGGGTGATATCGCCTTTTCCGTGTTCAGCTGACATGTCGATTACTACCTGCTTGTTAAAGGGATAAATTCCATTTCGTATTGGTGGAATATCATAATCTGCCAACGCAACAATCCTCAAGACGCAGATGGCGTCGTTCACACAGCTCCCAGTCAAATTCCCCGAAAGTCATACTCACCAAAATCGACCTCGAATCGTCCGAATGACACACCCAACGGCGCAAAACGCAGCCTGGCATTTCAGGTCGCAATCCCGCCACCATGGCCCCAACGTTCATGCCGTTCAAAACAGCGCCGGTAACTATGAGAATCCCACCCGGATGATGAAGCATCCGACTCGCCTCAAGGACGACTCGCATGATTCGACCCGCAAGAGCAAGGGCACGGGCACGAAACCGCGACGTATTTGGAACACGAATAGGCTTGAATGAACACGAATGCGATTTTGTCTTCGTGTCCATTTGTGTTCATTCGTGGTTCTCTTATTCGCTACGGCGAGCCGAGATGCGTTAGCACCCCGTTGTTCCCTATCGCGACGATTTGTTGGTGACTTCGTCAATATGATAGCCAGAAAAACCAAATTCATTCAGGATGGCCCGCTGCAAGACGAAACCATTTCGTGGGCGAATTACCGGTAGCTCTAGCGCCTGGATGAGTCCCGTAAATGAATCCGCAACACACCGCAATCCTGACGTTCCCTCATCCACTACGAATGGCGGCATTGCAAGATGTGCGAGTCCTTCCAGGCCCCAGAATATCTTGCCAAAAGAACTCGAATAGCAGCTCATGAGAAGAAATAAACCTCCGCCGCATTCCGCAATCGGAATTAAGCTACCTTCGAAATTCTCAGCGGATATGCCGGGAAGCGAAGAGATCAATTCCAAGTCAACAACGCCGGTAGTTTCAGAACTTGCGGGTAGGAACGACTGAATTAGCGATGGGAAGACTGTATTCTCATAGAGCTCGCCAAGTCGCGTCAGAGATTTGTCACCTGTTATGCGAGCATTCGCCCTCAATTGTTCGGCCGTTTGGCGATTCTCTTGCGCAACCTCACTTGGAGACAATAGCCAAAAACCATTTGGGGACGGCGTACCACCATTCACGTGCATCTGAAACTCGATATAGTCGTCCGGCAATTCGAGGGGAAATGCTTCGATTATCCGAGCAACGTTTTGAATCTCCTTATCGCCGCCCAGGAATTCGACACCGCAATAGTGGCTCATAAACGACTATCCTTGATGCGTAGTTTCGACACTCACAATCCCAAACGTCAACTCCAGACGTCGTTTACGCTTAGCTGTCATTAAATCGTCCGAATACGCGCAGACTCCATATTAGGGCGAATCAACCGCAACGATGACCGATTCGAATTGCACTTTCTCTAAATCGCTTCTTCGAATGAAGAAGTAAACACCACTATCACCCCACTGCATGCTACTCAGCGACTTTACTTGGAGAAGAGTTATCGAATAAGAGGAAAAGCTCCGCGGGGTCTCTATGCCTTTCCCTTTTCGTCCCGAAAGTTATGTCTGCCCCCTTTGCTTCTCCGAAAAAAAATTCTATCCAGCTTCCTAACTCCCCCGCCGATTCCAGCTTGCTAGGCG
>CAYYHV010000040.1:0-9350 GCA_964471695.1 uncultured Pirellulaceae bacterium
CGCCAAAGGCTCCGACTGCATAGCCATTTTTCGAGTCGACGAGTTGAATATCGTGAACTTCAGGACAATCCGCTGATACTATCTGCCACGATCTCCCGCCCGTCGTCGATCTCCAGACCCCACCGGTGCCGCCAACGAGGATCATTGGGCCGTGCGCCGCCAGCGTCCTTAGACTCGCCCGGATCGGAATACCTCCTGACTCAAGTGACTCCCACGTGCTACCGGCGTCAAGAGACAACAGAAGCTTGCCCTCGTCACCGCAAGCCATCGCCGTCGAGTCATCGAGCCATCCAATGTCATTCATTGCCGGTTGGGCGACCATTCCAGTCGTTATCAACGAACGGTCATGATCCGATCCGAAACGTCGGATCGCACCCGATTCGTCCAGCAGCAATCCGCGATTTTCGCGCAACACCATCGCCTGCCAGCGCGAACGGCCACGAATCGCGACCGTTCGCCAATTTTTCCCACCGTCCTTGGTTTGAAAAAAACCCGACGGATACATCGCCGTACAGTCACCGGCGGCGATCCCATTCATCGAGTCCTGAAACTCAACGGACCGCAAGAACGGCAATTCGCTTTTTTCTCGCACCCAAGTCTCGCCTCCATCATCCGTGCGAAGTACGCAACCTTCCGTCTGTTGGGAGTAATCCGGAATACGCCCGCCGACAATCCAGCCGTTCTTTGCATCAATGAAGTGCACTGACAAAAGTGACTGGCCTACAGGTGACTTTTGCTGCCGCCAGTTGACTCCGTCCTGGGTATGCCAGATCGCGCCACGATCGCCAACCGCCCACCCAGTCGTTGAATCAATAAAGAAGATGCCGTGGAGATCAGCGTCATCAACCCAAGTCTCGGGCCAGACATTTTCAGCGCACACGACGGCACGCAATAACAACAAGACTAACAAAGAACCAGTAACCGTACGGGACGTTATGAGCGCATTGAAATTGCGATGCATGACAGACGACCAGGTAAAATGAGCGATCATGAAAGAATTCGCAAACGGAATTCGGGATCAAGCGAAGAGGGTAAAGCCATGCTTCCCATTACGACAAGCCGAATGCTCGTCGGGGTTTGCCATCACTGCTGGCACTATTTCGATTCGAGGATTTCACGACCCGAGATCGCGATGCCAGACAGAACAAGATGCGTGACCAGTCGCGATTTCGGCCCTAGATGCTCAGCCAATGCTGGCCCAAACCCACCTGTCACAAATACTTCGGCGTCCTTAAGCTGCTCGTACATTTGAAATCGGGCAATGAGTTCCTTCACTGCCCCGATAGCACCCCAGAAAATTCCACTCTGGATTGCCTCGTCGGTATTCTTCCCGATGGCCGCCGGCAACAGCCTGGAAGTTATCTCGATCTCCGGTAGCTGATCCGTCGACTTGGACAACGCGCGACTGGCAGTCGTCGTGCCCGGCAGGATAGCTCCCCCGAGAAACGTACCGTCACTTCGAATCGCATTGACCGTCAAAGCAGTCCCCGCATCAATGCAGATCGCAGGCTTGTCGGGGTCACGAAGTCGGTTTACGGCGATCGCCGCAGCAATCCGATCCGTTCCGACTCGCTCCGGCTGCCTCACGTCGAGCTCGATGGGAAAAATCTGATGCGTCAACGTCGTCAGCTGCGCCTTGGGATATCGCTGTTTAACCCACTGAGCGATACGTGCGGCCGAGTCGCGAAAGACGCTGGCCACAAACCAAGGCGAATCGGGAGCAAGATCGTCCGGCAAAGCCGGCAAGAGACAATCCCAATCTTCGCTGCGAGAAGGGACAACGACGTGGGTGTCTGGAGCAGGTACGTCTTGGGAAATCGAAGAGAAGTAACCAATCTGTACCGACGTGTTGCCAACTCCGATCGCAACCGATTCAGACAAACGACTCACGATGTAGCACTCACACTCAAAAGCTGAGCAATGCCCCGGGTTAGTTCCTGCAATCCCTGCCCCGTCACCGCAGAGATGAGCAACGGAGGCGTATCAAGTTGATTTGAAAGCGCAGCATGCACCTCCTTGGCAACCGGCAATTCGGCTTTGGTGACCGCCACAATCTCCGGACGCTCTCCCAGCGTCTTGTCATACCGCACCAGCTCATCGCGAATCGACGCGTAATTCTCTAAGGGGTCGGTATCATCCATCGGTTGCGGCTCGACAAGATGCACAAGAATACCGGCGCGTTGAATGTGTCTCAGAAATTCGTGCCCCAATCCAACGCCCGCGTGCGCTCCTTCGATCAGCCCTGGAATGTCAGC
This sequence comes from uncultured Pirellulaceae bacterium, assembly GCA_964471695.1. GTDB lineage: Bacteria > Planctomycetota > Planctomycetia > Pirellulales > Pirellulaceae > CAYYHV01. The sequence goes on from CAYYHV010000040.1 coordinate 2,256, forward strand.
CAAGACGAATGAACGGTCCATATCGATTTGCACCAAACCAAGATTGGGAAACTTCGTCGTAAACGGATAGTCGGCAATCTCCGGGCGCGCTTTCGACAAGCGACTTAGTAGCGTACTTTTGCCGGCGTTAGGTTTTCCGATCAACCCAACGTCTGCGATCACCTTCAGCTCAAGGGTGATTTTCCGCGTCTCGCCTTCGCCGCCTGGCGTCGTCTGGCGTGGCGCCCGATTAGTCGCAGACTTGAAGGACGTGTTGCCACGACCGCCTTTTCCACCCAATGCTGCTGCAACCTGCTCGCCATCTTGTGCCAGATCCTTAATAACGAAACCACCGACTTCGTCAATGACGACGGTTCCCGGCGGAACTTTTATAATCAAATCCTCTGCGTTTCTTCCGTGACGATTGGAGCCCTGGCCATGCTTCCCGCTCGAGGCCCGCCAGTGTTTTCGATGGGCCACATTCATCAAGCTGTCTACGCCAGCCTCAGCGAGCAAAATAACGCTGCCGCCCCGCCCGCCATTGCCGCCATCTGGACCGCCCAGCGGGACGTAACGCTCGCGACGAAAGCTACAGCAGCCGCTGCCACCATTTCCAGCGGAGACTTCAATCGTAACGCGATCAACAAACATGGAATGACTTCTGGGAAATAACGCGGGTGATGGATGACATCCATGCCAACATAGAACGACGCATTATATCCCACACAGAAGTGAGTGGCGCGTCAGAATAAGAAATTGCGCAACCGTCAAGAATTCGCCAACTCAACGACGCAACTGGACAGCCGGGATCGTTAATCTCGACCCAAACAGACGACGGTTCGGCTCAGACGTGGGACGCCTCAAGCTGTGAAGTCGGAACAACCCGATCAGGAATCGCTGGCCAACAGTTCCTGCTGATCATTGTTTCGCAGTCGCTGGATTTCATGCTCGAGGCTCTCTCGATCCTTCTGCCACTGCCGCTCGAAATGACGCAAGTTGGTGCCCTGCCGATCCAATTCCTGCTCGCGCTCCAACAGTCGATTTGCCTGTTCGCCAATTTCCTGCTGTCGCCGAGAGACCCAACCACGCACTTCGTCGCGCTGCTGGGTCAGCCGAGATTCATGCAAAGCAAGACGCTCAATCAGGGTTTTAATCTCCACCTGCTGCTCAGCCAGCTTCTGATTGGCAATCTGATACTCTTGAGTCAACTGGCTGCGGTACTCCGAAACACGCGTAGAAATCTCGCCAGCTGGATTGGCTTCGGTCATCTCGCCCCACACCTCTTCCGTAGAGATGCGAATCTCCAATCCCTCTCGGTACATCTTGGAAACATCACCATGCAGCTGCCGCACAGCAACGTGGCGACGCTCCAGCTCCTCTGACTTTGCAGCCAACTTTTCTCGCTCTACAGCAATCTCCCGCAAGTACGCCTCATCCGAACTCTCCGCTTCTTGCAGACTCTTTTCACGCTGGGCAAGCAACTCGCGTTGCGAATCGAGCTCCACTTTGGTCGCTTCAATCTCATCCATACGCTGCTTTAGCTGCTTCTCATCATTCTCCATGGCTCGCAGTCGTTTTTGCCACTCTTCGACAGATAATCGACTCTCATCCAACTGCTGGTGGTGCCGGATGCGGTTAACATGAGCCTCCGATTCGAGTGCGGACTGAGCAGCCACCATGTCCGCATTGCGCTGACGCATTTCCGTCAATCGCGACTCAAACTCGCGCTGCTTTTCAAGGATCTTGAATTCACGTTCGCGATAAACGAGTCGAGCTGTTCGAAGTTCATTCTCCATTCGAGCAGCGCGCGCATTAAATTCGGCTTCTCGACGATCGAGATCCCGTTGCTGCTCATTCAATCGAAGTCCCAATTGTTGGGCCTGTCGCTCGACAAACTCAGCCTCATTGGAGGTATGCCCAGCAAGTTCGAGCAGCAACCCGTGATCGGGCGGCGATTTTAAAGCGGGACGGGTGTGCACCAAATGCGGTAAGTCGACACGAGTCTGGTTGCGATCCATCAAATTGCTCCGCGGCAGCTGGCAAAATCAGCCGTTAAAATCACCCTAACCATTACACTTTGACATTCGTATCGGCAGGGGAATGTAATGGAGTTGACGGTTATTCTCCGGATAACGACGATATTTGCCCAAATTGAACGCGGTCTGCAGGCGAAAATCGCCCAATTTCAAGCAAATGGGGCAATATCGGGGAACTTTGTTAATTTTGACTGATATGATTGACAGAAGTCGGAAAACAACTAAGATCGGCTTTGTAGGACCTGTTGTGTCCAGATTCAGTGTTTTAACGAGTTAGAACTAACGAAGTAAGAAAAGGCGTCGCCACTGCAGTTCCACAATCAAATGTCAGCATTTCGTCCTGCAACAATTGCGGGGTTTGATGTTGGCATTTTTTCGTATGGAACTGCTGTATTAGATGCCAACGATAGAAAAGAGCAGCTAAGCCAAGACCTTTATAGAACGTCAACACTCGCATCCGTCACGCAATCGCGTGGACGGGTATGAGTGCTGACGTTTTTTTTTATGCAATTCGTATTTGAATCGCTTTTTTGGGTTTGGAACTCCTTCAATGTTCCGCAGTAGCACAAGGATATAGAGTAATGAAATTGATTAGCCGCATTGTTATCGCATCAATCGTATTGTCCGCATCGTTCGCCCTTGGTCAGGCTCTTCCTGACGCAAGTCTTTGGAGTGGCGACGCAAATCCTGACGGATCGCAGCTCGTGCCTGTTGTTGAGTACGAACCAGAAACTGGTTTGATGTACGTCAATACACTCGGCATGAACCAAAGCCTCGACACCGCTGACCGAATGAGCATCGGTGGCGATGATGTCGGAGCCATCTCTTTCTCGGTTGAAGGTCCTGATGCTGACAACTTCATTCTGACTGGATTCACTGACGGCGTTGTCTGGAATGGACAGAACTTTGCTGGCAAAGCTCAAATCTTTGGTGTGTCAGCCGGTGCTAACTTCTTGGCTCCTGGTGCACGCACAGAAATCCTTCAGTACACGACTGGCTTGACGGAAGCTGATTTTGGTACTGTTGAAATGGCGGTTAATTATTCGACTGGCGTTCCTGGCGGAATCATCTTCGGTGGAGTTCAGATCGTTCCTGAGCCATCGACCTTCGCACTGTTCGGATCAGCTCTCCTTGGATTGCTTGGATTCGTTCGCCGTCGCTAATCTTGATTAGATGTTCAAAAGTCCAGTCGCAAGGCTGGCGGAGTCAAGGCTTATGAAGGGGCTCAACTTGAGCCCCTGACTTAGCACGGTATGTTTTTTTCACATAAGGGTAAGAAGTAATGAAATTGATCAGCCGAGTTGTTATGGCGTCTGTTGTTCTCTCCGCCGCACTTGCTTTCGGTCAGGCCAGCCCTGACGGATCTCTCTGGATGGGTGACGCGAATCCTGACGGTTCCCAAGCCGTTCCAGTTGTAGAATACGAACCAGAAACTGGTTTGATGTACCTCAATACACTTGGCCTCAACCAGGCCGCCGACACCGCTGACCGAATGACCCTCGGTGGCGATGATGTCGGAACAATTTCGCTTTCCGTAACTGGTCCTGACGCAACGGACTTCCTACTCAGCGGCTTCATCGACGGCGTTGTTTGGAATGGTCAGAACTTCGCAGGCAAAGCCCAGATCTTCGGCGTATCCGCCGGTTCTAACTTCTTGGCTCCAGCTGGTCGTACTGACGTTCTTCAGTACCCAACCGGTTTGACCGAAGCTGACTTCGGTGATGTAGAAATGGCTGTTAACTACGCATCTGGCGTTCCTGGCGGCATCATCTTCGGTGGAGTTCAGATTGTTCCTGAGCCATCGACCTTCGCACTCTTCGGTTCGGCTCTACTTGGCCTTCTCGGCTTCGTTCGCCGTCGTTAATCCGACTTGAGTCGACGAAATTGATATATGAGCGGGGACCTGAGTGAATCTGGTCCCCGCTTTTTTTGCGCCCTCATATAGCGTGAAGCAACGCTTCCCCTTGCCTCCAGGTAATTTCTCGCAGGACTGCTTTTCTTGATGTGACGTTGCTATTCGTGCCCGTTGCTCAAGCTCAACGTCCCCAATCTCGGGTTGGCATCGAAACGAGTATCTTCATAGCCCGATTGATTCCAGGCTTCACTGGTGCGCGATTGAAGACTTGCTGAGAGCCCTCCACATCCAACGTGCGCCGAGTCAGTCACTGACCAAAGTCGTCTGCGGTTCGCGACTCGCGGTGGGTGACTCATCTCGCTCAGCTGGCTCAAGGACCGGCTTTCGCAGTGCCACATTCAGCCAACTTACGGAGAGCTCAAGATCGCTCATTGAATTAAAGGGACTTGCCAGCTTCTTGCGATCAAAGTCCGCATGAAGCTGCTGGCGTAGCTCTTCAAATTCAACAATCTCCCAAGCTTTGGCTTCGCAAAGATTTGCCCATTGTCCAGAGCGCAATCGGTTGCACCATGTCGAGCGATTGCTGAACATTCGCTCCCACTGGGCACCACTGAACTGTAAGAAACGCAACCAATCCTCGTCCCCAGTAAATGTGTGATGATCCTGCAGGTGAATAATATGAACCGCTACGCCACCAGGCCTGAGGACTCGCCAAACCTCATCAAAGACAGCCTTATGATCTGACACGTGCTCAAGAACACAATTACTCCAGACGATGTCAACCGACTCGTCCTCAATCGGAAAACGGCGACCGTCATAGAATCGCATGTTCAGCAAGGAGTTCGGGATTGCGGTGCCGTCAAGCAGACGATTGTCGAATCGCACATCCTCCCCCAACTCACCTTCCTCAACGGCTGAACCCAACCATTTCTGCAAGTCGTTGTAGGAGGAAGTCTCTCGAAATCCACGGGGAAGGTACTCTGAAACATCGAGCCCAATGGCTCGAGACGCTCCCAACAGTAGCCCGCCAACCATAAGATCGGGCGTCTGACCAGGACCAAGCTCAAGAATCGTTTGCCCAGGCAGGCTGATACCGGCCCGGCCCAACATCGCAATAAGCTCTTTGAAGACCGGCCGAATCTTCTCTTCAGATCTTCCCATCCCCATCGAATGCCACCTCATGGCGAGGGTTTTGATTTGCGGAAGCCCCAGAAGAAAATTCTGTACTATGTGTCGGCCGATAGCTACTGAATTCATTGGATTCCTCATAGGACCAGTATCCCAGAATAGGGTGCGCGAATTGCACCGTCCTGTACTTGTCGCGGCAGTGAGAAGTATCAAGGCTGCAAGCATTCGACAAGCCTGAAAGCTCAGGCAGCATCGCCAGACCGAAGACATGGGCTTTCAGGTACCAACAAATGCCAACTGGATTTCGCTGGTGGTGTCACTGCACAGCAACGAATCGTTGTAGCACTGCTTGCAGTCAACCGGCCAAGAGGATTAAGAAATCGAATCTATCCGCTCGTTTCCCCGGCTGGAACTTCCCGCATCTGACTGACAAGAAATTGCTCAATAGGCGGGCGTTTCAAATGAAACTCACCTGCGTCCTGAACCGACTTGGCCAACATCAGCAACTCTGATTCGCCATGCAGCCGCCCAGTAATCGTCGTCGCTGTCGGCGTACTCGGTTGACCCTCGGAATCGGTAAATCCATTCGGCAATACGACCGCAGGGTGACCAGTCAGATTGGTGATCGCGAGATTGTCACCGCTGTCAATCATGTACATGTCAACCTTGCTCATCACTTCCGACATCTTTTTCATCAACAACGATCGAACACGAGCCGCGCGAAGATACTCGACGGCAGGAATGAACTGTGCCTTGCGAAACGTTCCCGGCCAGGTATTCAAACCTTCCGTGATCCCTGCTCGCGTCAAAGGATCAAACATCGTCCCGGCTTCCGAATCCAGCATGATCGTCATTTCCCAATGCGGGAACTCAGGCAGCTTGATGGGAACCAATTGGACGCCCAATCGCCTCAGAATGGCCAGATCGGTTCGGTCCTCCAGTTGGATGTTGCTTTCCTCATAACCGACTCGCAAACGTCGCAGAGCATTTCGCGGTGGCCAATGAAAGTGACGGTCAACTACCGAATAATCCAAGCCATCCGTTCCATGGATGGCATCCAAAACCAACGCGCAATCTTCAACCGAGCGCGTCAACGGACCGATTTTGTCCATCGACCACGACAACGCCATGCAACCATGACGGCTAACGCGCCCAAAAGTCGGGCGCAGCCCCGTAGCTCCACATCGTCGCCCCGGGGAAACAATACTTCCTAACGTTTCACTTCCCAGCGCGAACCCAACTAATCCGGCAGCCACAGCGGACGCCGATCCGGCGGACGAGCCACTTGATCCCTGCTCAGGATTCCAAGGATTGCGTGTCATTTGATCAAACCAGCGATCCCCCATCGCCAACGCACCGAGGCTGAGTTTCGCGACAAGCACAGCCCCCGCCTGCTCCAATCGCTGTATCACTGTCGCCGTCTCGTCGATCTGTTGATCCTTGAACGGAGTCGCCCCCCAAGTCGTTTTGAACCCTGCCACAGAGATCAAGTCCTTAGCGCCGTAGGGAATACCATGGAGCGGTCCACGATATCGACCGGCGGCAATCTCCTTATCCGCCAAAGCCGCCTGTTCCAGTGCCGACGCTTCCAAAAGAGTCATGACACAGTGGAGCAGGGGGTCGTATTTCTTTAGCCGAGCCAAATAAAGTTTCGTAAGTCGCGTCGAAGTCACTTGGCGACTGCGAATCAGAGAAGCCAACTCGGTAACTGGCAAAAAAGCCAGGTCCTCATCCGACTTGGGAAGCATGGCTCGCGATTCGGTCATCTCGGCCCGATTGCGCTGCACCGAAGGATCAGCAGCCTGTGGCTCGGTCAAAAACACCATCGATGGTGCTACCGAGTAATCGACTTGAACCTCACGCAAGGCTGCAAATTCAGACAAAGCCCGCTTCATTGTACTTGCGACTTGCCTGCGATCGTCGTCACTCAATTCAATGCCGGCAATCCACTCCGCCGACTTGATCATTGCGGCATCAACACTCGCGCGCTTCGAGACTTCATCCGCCAACGCACGACGCATCACTCCGTTGCCGATCCCCAAACCTGCCAACAACCCGAGTACATGGCGGCGATTCGTCAACCAAGGCGTGTGCGAT
>CAYYHV010000040.1:9360-18505 GCA_964471695.1 uncultured Pirellulaceae bacterium
TGCATGGATTCACCTCGCGATATAGATTTGTTCTCGAGCATTATTGACGCCAGATCATCGTGCCGCCACTGTCAACAATCGCTATCACTCCATCGCACATGAAATGTTAGACTCTGGCCATGCATATCCTGCTTACCAACGACGACGGAATTGACGCTCCCGGCATCGCCGCGCTGGAAACAGCCGTTTCCAAGTTCGCAACGGTATGGGTGGTTGCACCCGACCGAGGCTATTCCGGCTGCGGTCACCAGGTGACCAATCACCAAACCATACACGTCAGCTCGATGGGCGATCGTCGTTTCAAAGTCGACGGAACACCGGCCGATTGTGCCCGGCTGGGAATCCGTCAACTGGTCGATCAGATTGATTGGGTGATATCCGGGGTCAACGCAGGTGGCAATTTGGGAGTCGACCTCTGGATGTCCGGCACCGTTGCGGCAGCCCGAGAAGCCACGTGGCTGGGAAGACGTGCAATCTCTATTTCGCAATACATGCGGCGTGACCGCCCGCGCGACTGGGACAAGACGGCTGCGTTAACTGAACGTGTCGTTCGCAAGTTGATCGAGAGCGAACTCCCTGTCGATTCCCACTGGAATGTGAATTTACCAGACGTCGACACGTCGGTTTCAGACATCGAAATCGTCAACGCCCATCCCGAGCCCAGACATTTGGAAGTTGACTATATCAAGACCGAAGACGGATACCGCTACCAAGGCGATTATCGTCAGCGACCACGCAGCAAGGGAAGCGACGTGGCCGTTTGTTTCGATGACGGCAACATCGCTGTCTCTCTCGTCACTGCGACGGCAATGCCCTAGCTTAGTCGACCTTAACAACAATCGACTTGTACCTCGCCGCCCCAACTCCACACTCACTGCCGCAAGGTCACAACCACTTCGCCAACTCATTGGATTTTGTTGCCATTGCGTCAACTTTTGCAGTCACCTTGGGATCTTCCAATAGTTCAGGAGCATGTCGCGGTTTCTTGCGAGCATCAATCACCAGACTGCCTTCGCAGCCCCAATGCTTGTCACGAATAAACGGCTGTATGCCGTGAATGTCGCTGGCAGGATTGCTGCGAGTGAATGTCACCCAAAGAAAATTGTTGAGCGTTGCTGCAGTGAACTCCGCGTCATCAACAATCAACACGAGCGGGAACGCATTGATCGGTGCCGACGCATCAAAGTGTTCACAAAAGCGATGAACATCTGAAGAATGCGATTGTTCACCTGAGCTTGGCACAGCCGTTGGACCGGTTACCGCCAAAATTCCGGGCTGGCATACATGGGGAGCGGAAAACCCAGGCGGCAGCCCCAACTCGGGCAGTTCCGTTGGCAGCTCTCGACGAACAGGCCCTGCCGCGGCCATGACGACTTTCGAGCCCTCGTTCAGTGCCGTTCCCGAGTAGTCTAGCGTGTCAATCGTTGTACACGTCTGGAAATGCAAGTCGCGGGTCCAGTCGATACGCTTCAACAAATGTTGAAAGTAACCCGCGATTTCGGAGATCTTCAAGTCGGGATCATCATCACCCGCAATGATCATCAGGTACTTGGCCAAAGACATCTGCCCCTGCCCAAGAATCGCATTCGCCTGCGTCAAAATTTCACGCGGACGATGATTCGGTTCGTAAGGTACGTAGCGCTCACTCCCGATCGCCAGCATCAACGGATGGACTCCCGCCGCATCGACGGCATTCACCGCGCGCACGCCATGCACAACGGTTGGAATTACAGGCCCGGTGATTTCGTGAATCAACTCGCCGAACATCGTATCCTCCTGTGGAGGACGCCCAACCACCGTAAATGGCCAAATCGCATCGTCACGGTGGTAAACTGCGCTTACCTCCAGTGCCGGAAACAAATGCTCCAAGCTGTAGTAGCCCAAGTGATCGCCAAAAGGCCCTTCGGGCATAAGATCGGGTTTAATGGTTCCGCAGATGACGAAATCCGCATCGCCATAGATGGGCAACGGCCCAGCCCCAGTCGCCATGCGAATGCGATGCCCAGCCAACGCCCCCGCAAACGTCAGTTCGGACAAGCCTTCCGGAAGCGGCATCACCGCAGCAACGGTCATAGCGGGCGTTCCGCCGACGAAGATATTCACGTGAAACGGCTTGTTATTTCGCAAGGCGGCTTTGTGATGAACACCAATGCCCCGATGTATCTGATAGTGCAGCCCAATCTCTTTGTTTTTCTCGTATTGGTTACCGCTTATTTGGACACGGTACATGCCGAGATTCGACTTCATCACTCCCGGTGATTCGACGTTCTCGGTGTAAACCTGGGGCAACGTCACAAACGGGCCACCATCCATCGGCCAGCTCTGCAGTTTCGGCAGTTCGTCCAATGTTGTTCGATTCGCCATCACGGGACCACGGCGGACTCGACGCGGCAACATGCGAAACGCCCCCAGCCCAGCAATGCCATAGCGCAGCGGGTCCTTCGCCAGATTCGCAGGATCGACCTTCAAGTCAATCAAACGTTTCACATTCTCGATCGTCTTGCGAAAAATGAACCGCGTGCGATCCATGGTTCCAAACAGGTTGGAAACCATAGGAAACTTGCATCCCTTCACGTTGGCAAACAGGAGCGCTGGTCCACCAGATTGGAATACGCGGCGCTGAATCTCCGCAGCCTCAAGATGGGGGTCAATTTCCTCGGTGATCCGAAGTAAATGCCCGTGTTGCGCTAAATCATCAACGCACTGTCGCATGCAGCGATACGTCATTCGAGCTCTGTTCCCGCGAGTGGAGTGGCTGTGCCCCAGGGCGTAGCATCAGGACCAAGTTGGACTGGGGGGGAATACCGAATTCCGGATAAAATACCACGCGTATTTAATGCTGGCCATAACGCAGCTTCGCCCAGAATCTCCCAAGGTATCACCGATGAAACACGCTCTGGTTAACTCCCCACTGGCCGAAATCGAAGCAGATGCAATTATCGTTGGGGTCTGCGAAGGCGGAAATTCGACTTCGTTTTGTGACGAAATTGACGCCGCAACGGGCAAAGTTATCTCGCAATTGTTTGAACAAGAGGAAATCACCGGCAAAGCCAACGAAGTCACGATTCTGCTTGCCCCGACCGGTGTCAAAGCCAAACAGATCGCTCTTGTCGGCTTGGGAAGTGTCGGAAAATCCACTCAATTGACGGCCTTCCAAGCTGCCGGAGCCGCTTCGAAGGCTCTCTCCAAAAAGCCGCGAGAGCGCGTTGCATTCCTGCTCGACGACAACTGGGACGACTCGTTGAAATCGGCTGCCATCGCCGGAGCCATGTTTGGCTGTGTGGGACAGGATTTGTACCGTGCGAAAAAATCGACGCATCCCATTTCAAACGCGCTTTGGCCCGCCAGCTACGAATCGTCGATCTCCGAAGGAACGATTCTTGGCGAGTCCGTCAATTTGACGCGACGGCTGGTCAACGAGCCGCCCCATGCTCTTTATCCCGAATCGTTCGCCGAACACGCAACGGAAATGGCGAACGAGGCCGGGCTCGAGATCGAAGTCTGGGACGACAAGCGACTTGAAGAGGAAGGCTGTGGTGCATTACTGGCGGTGGGGCGGAGTTCATCAAAGCCATCACGACTGGCGATTATGCGTCACCAGGGAGCTCCCAAGAATAATGCGACTTTGGCGCTCGTTGGCAAAGGCGTCACTTTTGATTCCGGCGGACTGTCGCTCAAGCCAAGCGACGGCATGAAAACGATGAAGGCCGACATGGCCGGAGCCGGTGCCGTCGTCGGAGCCATGAATGCCATCGCCAAACTGAAAGTTCCCGCCAACGTGATTGGTATCATCGGCATGGTCGAGAATATGCCCAGCCAAGCAGCCTACAAATTGGGCGACGTCCTCACGGCTCGTAATGGAACCACCATCGAAGTCCACAACACGGATGCAGAGGGACGGCTGGTGTTAGCCGATGCGTTGTGCGTCGCCGTAGAAAATGAAGCCACGAAGATCGTCGATTTGGCAACGCTCACGGGAGCTTGCGTCGTCGCCCTCGGAGAAAATATCTGCGGCCTGATGACAAATGATGAACCCTTTTCCAATCAAGTCAAAGCCGCTGCCGAGCGCACAGGGGAAAGCGTCTGGGAGCTTCCTATGGCTGCTGAGTTTGGCGAGCAAATTCAAAGTAAAGTCGCCGACATTATGAATACGGGTGGGACACGCTGGGGTGGAGCGATCACCGCCGCCAAGCTACTTGAACACTTTGTGGACGAACGGCCGTGGGTTCACCTCGACATTGCCGGTCCTTGCTTCTACGAATCTCCAAAGGCGTGGGCTGATGCGGGAGCCAGCGGAGTCATGGTGCGCACGTTGCTCGAACTCGCGCGAGATTTTGCCGATGACCCAAGTTGAGCTAAACGCTTTGATCGACGAGTCAAGAAGGCCAAAACCTCCGTTCCCTGTGTTGATCATCCTCACGGGAATCGCCATCATCGTTGCGATGCTGGTGCCGGTCCTTTTCGAGTTCACCGAAGTTGCGCTTTCTCGCAGGCGCCATACGGGATTGAAACGCGCCGCCTTAATGACGGGTGTCGTTACGATTATTGTCGGCATCACTTGGAGCGCAATTCGTCGGCGCTTTCCTCCCAAATTCGAAACCGCGACTCCATCAAATCGCCGGCAATTTAGCACTTTCGACTTGATCGTCTTTACCACATTCGTCGCGGCATTCATGGCCGTTAGCAAGATCATGAGTTGGAAAGTGGCTTCCTCACTCATTATCGCGGTGAGCCTCGCCATGGGAATCTGGTCTTGCTGGCAATCGGCATCGACTCGCACTCACATCTTTTCGTTACTTGCGTGCCTGTTTCTACCCTTCCTGTGGATTGTGCCTTTCAATAAACCCTTCGGCCACACTTCAGGGATGTACGAAGGATTTACGATTGGCCCATCACTGATTCCCGTAGTCTTCGTGATGCGGGACAACAATGACGCCGGATCAGCCGTAGCAGCGATGTGGGTGATTGGCGAATTGCTACTTGGTGCATGGTTAGCGCGCCGAGCCGGATGGAAGTCACTAATCTACATCGTTGGGATTCTAGGCCTTTCATCCATCAATTCATTCTTTCTCTACGCACTCTCTCGCAGCTGAGCTCAACCAACCACGTTGCAAGCATAAAATCGCGGTCTCAGCGGTGCGCGTCGGAATCCACCTTAACGCTTAAGAAATTGAACTGCAGACACCGCCAACTGTTTCGCGCCAATATCCCAGCGCCACGGTTGAGTCACATTGTGACTAACAGTCATCTCAAACTCCGGTTGCTCCTGCATCGCCTTGGCGATCGCCAATGGATTCGCACCAGTGAAAAAGTGGTTCGCAATGATCGCCTGCAGCATTGCATCGGCGAATTGGTCGGTTGGGATTTCTGTGAGAATTGGCAGGGAAATGGAATCCGTAAAGTCGGTAATGAGCATCCCGCGACCACCGGGACTGAGCGTATTGATAAGCAACTTAAGATGTTGCTTCCGGGCAGCGAAAATGAGTTCATTCAGCCGCTCTTGCTGCCCGAACGCCATCACCAGACTGTCAAAGATCTGGGTCAGTAGACAAGTCGACACGACGATATCGTATGGCCCATGGTCAATCGTCACCGTCATCGAATCGACAGCCGCCATAGTTGCCGTCACATCGGCGTCGGAGGCGTCGGAGGCGTCGGTTGCCCTCACGATTTCAAGCTGATCCAGCCAACCGGTAACATCAGTCGCTTGAATTGTCACGGAACCACCGCCATCTTGCACGTTGAACGATTCGTTTGCATGCTGAAGCGCAACAGGATCAAGGTCAACCAGATGGACATGTGCGAACGCCTGAGTCAGCTCGCCCAGATCCAGATCGTTACCATTCCCGGCTCCCAGAATGCAGATACGATCGGTCGAGTGAACGGCCAACGACTGAATCAGTCCCATGACCTGCCGGCGGTGCTCGGTGAATTCCTCGCGACGATTTCGAGTCGATTTATTGAACCGAGCTTGCGATGCGGCGATCGAATCCGGACTCTCTGACATAAGACGGCTCGAACTCGGGTCAGCGATTGCGCCGCGTGAAGAACTGCCGAGCTTTCTCCAGCGCCTCACCGAGTTTTTCGACTTCACTCGGCGTATTGTATAAGTAGAAGCTCGCTCGACTGCTGGCCGATATCTTCAGCCGCTTGTGCAAGGGCTTGGTGCAATGATGACCAGCCCGCACGGCGATCCCATCACGATCCAATAACTCGGCAACATCATGTGGTGGGACGCGATCCAAACGAAAGCTCACAATGCCGCATTTGAGTTCCGGGGTAGGGCCCAGAAATCGCATTCCTTCGATCTGCCCAAGAATTTCGTGCGCCAACTTGGTGAGCTTAAGCTCGTGGGCAGCTACGTTTTCCAGCCCCACGTTGTTCAGATAATCTACGGCAGCCCCCAACCCGATAGCTGGTGCGATCGGCGGAGTCCCCGCTTCGAATTTGGCGGGTAGATCAGCCGATGTAAAGCTATCAATCTGGACGCGACGAATCATGCTGCCACCGCCCATGAACGGCGGCATGGCTTCGAGCAATTCACGTCGACCGTAAAGGATGCCAATGCCCGAGGGCCCCAGCATTTTGTGCCCGCTGAAACAAAGGAAATCGACATCGAGTTCCTGCACGTCTGTAACCTCATGAGGCACACTCTGCGCAGCATCCACAACGATAATGGCGCCGACCGCGTGGGCCTTTGCCGCGAGTTCAGCGATCGGGTTGATGGTGCCGAGCACATTCGAAACCGCCGCAACCGCCAGAACCTTGGTTTTCTCCGTCAGCAGATTCGGCAGTTGTGCCAAATCCAGTTGTCCATCATCCGTAATGGGAATCGCGCGAATCTTAGCTCCCGTTCGATCGGCAAGCTGATGCCAGGGGACCAAATTTGAATGGTGCTCCATCTCAGTGACTAGGATTTCATCACCTTCGCCAAGATTTGCGTCGCCCCAACTGCGAGCCACAAGATTGATCCCTGCCGTCGCACCTGTGGTAAAGATGACTTGCTCGGGAGTCTCAGCGTTGATGAATCGCTGAATCTTCTGCCGAGATTGTTCGTAGAGGTCCGTCGCAGATTCACTCAGCGAATGAATCCCACGATGCACGTTAGCATAACTTTGTTCGTAGGTATCAACGATACGCTGGATGACTTGGCGCGGCCGCTGAGTCGAAGCCGCATTGTCGAGATAAACCAGCGGCACACCATCGCGGATGGTACTGGAGAGGATCGGGAAATCCGCTCGCAGTGCTTCCACATCCAGCGAACGGACTTCGTCGTCAAGACTCACGATTCTTCTCCAAGACTGGGCCCCGAGAATCCCGGGGCGCCTTCATTGTCCTCGTCGATTGGCGAGAACATTGCCGATTGGATGACTCGCCACGACAACAGACAACACTTCTGTCGATTCGGAGTCAACTTTGCCTGAAACAACTCAAGCATATCGTCAGCTGAGAATTCCTTTATCTCTTCAATGGACTTGCCTTCGATTTTTTCAATCAACATCGAGGCTGCCGATTGGCTGATACAACAACCGTCGCCATCGAACCACGCTTCTTCCACGACATTTTCGCCGTTAATGCGCAACTCGATGGATATAACGTCTCCGCACAGAGGATTGTCGTCTTCGTGTTGATGGGTCGCCTGTTCACAGCTCCCCTTGTGGTAGGGGTCCTCGTAGTGATCCATCACGTGTTCTTGGTAGATTTCTTCTTCGTTCATCTTCTCAGCACCGACGGTTAACTTGAATCTAACCGTAGTTTAGGCGGTCAGGCCACCGCGGGCTACGTCCGATTATCATTCTTCAGACAGAGCCGCTCAAAACCTAGCGGGCACGCCAAAGTTGCTTGTCGGCAATCCCCAGCCCGGCTTGGACTTTCTGGATTTGACGCTTAAACCGCTTGGCATCGAGCGGATAACCAGCCGTGGGTTTGAGGTCGGATTTCTGGTCGATCCAGAACCGATTGAAGGCTCGCATGGCCAATTCTCTAAGATACTTGGACATCATCGAAGCCAAAGCAGCCGCTAAGATGTTGTCGGCTTTGGCCTGGAAGCAGAACTGAACCTGCCTTTCCTTAGCGTCCATTCGATAGATCGACTGGGCACGGCCTTCATCACAGACTTCGACAAAGTCATCAAAAAAAGACTGCAGGATCGCCGCATAGCGATTTCGGCCACCATGTTTGTCACAGAGTACATGAACGGGCCCCTCTGGCAGTGACTTCATCCGATCTGCGATCAAGCCAATCGTGACGTTGGACAACACCGAGCTTTTGTTCCCATGCTTCTCGAGCAACCCATTGAAGTCGTTGGCACTGATCGTCCGCGATTTGATGGAAAGCAAACGAACTCCGGCCCGCTCGAATCCATCACGCAGTTGAAAAACGGCCTCTTCAATCGCATCCGTGTCAGCATCAATTGGTAGTGGTTCGTCACAGCTGGAATACCAGGGAAGCTTTTGCAGTTTGCGATGGTCGCTGGTCGCCACATCACGCCATAATCGGTCCCAAGTCGGATTCTTCAGTTTGGAATCCTCAGCCACAGCAAGCGCCGACAAAACGCCGCGCTCAATATGCTTCAATCCCTGAACCAATCGCGGTTTGTAGAGCAACTTGGAATCCGCCATCCACACGCGCGAATCGACTTTGCCACACAACTCCGGCGTGATGACGTTCTGGAGGCAATCGAATAGCTTCCCATGGGTGACGCCGTTCGGAACTTCCCAGACCGTTGCCGACACGACAAGCGGCCCCAAGTTGGGACCGTAACCGGCTTCGTCGGTGCCAATAAGAATCGCCATTTGAGAATCCATTCTAGAACAGGTAGGTACCACATTCTAAACCAGATGACGACGCTGGAAATGGGACAGGAATCTTAAAACACAGAGTCACAGAGTTCACGGAGAACTTTAGGAATCCTCTGTGATCTCCGTGCCTCCGTGTTTCATGCTTGCGGGTTGCTCAATTTTGCCGGCACACTGGGGACGGAAACGTCGTGTCGAGGGACTCGTTGAATCGTCGACTACCCGATCACGCTTGAACAGGTAAGTACCACATCCTAAACCAGCCGACGACCCTAAAAATCGGACAGAATCCTAAAACACAGAGTCACAGAGTTCACGGAGAACTTTAGGAATCCTCTGTGATCTCC
>CAYYHV010000040.1:18605-26452 GCA_964471695.1 uncultured Pirellulaceae bacterium
GGGACGGAAACGTCGTGTCGAGGGACTCGTTGAATCGTCGACTACCCGATCACGCCTGCTCGACTGCAGCCAATTGGAGCAGTTCCTTCAATCGCGACTCATCCGTCGTGGTGACTTTGGCCACGAAGCCTCGTTTGTGCGCGAAGCGGACATCATCGAGTTCTTCGATCCGCGAGAAGTCGACTAATGGACTGTCATCATAGCGAGACAGTCCATACCCTTCACCGCGTCGATCAGGATAGACAAGGGCTGCGATCGTGTTCTCGCTATATTCGGTAGCGACAAAACGGTGTATGCCAAACGACGGATCGGTTTCGTTCCCCTCGCTACGCTTTAGAAAAATCGCCTCGATCGGACCATGGTCGGTCGGAATCGTCCAATGCTCGCACAGCTCCTTGAGATCATTCAACCGCTGTCGAAGCCCCTTAAGATACGAAACCAGATCCGCACCAATCATACACATGATTTGATAGACCGGATGGGCTGGTGATAGCTCTGACACCTTGGCAAACTGCCTGAGCAGAGTCGTATCAATCGGCGACATGAGCGCACTAAACGCGGCTCGCGGAATCCCCATCTCCACCGCCGTCTCGTTAGGGCCACGTGTATCAAGCCACTCGGCTGGGCGCAACCACTCGCAAAACAACAATGCGTCTTCGTACAGCCCCATGCTCTGCAGCACCAATGACAATGCACACAGCGGAGGTGCTTCTCGTGGAAACTGGTGATGGTCGTAATTGTTCAGAGCCGGATCATGCGAACCGCCCACATCGACGACGCATACATTCGAGTCGGCAAGGTCACCCTCAGTCGGTTCTCGACGTTGGATGGGGACTCTATGCATACTCGCAAGGAGGCTGCAGGCGAGAAAGTCATCCTTATGGGCGCCGCCCGGATGCGTAACGATTAGCGTGATGGACATGGATTGCCTGTTCGGAAAGTCTTGGAGAACGTCGAAGTCGATACTCGGGAAGGCCACAATAACCGGAGCCGAGAGAATCGGCTATGTGGATCGTTGCCCATTCGTAGAATTGCCTGTTTACTGCCAATAACGAGAAAATGAGGCTCACGGCCGGAAGAAAATGCACCCTAGCGAAGAGCTTTCAAGGACTTGCTGCGGGATTCTCGTTACTCCATCAGAGCTTTTCGCTGCTTGTGGTACTTCCAACCAGGAAGCAACATGCGCCGACGACGCCAAAGATCGAGTGGCCGTATTGGGGAAATCGCGCCATCAGCAGTGACGTCAAGAAACAGGCAATTGCCTGCAAGTAAAATGTCCCCGTCAGCATTCCGGCTTTGATGAGAAACACCATACCGCTGGCAAGAGCCAGTACCGGTGACAGTTCAAGGACACCCAGCCCCATAATGAACTCGATAGGAAATAACATTCCGATGCATACCATACTCGCAGCCCAAATGTGCGCAATCTGGCGTTCCACAAACGTCACCGGGCCCATACGCTGCCGCATCCACCAAAACACCGCGGCCCAAGCGCCCAAACCGGCTGTCCAAAGCAAAAAATAGTAGATCGGAGTACGTTGACCGAAGTAGTACAGTGCATTCGTGAGAACGCAAACCACCAGCAACACGAGGCTGTGCCACATCCATAGCAACCCCCAGTTTTGCAGGATCACCGCGTTGTGTGTATCTCGAAACCAGCGAGCCACGATTTGCGACAAATGACCACTGCGAGCCGAAACCGGTTCATCATTGAGGAAGGCGTCGAAATCCTCGGCCAGCATTTGAGCGCTGTCGTAGCGGAGATCCGGCGGCTTTTGTAAGCACCGAAGCGCGACCATCGAGAGATCGCGATCAGCCTTGGGATTCAGGATGCGGGGCGGCAGAGGCTCTTGCTCCAACACCATCAACACCACATCGACGGGAGAAGCCGCTTGAAATGGCGGACGACCAGTCAGCGCGTGGTAAAGCACGGTTCCAATACTGTACACATCACTTGACGGTCCAACTTGACCGCGATTTCCAGCGGCTTGCTCCGGAGCCATGTAGGCTGGTGTGCCAAGCACTGCTCCTGTCTTGGTGATCGACACCGCATCAGAAACCTGCCGCGCTAGCCCGAAATCGGTAACATGCGGGTTACCATCTTCGTCGATCAAAATGTTCGACGGTTTGAGGTCACGGTGAAGCACACCCTGCTCATGGGCATAGTGAATCGCGCGACTCACTGCGGACAACAGCCGAGCCGCGTAACGAGGCGGAATGGGCCCCCGCTGCAAGAGCTGGCTGAGCGTTTCGCCCTTCACCATTTTCATGCTGAAGAATAAACGTCCGTCGTGATTCCCGACTTCGTAAACCGGTACGATCCCAGGATGGTTCAATCGCGCCGCCGACTCGGCTTCTTGACGAAATCTTGTCTCATCGGTATCCGAGGCGAGGTTGCCTCGCAACAACATCTTGACCGCCACCTCACGATTGAGACTGATCTGATAAGCCCGATAGACGACCCCCATGCCGCCTCGGCCCAGTTCTTCCTGCAACTCATAATCACCAAACATGCATGGCAATTCCATCGTGGTCGCGGTAACGCGTGAGTCGGAATTGGTCCCAGCTTGTGTGAAATGCTTGACATGACTGCCCACGGCATCCGCCAACATGGCTGCACCGAATAGCTCGCGCAAGTCGTCAGCAAACTCCGGATGCTCTGAGATGGCGTCGTTGAGATTGACGCCTTCCCCCAGTGATGCGCGATCGGACAAATCCGAAAAGATTTCAGCCAGCCGCATCTCTCGATCATCGGCGTTGCTCAATTCGGTGGGTCCACTCGCGTCGTTCATTTCTTTGAATCGTTGTCGTCCGCTTCAGAATCAGAAAGCAACTCGCGCAGCCGTCGCATCGCACGAAGGTAACGCATGCTGGCCGCCGGTTCACTCAAACCCAGCGATTGGGCAGCTTCTTGATTGGTAAGGTGTTCGAAGTGACGCATGAGGACAATTTCCTGATCCTGTTCGGCCAACTCGTTGATCGCGGCTTCAAAACGCACTTGCAATTCGTGCATCGTGGCGGCCGCAGCCGGAGTCGCTTCGCCGTCAGCAAGGTGCATTGCCAATTCCATCGTTGAACGGTCCATGCCGCCCACCGCCACCATGGCTTGTTCGCGATCCACGCTGCGTTTAGCGCTTCCTCGATGCCGGCGATGCGCGTCAATCATTCGGTCTTTTGCCATATGACGCAACCAAAGATGGAAGGGCATCACCGGATTGGCAAGGTAATCCTTCAAACGGCGGTTCGCTTCAATCATGACATCCTGAACGATGTCGCTGGCGTCAACGCGGCCTTGAATTCGTTTATCCAATCGCATCGCCACCAACTGGCGAAGGGAGTCGCGATGGCGATCCAACAGCCGATTGGCCGCGTCGTCGTCTCCCTGCCGAATTCCATCCAACAGCTCTTGGGTTTTTTCGTTGTCAGGCCAAAATCGCATGGTGCCGTACCGGTTGAGTGAAACAATCGCTCGGCAGCCGATGCCGCGATGACTGCGACCATTGCCCAGCCACGATTCGAACGCTTCCAGAGTTTCCTCTATTATTACCGCAACCAAATCCAGCGACCACACGAAATAGATGAGATGGCCGCTCTCCGGCTAAAAAAGAAGGCCACTACTGCAAATCAGTAGTGGCCCAGCCGATATGGATGGTTACGCAACTCAAACGCGGCGACGCCGCAAGAATAGCAGACAAGCCAATCCCGATATGAACAGTCGCGAAATGACAGGTTCCGGCACAAAGCTGACTCGCTGAACTTCCGCCTCAAACCCATAAACACCAGTCGACCCCGGCTGATTCGGGTCCTCACACTGACCAACGACTTGAAAGCGTGAGTCGTTCGTTTGGTCAAACTCGTCAAAGATGCCCGATATGCCAGACAAGGAATCCGGGTCGGTAAATACGGTATTCGTGCTGTTGTACAACTGAAAGAACAACGCGGTCAGTTCAATATTGGGTCCGGCCGGCACCCGCATCGTGCTCGGATTCAGCAGTACCGCAAGAATCTTTTCGTCGTTGCCGCCTAACGTATCGGAATCGACGGTACTTATCCCAAAATCTGCCCCATCCACCGAGCCCATCTGTCCGCCAACGTTGAATGAGAAATTTACAATCGAGTCAATAAAGTGACCTTCATTGAAGGAAGGGTCCGAGTCGGCGACGGAATCATCGTAAGTGATATAGCCGGTCACCATATCGCCGACAGGATTGAGGCCGCTACATGGTCCTGAACTAAAGTCGAGAGTCACGCTCGCGTCAAACGTAATCGTGACGTTTGCCGCATGGACATGCGAAAAGCACGATATTGCAAGGACCGCAATGATGAGTACACGCGTCTTAGTCGTCATGGGCTTCCCCCTTATATTCGTTGGTAATGACCAGCAATCTGAACGTTATCGTGACCGATCAGTCATGCCGGGTCTATGGGCAAAGCACGCAGTGCGACAGCCGTTTGACCTTCAAATTGAGCGCATTGGTAACTTTGATCGATTAGACAAGGGAATCGGCCATTTCGTGTCGAATTGGCGACCAGACGATTCCCTGAAATATCAAGATCGTGGCTAGCTTCGCCGTAGTTTCACAATCGCCAGGACACCCAACATCATCAGAACGGCAGCCGAAGGTTCCGGAACAATACTGACTCGTTTGACTTCCGCCTCAAATCCATATCGCCCAGTGATACTCGGATCCGTCGGATCTGCGCACTCACCGACGACTTGAAATCTGGACAGTTGACTCGAGTCGAACTGATCATAAATCCCCGTGATCCCGGACAGCGCATCCGGGTCCGCAAAAACGGACGCACCGCTATTGAACAACTGAAAGAACAACGCGTTGAGGGTGATGTCCATGCCAGCCGGAACCTGCATGGTCGAAGGGTTCAACAGGGTAAACAACACCTTCTCATCGCCGCTGAGCGAATCCGAATCGGTTGTATTGATCACGAAGTTCGAGACGTCAACGGACCCCATCACGGACCCCACGCTGAATTCGAAACTGGTAATTGCGTTGACGAAAGTGCCTTCGCCGGTGAACGGATCAGTATCAGGCACGGCGTCGTCGTAGCAAATTCGACCAGTAACCAGTTCACCCACGTTGTTGAGCCCAACGCAGGGTCCACTACTGAAGTCAGCCGTCACGCAGGCTTCAAATTCGATGCAGATTTGCTCAGCTCGAACCGTCGAGCACAAGAGTATCAAATTGAGGATCACTACAGTACGCATGATTCGCCTGTTTTTCAGTATCATTAGTTCTTCGCCTTTTTGGTTGAGGACTCACAGCAACGCGTACCAATCGAATTGGTTACATCTACAAAAAAAATGCCAACACCTTGCCCCCAGACTATTTGGGCAAAGTGCTGACATTAAATGTATTGAGGCGTTGCCTTCAGTTTGATCAAGTTGCTTATCAAGCCGCGAAAGACACCGACGACTCGCTCACCTCAATGTATTGAGCCTATCAACAGCGTCAATCAATTCGCATCGGAACCAGAACAACAGTACCTTCGGCATACGACTCACCCCCAACCGAGGGACGAAAGGTGAGAAAGCTCCAAGCAGATCACGCGTCCGTCGATGACGGTCTCTCCAGGTCATCGCGCCAACCACACAATCAACCGCTCCAACTGGCCACTCTCCCCCAGAGATTTGGCGATGGAATGAAAACCCTGCATGCCACGACCACGCTCAATGGAAACAATGGCGGCAACAGCATCGTCTGCAGTAGGGTT
Organism: uncultured Pirellulaceae bacterium; assembly: GCA_964471695.1. Taxonomy (GTDB): domain Bacteria; phylum Planctomycetota; class Planctomycetia; order Pirellulales; family Pirellulaceae; genus CAYYHV01. Next base: position 24,336 of record CAYYHV010000040.1, read on the forward strand.
TCGTCCATAAGCAAGGATTCTCAACAACCAAAGTGTCAGCGGGTAGACGATCGCCAATTCGCGAAAACTGTCGACCAGTGGCTGTTGATTATTTTCGTTGCCGTACTGCTGCGAATGGACCTGCGTTTCTAAAAAGCGATTGAGCGGTTGGTAGACTTCGGCCGATAACGCGCCAAGTTCATAATCCAATTGGTCAAATCGAACCTGCGGAATCGCAGCATGCATTTGCGGCACTTGTCCAAAACCAAAGCTGAATTGCAACGATTGGAACATCGCGCTCGCGCGCGCCGCCAAGGACTGTCGGCCCTGCATAGCTGGATGCGAACGTAGAAAGTGCAACCCCGCTTGGCGTAACAACGAGTATGCCGTGCGCGATGGTCGCTGCCTGTCGCGAAACAGATTGGATATCTCTTCTCGATCTCCTGCGGAAATAATCGCCACAAGCTCCGGAAACTCGTCTCGATCAAGCTGCTCGGGCCGACATCGCGACAGAAGCTCTCCAAAATGAACCGCGTGAACAAGACGGACGACCATTGGATACGTGTCGTCGCACAACAGATTGCGGTAAGTATCTGCAACCAATTGGTACCTGGACCAAGTTGGCGTTGCGCCTCGCACGACCGCAGGTGGCGTGGCGATTTCTGACGGAGCGAATCGTTTTAACAAACCTGCGCTGCGCAGTTGGCCGCGATGTTTTTCCAGCGATTGTCCCCTCTCCGCGGCGGCTGATGGACAACTTCTGCGCACCGTCAGAGTCGTACCGTTCTCCTGAGGTACTTGATGAAACGGAAACATGCGACAAACGCCGGGCTTTGCGGCGGCTCCAAACTTGCGATGAATCCGACACGTATTGTCCTCAGCGAGAAACACGCAATCACCGTTTCGCTGTTTGGCGAGCACCATTTTCCCGCCGAGCAGGATGGATCGCTCAATGGTCGTTTGCCCCATAAACTCTTCGGACGCTGCCCAGTCCTGCGACTTGAGTAGTTTCAAATCGTCCTCATCAAGAGCAACCGTCGTGCCTCGGCAACACGTTCCACACTGATGGCAATCCCACTTCTCGATAATTTTCAGTGGAGAGTGAGACATGCGTGGAAACTATTGTTTGAGGTGACGCTTAGAGCCAATTCCGAAACTATTTGCAGACCGACGATGGCGATTTAGCCGGAATCGTCTACCGTCTGATCGCAGGGGTTCCTCCGCTTGAACGCGGGACTTCGAACGAGTCGACTGGCGGTGATTACCAGCGCACCTATCTCTTAGTTTTCAACGAGCTCCAATCCGCCCCAAAGACTTGGGTCCGAGTCGATGGGAAAATCGTTGCCGATCGAAAAAGTTTGCCAACCCAATTCTCGATCCATGGCAGCAAAGGCAAAACCCAGTCGTCGTTGCTCTTGAGGGTCGTACCCCGTCAACGCACTGGCAGGAATCGCCGCGCGCAGGACGTATCCGTCTTTGGTCGTGCTGGACTTCATCTTGATTGCATTTTCCGCGATCGGTTTGGGATTATCCTTCGCTCGATTGATCTGAACGAGCCGCCCAAAGGGAGCGGACATACTCTTTCCGCTGCCCAGTGGACACAGCACAAAGTGGTGACAGAACCGCGAAGCCCGGTGAATATTTTGCGTTCCCCGCGTATCAATCCAAAGCGCGACTCCATCGCTGTCTTCGACACGCGTCGTTCGACACCAGGTCGGTTGTTTCTTCCCAGTGACTCGCAACGAAACGCCAATTCCATCAGCATGCCAACCCATTCTCAAATCCGCGAATTGAGGGCTGTCTTCAAGTTCACCAAAACTGGGAATGCGATGCGATTCGGGTAATTCGGCTTTGTCCGACCACAACTTCTCGAGCTGCAAACAGGGTACCGAAAATCGAAACAAAAATGTGGGTGCAAGTAAGGTCATCGACTAACTCTTCTCCGTGATTCCGGAAATGTGTTCGGCCAGAAACTCAGCCAGTTTGCCTTTTTTCAGATCCGTCATCTTTGTGAACTGCATCTTAACGACGTCGCGCTTCGCATGTGCCGAATCGACATGACACTCCCGTCCCAAATCGGCGACTCGCCCCAACGCGACTCGCCCTTTGGGCCCCGTCAGCACCAACTCACCGTGCGT
>CAYYHV010000041.1:0-12230 GCA_964471695.1 uncultured Pirellulaceae bacterium
GATCAAGGAAGTTCGTTCCCAAAGCCGTTCGGGCATCTCTCTGATTAACGTGACTCTTGGTGATCACATTACCGAAGTCGACGTCGTCTGGTCACGCATTCGAGACAAACTCGGAGACACCGAACCAGAATTGCCGGCAGACGCGATGGCTCCCGTTTTTCGTGAGTTGGAAATCAAGGCCTACGCATCCATTGTCGCGTTGATCTGGGAACGCCCCGACGAGCCCAACTACTCGATTCTACGCCGCCACGCCGAAACACTCAAAGATCGTCTGCTCTCCGTATCGGGGACAGAAAAGATTCGTCTGTTTGGCGCCCCCGACGAAGAATTCCTCGCTACGATTGATCCAGACAAGCTCTCTGCCATCGGCATTACGCCAGCTCAAGTCGCCGCGGCGATGCGCAACAGCGACGCCAAATCATCGGCGGGATTGTTGCGAGGAAACCACAATGATTTCCTGATCGAAGTTGGCGGGGAACTGAATTCGCTTGATCGTATCAGCCGCACTCCCGTTTGGGCCTCTGTGGACGGTGGCGTCATACGATTGGAGGATTTTGCCGAAGTCAGCAAAGGCGTCGTTGAACCATTATCCAGCCTCGCAGTCATTGAAATCCATGGGGCCGTCGTCCTTGGGGTCCTGGTGCGTAACGAAGAACGCATCGATCGGTGGGCTGGAAAAATCGACACGGTGCTCGAAGCCTACTCAGCCGAGCTCCCCGCCGGCATTCGGCTGGAGCAAGTTTTTCAACAGAGCGAATATGTCACCAATCGACTCGGATCACTGATGAGCAATCTGATCCTGGGAGCCGGTGGCGTCATGCTGGTGATTTTCCTGCTCATGGGATGGCGAAGCGCATTGATCGTGGGTATCGCGCTGCCCCTATCATCATTGATGGTGCTGACGGGCATGCGAATGCTGGGAATACCTATCCATCAGATGTCGGTCACGGGATTGATCATTGCCATTGGTCTGCTTATCGACAACGCGATCGTGATGGTGGACGAAGTCGGGGCTGCATTGGCGAAAGGCGAGTCGCCGGGCGACGCGGTTAAAGAAACGGTACGTCACCTTTCGGTTCCACTTCTGGGATCGACGGTTACTACGGCGCTGGCCTTCGCACCGATTGCCTTGATGCCAGGTCCGGCCGGCGAGTTCGTGGGCTCGATCGCCATCAGTGTCATCCTTGCCATATTCAGCTCGCTATTTGTATCCATGACCGTTGTGCCGGCTCTTACAGCCGCCGGCATGCCAGCCAACCGAAGTGACTCGTGGTTGGCTCGTGGAGTCAGTCTCCATAGGATCAGTCGATGGTACAGCCGATCTCTCAAATTCATCTTCGCCCATCCGCTGCTTGGACTTGGCTTGGGAGTCACACTCCCCATCATCGGCTTTATCGTGGCACCACAGCTTCCTGAACAGTTCTTTCCACCAGCGGATCGGGATCAGTTCCAGATCGAGCTGGAATTGCCATCGCAATCTTCGATTGCGGAGACGACGAGTATCACGCGCGAAATCCGCGACCTGCTGATGCGCCACGAAAAAGTGACTCGGGTCGAATGGTTCATTGGTGAGAGTGCCCCCGCGTTTTATTACAACGTCATTCCACGTCGTCAAAACGCGTCGAATTACGCTCAAGCCATGGTGCAACTCGAATCGCTTGAGGGTTCGCGAGACATCATTCGAGAAATGCAATTGGAACTCGACCAGAAATTTCCGCAAGCCCGCACGCTGGTTCGTCAGCTCGAACAAGGCCCGCCGTTCGATGCCCCCGTAGAAATTCGGCTTTATGGGCCCGATCTGGAAACGCTCCGACGATTGGGCGACCAGGTTCGTGATCGACTGGCGATGATTCCGGATGTGCTTCACACCCGGTCCGATCTTGCGGAATCCATCAGCAAGGTTTCGTATCGAGTCGACGAAGAAAAGGCTCGGACGGTCGGATTGGATCATCGCGCGATCGCAGCCCAATTGCAGACTTCCCTCGAGGGAGTCACCGGCGGTAGCGTATTAGAATCGACTGAAGAACTTCCGGTTCGCATTCGAGTCGGAAACGAACGTCGCAGTTCGTTGTCGCAAATCAGTTCTATCGCGCTTTCCATCGGACAGCCAGCGGATGGAAAATCGGATGCGAATCTTCAAATTCCACTATCCGCATTAACAACGATGGAATTGACTCCCGAATCCGCAACCATCCCGCATCGGAACAGCGAGCGGATGAATGAAGTCCAGGCGTATATCACTGCCGGCGTCCTCCCTGCCGATGTACTTTCCGCCTTTCAAACATCCGTGTCTGCCAACCCGATCGAGATCCCAACCGGGTATCGACTGGAGTTCGGTGGCGAAGCGGCTGAACGAGACAACGCCGTCGGCAATCTGCTTTCCAGCGTCGGAATCCTCATTGTGTTGATGATCGCTACGCTGGTAACGTCCTTCGGATCGTTTCGCATGTCGGCGATTATTGGCGGAGTCGCCGCCCTGTCGATGGGATTGGGACTGCTTGCACTTTGGCTGTTCGGATACCCGTTTGGGTTTATGGCGATCATCGGGTCGATGGGTTTGATGGGAGTCGCGATCAATGATGCCATTGTTGTGCTCGCGGGCATTCGCGCGAACGAGCAGGCTCGAGATGGCGACCCCCAGGCGATTCAGGACGTTGTCCTCCAGACGACTCGGCATATCATCGCCACCTCGCTAACAACGATGGCTGGGTTTGCACCATTGGTCGTTGCGGGTGGAGAATTCTGGCCGCCCATGGCGATCGCCATCTCGGGCGGAGTTGCGGGAGCCACCGTCCTGGCGCTCTACTTCGTGCCTTCTATGTACCTTCTGCTCAATTGCCGAGGGTGTATGGTGGATGGCGCACCGCTTACGTTTTCGTCGGTCAAAGCCAGATTGGCCATGTGTGCCTGATGGGGTGTCGACACTGGCGTATCATCAATTCAGCCCAAGGACGGCGGCGCCTTGTTCAAAAACAATGTCGACGGGAATACCAGCCTGATTCAGTCGATCGAGATCCGATTGTAACGTCGCTCCGACAAACCCTTTTTCCTCGATAAACTTGTTGGTTGCTGCAAAGTCGCCATCGCCCTGAAGCATCAGCAGCTTTTTGCTCAACGCCGTCATCGCGGCTTTCATCTTCGCCATATCCACGCGATAACGCCCCGAAGCTTCACGCGAAAAGGCGCCCATGTCCTGGAAAAAATTGAACCGCAACATGTTGGCTTTACCATGAGCACTACTGGCTCCAAAGCGAACGGAACGGAAGATTCCCGTCATAAACGTAATGTAGTAATCTTCCAACTCACCCTCAGAAAGTTCGCCGCGCTCCATCAATTGCGTAATCATATACAAACCAAGGATGTCGGCTTTGCCTTCTTCGATCGAGCCCGAAGCACTCTTCAAAGCATCGCGAACACTTTCACCGCCGTCGATCGTGTACTTGATGCCCAACCCGTGCGCGACTTCGTGAAACATCGTATTGGAAAAGAAGGCGTTGAACGTAATGTGCTTCCGCTGATCCGGTACGATCAACATGTCCGCAATTGGAAGCAGAATTTTATCGAACTTTGCTTGCATTGCGTTCTTCAGTTGCAATCGCCGCGTTCCTTTTTGAAGCTGCACTTCCTCATCATTGGGCAAGTTGATGGCGATGGTCTTTGAACCCGCGTTACAATCACCTGCATAGTAAATCACATCGTAAGCATTGAGGTCGGAATTTGATCCCGGTTTCTCCTGCTTATACTTTGCAGGCACAGGCAACCCCTTCTGCAGTTCGGGAAGCATCGTGACGTACTTGGCAAGCCGACCACTCCAAGCCATATCCTTGATCAACACATAACCTTCATTGGCCGCTTTGTATCCGAACAACTTGTCTTCATAGTTTTCGATCGGACCAATGACGATGTCGATCATGTTGGACTTCATATCCATCCACAACAAGTCGCTGGGTTGGTACTCATCCGTTCCCAACGCTTCGGCTCGAGCCAGCAGGTACGATTTGAACCCCGCGTCCTCAGCCAACTCTGCCGCTGCACGCAACTTGGCAGCCGCCGCCTGCATCGGCGCCGCATAAGCCTTACTGAACCACTCGTACGTCAAATTCCCCGTTTGCGTACGACCAATCACGGTATAGAGACTCTTGAAGGCTCGCGCGTCGCCCGGGTGGTCTAATAGATGCTTCTCAAATTCAGCTTCCGTCATATCCTTGGGATAAAAACCGGCTCCCTTCGGTTTCTCGCCGACTCCCACAAGAAATGGCTTGTTGTCGCCCAGTCGATCCCACGGACCGAAGTTGATCTCGACAAACCTGCGTTCCGATGAATCGCTGAGGCTGTCTAAAAGCGACTGTCGATCACCGTAGGCTTGCTGCCAGAATATTTTTTCCATCTCCGCAGCCGCATCGATCAACAGCGGAATCATCTTTTTCTGATTCGCCGTCAAATGGGAAAGGTCAGCCGTCAATTTGACCGGTGCGTACTGGTTGACTCGACGAGCCACCGAGAGTTCCTCAGCCCCAACGAAAGATGTGACGGTTAGCAGAATGCAGATTGCGATCGTGTTTCGAATCATCGTTGCCTCGTGTTCGCGAAAGTTGACTTCAGCAGATTTTAGAGGACATTTCGAGTAGCGAGTAGCTGATTTCCGAAATCCGCGGCGGCGGTTTCCCGTGCTTGTTTCCGTGCCGCATGGAAATCTCGGTCCAAATCGACGTGTCCTACCCACGTCGAATGGAAGCTTCGCCGTCGGTGACTTCGAGTTCACCTTCCGAGCGAGGTTTGAGTTCCGCCGCGTTGCCTTCGTCGGTGTCGATGTGCATCTCCAGCCGATAAGAATCCTTTACGCGAATCAATACGTCGCCGAACGTGAGCGAGCGACCACTCCCCTGCCCTACCTCGACTTCGACGATGTCGCCGTTTTCGACACCGTATTCCAGCGCGTCTGCCGTTGTCATATGGATGTGTCGCCAAGCACAGATGACGCCCTTATCCAAAGTCACCTTGCGACCTTCCGTACCTAGCAATGTGATCCCTGGCGAATTTTCGACATCCCCGGACCGTCGCACGGGTGCGTCCAATCCCAAAAAGAACTCATCCGTACGTGAAATCTCGACCTGATCCTTGGAACGGGCTGGTCCCAGAATGCGGACTCGTTCCAGCGTGCGTTTGGGGCCAACCAATGAAACGCATTCTTCGCAGGCGAATTGACCTGGTTGTGACAAATCTTTCAGCGGAGTCAACTGATGGCCTTCGCCAAAGAGGGCTTCGACGGTTTCCTGACGCAAATGCAAGTGTCTGGCTGAAACGGCGACGGGAATCGGCTTTAGTGATTTTGTTTCGGTGGCTGCCAGCGCAGCCGTTGATTTCGTCAACTCCGCAATCGCCTGGGCTTCGTTGGTTGCGACAGCCAGCATGCGCACGCGGCTTCTCGCCGATGAGACTTCCGCCACGGGAGCGGCATCAGACAGTTGGACATCGCGATTGCGATCTTCGTCAAATCGAGCCCCGAGGAAATCCAGTCGCTGGCAAACTCGATGACGCACCGTTCGGCTGTTTTCACCAATTCCCGCCGTAAAGACGATGGCGTCCACACCTCCCATGACGGCTGCGTAGGCTCCGACATATTTGCGAACGCGATGGCAAAAGACCTGAATCGCCAATCGACATCGTTCGTCGCCTTCTTCAGCTCGCGCTTCAATATCACGCATGTCGTTGCCAATACCCGACAAGCCCGCCAATCCCGATTGGCGATTCAAGACTTGGTCCAAGTCGTCAACACTCATCCCGCTGCGTAACAATTGGATCATGGCACCGGGATCAATGTCACCTGACCGAGTCCCCATGACCAATCCTTCCAACGGCGTCATCCCCATACTGGTTTCGACACTGCGACCATACTCTACGGCACAGACAGAACATCCACCGCCAAGATGGCAAGTGATGATGCGGAGGTTTCGCAGGTCCTCGCCCAAATGGTCGGCGGCTCGCTGTGCCACAAACTGATGACTTGTTCCATGAAAACCATAACGACGAATCTTGTGTTTCTCAGCCAACGCCTCGGGAATTGCGTAACTTGCGGCGCGGCGTGAGATTGTGGCGTGAAATGCCGTATCGAAAACCGCGACGTGAACGGCCCCTGGCAATGACTCCATTGCCGCTCCAATCCCCTGCGCGTTTGCGGGATTGTGGAGAGGAGCCAGTGTGGATAACGACTCGATCGCGTCCAGAACCTGATCATTAATCACAACCGGCGACGTGAATTGCTCGCCACCATGAACAACGCGATGCCCCACCAAGCCAACCGGTTGATCACAAGGCTCAAGAAGCAATGGAAGAAATTTTTTGAGCGCTGCTTCGTGCGAGGCCGGCGAGTCGATGGCATCCTCGTCGTTCAGCTGAGCCGTGGCGGCGGCGCTTCCCAAACGAGAAATACGCAACCTGCCGTTGCATTTTCCGGAACCCCCTTCCAACAAATCAACTTTGATGGATGTGCTCCCACAGTTAACAACAAGAACCATCGCTTTTCCTTTGATACTCTTTGAGCTTTTTATCTTATAGATGATTGCTCGAGTCTTCTCGAGTCGTTACTTTCTTGAAACTGTTACACGATTACAAAGAGGGTTGGCTAGTGATTTTCGAGAATCGACGGATCTATCTCTTAATTTGGGCCATTAGTGCGTCCAATCTTCTTGCCACGTATTCTTTCGCGGATCGCGTCGTGTTTGAACCCATTCCGGGGTCATTTACAGCAAACGACATGTCCCCTGACGGAAGATTCATCGTTGGGGCCGCCGAATCTGGCGGCGGATACCTGCTCGATACCGTTGACGATACCTTCACTTTGCTTCCGGAGGGAGCCCGCTTTCCTTCCGCTGTATCCGATGATGGTCAAACTGTCCTGGGCAGCGACATGCCCAATCCCGATGGAGTCAATGGAACCGTCGCCGCAATCTGGAAACAGTCAACAAACCAGTGGCAAAGTCTGGGCTACCTGCCCGAGGCCCTCAATTGCCCAAGTAAGAGCGATGGATTCGAGTTATCAGCCGACGGCACGGTTGCAACGGGGCTGTCCTGGGTTGGATGTAGCGGAAGAGGATTCCGCTGGACCGAAGCCACGGGCATGGTGGAGCTTGAGGGCTTGGCCAACGGCAGCAATCGCGCCTCGGTAATTTCAGCCGACGGTTCGATTATTGGCGGTTTCGCTCAGGGATCGTTCTCCCGGACTCCTTCGGTTTGGTATGGGGATACCGCGCAGGGCGAATTGCTGGACCCACCTAACGGCGACGCACTCGGTGAAGTTCACGGAATTCGCGATGATGGCAGCCTGCTACTGGGAACCTGGATTTCACAAGATGACCCCAGTGGCGCTCCCAAGGCCATGATCTGGACTGACGACAATGGAATTTGGGTGCGCGAACAACTGGGTAATGGTTCATTCCGGCCCGGATGGCAAGGCATCCCCCTGGACAAAGCCGACAACGATACCATCGTAGGATTTGACATACTTCCCGCGAGCGGAATTCGCCGAGGATGGATCGCTGATCCGGATGGCAATATGACTGAGTTGAACACTTTCCTTGCGAACAATGGGATCGACGTTCCGTTGGTCAACGGCGCGCCTATCATTCTGGAAGTCCCGCAGGCCATTTCAACTAATGGTCGAGCCATCATCGGGCACGGTTTTGGCACGGGCGCCTGGCGAGTCCTGATCCTTGCCGATTGCGATCTCGATTCGGACCTTGACTGCGATATTGACGACATTGACTCGCTCGTCGCCGCTATCGTCGCGGAATCAACGGACCCAATATTCGACGTGAATGGTGACGGAGTTCTGGATTTGGCTGACCGAGACGCTTGGCTGGTTGAGGCTGGCGCGGAAAATCTCGCGTCCGGAAATCCTTACGTCGTAGCCGACGCTAACCTTGATGGCGCCGTCGACGTCTCAGATTTCAACCTCTGGAACAGTAACAAATTCAACCCCACGGGCTTGTGGTCTAAAGCCGACTTTGATGCCAATGGTTCCACGGATGTTTCCGATTTCAATTTGTGGAACAGCAATAAATTTACAAGCAGCGACTCGATCGCGGTGCCCGAACCACACGGGTTGTTCGCTCTCTTTACCGCGTTCCTGATTCAGTTTTGTCGCGTTCGTCACCAGCAATTTTCGCGAAACGTAGAGTTGCCGGAACGTACGCACGGTTAGTTTGTTTTTTTAGGGTCGCTCGGCGACCGCACTTCTGTTTTGGAGTAGATTTAATGAAGCTGATTTTGTCTGTATTCACAATACTCGCGCTTATCGCGAGTTCGTCTTTTGGCACAATTACGATCACGCAGGGCACCAGCGCTCCAACGTACGACGGCAATTCGATTACCTTCGATGAGCCCGGCGTCCCTACCGGTGTTTCGATCAACCCGTTTGATTTCTACCAGGCATCGAACGGAGTTTCTTTCGGTTTCGGCGACGGCGGCCTTGTGGTAGCTGACGATTGGGACGCATCCGATTTTATCGCTGGTGGCAATGGCACAGGTAACCAACTGGCCGGCACCTTCGGCGTACGAATGCTATTCGAACAGGATCTTACTGCGTTGTCGTTTCAGGGTTGGGCTGACGGAAGCCCTTCTTTCCCATTCGGCGGTATCAACGTATTCCTGATTAACGATGGTGATGAGCAAAACCCTGTCGCAACCTACGGCGGAACGGCACCGTTTGGTGGAGCTGGCGACGAGTGGTTTAACATCGTTGCAGACGGTGGCGACGTTTTCGACGAAGTCCGATTCTTCAATGGAGCGTTCAACTCGCGCTTCAGCTATGTCGACAACCTCACCTTCAACACCGTTCCAGAACCTCAGACTTTCGGTTTGATGGGTATCGCGATGTTGGCACTGCTCGCGGTTCGTCGCAGCCGCTAAGCACGCGGTCGAAGACCAACGACTTGAATCGTCGGGACGTGCAAACAATGTCTCGTCCCGACGTTTCTTTTATGACTTGAAACGGATTGTAAATTGAAAGGCGATTGATGAATTCTCGAACAGCCCTCACCCTGATACTCGTAGCGGCGTCGATCAGCACCAGTCACGCAAAGCGTGTTCAGGTGATCCCTCTCGAAGAGGCATCAATCGTTCATGATATGTCACCGGACGGACGCTTCGTTGTCGGCACCTCCGTCAATGGACTCCCATTCATTCACGATTTCCTCAACAATACATTTACCGAATTGCCGGCAGGCCCGCGGGACGCAGTCGCTGTTTCTGATGATGGCAACACCGTGTTGGGCTCGGACATGCCGAATCCAGATGGAGTCAACGGATCAGTCGCCTCGATTTGGCGAACGGGCGATACGGACTGGCAGAGCCTTGGCTACTTGCCGGACGCCCTGAACTGCCCAAGCAAAAGTGATGGTTACGACCTGTCGGCGGACGGTTCCGTCGCCGTCGGATTGTCCTGGGATGGATGCAGTGGCCGTGCCTTTCGTTGGACCGAAGCGACTGGAATGGTCGAGATGGAAGGCTTGGCGAACGGTGGCAACCGAGCATCCATCGTTTCTGCCGATGGCAATCTCATCGCAGGCTTCGCGCAAGGATCATTTTCACGAACACCAGCCATTTGGGACGGAACCACAGGTGAAGGCACTCTGCTCGATCCGCCAAACGGTGATGCCGTCGGTGAGGTATATGGTATCCGCGACGATGGGTCCAAATTGTTAGGCAACGTCACGGGCGACGCCGTATCCTGGACCGACAATGGCGGGGTCTGGGAACAAGAGCTCATTGGCAACGGATCGTTCCGACCGGGCTGGAGCGGGATTCCAACGGACATCGCCGACGATGGCACGGTCGTCGGATTTGACATTCTTCCTGCCAGCGGAATTCGTCGTGCCTGGCTGACGAACTCGGACGGGCAGATTGAGGAGTTGGGCCAGTTCGTCGTAGCTAACGGTGGTGAACTTCCCATCGTCAACGGTGCGCCGCTGATTCTTGAGGTTGCCCGCAACGTTTCGACAAACGGTCGTGTCGTAATCGGCCACGGGTTTTTAACGACTCCGTGGCGAGTCGAAATCTACGATGATTGCGACCTTGATTCTAACTTCGCATGTGATGTCGATGATGCGGACCTACTCGTACAAGAGATAATCAGTGGAGCCAACGACGAAGGGTTCGACCTCAACGGTGATGGACTGGTGGACCAAGTCGATTTGGAGTTGTGGCTTGCCGATGCGGGAGCCACCAATTTACCTTCAGGCAATCCGTACATTCCAGGTGACGCCGATCTGAATGGTGTCGTTGACGTATCCGACTTTAACATCTGGAATGGCAATAAGTTTACAGCGACAGCCCGTTGGTCACTCGCGGACTTCAATGCCGACGGTCAAACCGACGTCTCGGATTTCAATATTTGGAATAGCAACAAGTTCACCAGCAGTGATGCACTTGCCGTCCCAGAGCCCTCCACAGTATTTTTGGGGCTGTTCGCTATGGTTCTGACAAGCTTGTTTATTCGTCGCCGAAAAATGGGAACGGTATGATGAGTCATTGGATTCGCATCTCACTCTTGGCAGTTATCGCATGTGCTTCCGCCAGGTTTTGCCAGGCGCAAGTGACGCTACCTGCCTTCGCACGTGGCTGGTATGACGATACGGGATTCAATGAAGCCGCAAACCCCAACTATTTTGTTGGCGACGGACGGGGGCCAATCGGTGGTTCAACACTGACGGAGGCTCGAAATTTCTTTGCCTTTGACCTTACCGAAGTCACGGAACCGATTACCAATGCCGTGATCTCGCTTTATGTTCCGCCGGTCGTAGGATTTTTCAGCGGCGACCCTACGGAAACGTATGTCCTGTCGCACGTTGAATTTTCCGCTGAGTACGTAACTCTCGCGGCTGACGACTTGCGAGTCTTTGATGATCTCGGCGATGGCGAGGTTTTTGCCAGCCGAGAGTTTGTTCCTTTTGACGTAGGAACCCAGGTCGAAATTCCGCTCAATGCGGCTGCACTCGTCGAATTGAATGAACGTCGCGAAGACTCGTTTGATCCACAGTTTATCGTTGGCGGGTCCATCTCAACATTGAATCAATTTCCCGACGACGAATTCCTCTTCGCCTTTACACCGGAAGTCCCGTTTGAGGATACGCGACTGATTCTGAATCGCTCTGCCCTGCCCGACTCGGATTTCAACGATGATGGCACATTCGATTGTCTCGACGTTGACGCTTTGACGTTTGAGATTGCGTCAGGGCAAAACAGCACCGAATTCGATCTGAATGGTGACGGATCGGTCGACAACAGCGATTTGGTTCAATGGCTGGCCGATGCTGGAGCCGCAAACCTCCCCACCCAAGCGTCCTATCAATTTGGAGATGCGAACCTCGACGGCAGTGTCGATGTGCCGGACTTTAATGTCTGGAATGAGAACAAGTTCACGAACGTCAGCGGCTGGTGTTCAGGCGACTTTAATGCCGATGGCAGCGCAGATGTCTCTGATTTTAATGCGTGGAATGAGAATAAATTCACATCCGCGGCTCGACCAGTCCCGGAGCCTGCGATTCAGGCCGTTGATGTCCTGGCCTTGCTCAGCGTCTTGTTGGCGTTTCGTCGACTTGGACGTGAATGAAAAAATAGCCGATGAACAAGACCACGGTACTTATGGGGTCGAAACAAAAGGCCTTGTCCATCGGCAGCGACGATTGCTCGCCTACTCTTAGATGGAAATCGCCGCGAGTTACCCGACACGTTTTTTTGCAAAGTTGCAAGGAAAGCCCAGAAGTCGTTCTTAGAACCGCGCTGATCTGTTAGCGAAACACATTGTCGTTGCCGGCGCGGGTGATCAGCGCAGAATAAGCCTGAATACTCATATCTTCCGAGACAAACTCCGTGTGACCGTCAGCAAAGACAATACTGACTCCGCCGGGATGAAAGCTAAACGCTTCATTGTTGTTGGTGCAGTTGATTGCGCAGGGCCCCGGCGAACTTAAGCCATCCATCGTAAATCCGTGCAGTGGAATTTCATTGGCGGTACTGGCCCAAGCTGCACCGCGGACCAATCCGCCCGCAACAGGGAGATTGCCACCACCTGGTTGATTCTCTTCAGGTCCGCGCCCCTGCCGCACCCAAAAATCGGGCCTGCCAGCGTCCTCGGCAAACAGAATGGTCTTCGACATTCCGTCTTTGACGTGTCGAATTGTCGTTTTTCGATTGTCGATGACGCCACGACGATTCTTCACCCGTCCAATCAG
>CAYYHV010000041.1:12240-25804 GCA_964471695.1 uncultured Pirellulaceae bacterium
CACCAAATGCGAAGAGATATGCGATACGGGGCTATAGTCGGCAGCCGCCGCCTCGATATCAGTCATCGTGGTCGCGATCGGTTCGCTGGGCGATGAAGGACACAGCAACATGGGAATCACGGTTTTGATCGCATCACGATTTACCGCACCATCCCACATCGCCCCAAACTTATAAGAGTCGTAAAGGTTCTGCTCTTCCAAGTATGGCAACAGAAAAGGCGCCCAACCGTGGTTCGGAAAGAGTACCATCGACCGGGGGAATTCTTTTTTCGCATCATGATATTGATGCGAAGCCATACCAAGCTGCCGAATGTTGTTAAGACAGGCTGTTCGGCGGCTGGCTTCGCGAGCTACTTGAACGGCGGGCAAAAGGAGGCCGACCAGAACACCGATGATTGCCATAACCACGAGCAGCTCGACGAGCGTCATGCCCAATTGAATATGGCGATTCTGGCACATTCCGTAACCCCTCGCTTGTGCATTCACACATTGGAGCGAATCTGGGCAAAGGCCCCATGCTTGCGTATCCATTCGACACGAAGCGAGTCAACTCATTCAGCATAGCGAAAGAGCAATGGCCGACCGGGCATGAATCAAGAATCGTCGTCGCCAGTCAGGATTAACCTAAATCAACGTTGCTCGCCGCCGTTGCCTTAATAAGTATTGAAATCGTCGACCAATTACAAGGGTCATCTGAAATCTACCAACCTAGATTCAAAACAACTTTCCATTTTGCATAGATTCGCGAAGTGGTTTTCCTTGAATCTAACTTCTGTCTTCGATCGCAACGACAGCACGTAGACCTTCACCGGTGTAATTGGCTCGAGGCCGAATGATCCGGTTATTGTCGTGCTGCTCAATCACATGAGCGCTCCATCCCGTCACGCGGCTTACGACAAACAGCGGCGTATACAGATCAATGGGCAACCCCATGTAGCAATACAAGCGTGCGCTGGGCCAATCGAGATTCGGCGGCAATCCCTTTTCCCCGGTAACGATCTGCTCGATCGTATCGGCCATTTGTTCCATGTCTTGTTTGCCAACATCCGCAGCGAGCTCGGCGCACAATGACTTGAGGTACTTTGCTCTCGGATCGCCGGTTTTGTAAACACGATGACCAAAACCCATGATTTTTACTTTATTGGCCAGCGCATCACGAACCCAAGGTTCTGCATTTTCTGGCGAACCGACTTCAGCGAGCACGTCCATGACACGTTCGTTGGCTCCACCATGCAGAGGTCCTTTCAGCGCACCAATCGCTCCGGTCACTGCGGAATGCAGATCCGAGAGCGTCGAACAAATAACACGGGAGGCAAACGCTGACGCGTTAAACTCATGTTCGGCGTATAGAATCAACGAGACATCCATCGCCTTGATATGCTTATCGTTTGGTTTCTCGCCGCGCAACATGTACAGCACATTGGCGGAAAACGAGAGGCCTGGATCAGCCGCAACAGGCTGTTGTCCATTGCGAAGTCGATGACGCGCTGCCATGACGACTGGAAGCTGGGCGAGCAATCGCTCGGACTTGGCGACATTCGCTTCGTGGCTGTTGTCACCCGATTGAGGATCCCACGAGGCTAACAGGCTGGCCCCTGTCCTCATGGCATCCATCATCGACGATTCCGCGGGTAAGGATCCCAGCGCCGCGATGATTGCATCGTCAATCTTCGACGCCGACGCAATCCGACTGCGAAAGCTTGCAAGTTGCTCGTTGTTTGGCAATTCGCCATGAATGATGAGATAAGCAACTTCATCAAACGTAGTATTGTCAGCCAAATCTTCGATCGCATAGCCGCGATAGCGCAGGCCACCTTCGATGGTGCTAATCGCTGTTTCGCCAGCGATGACTCCTTCAAGACCCGGTCGGTAGATCAACTCACTCATGATGTATCATTCCCCGATTGGTATTTTGTGACGAGACTCAGCGTACACAATCGACACCGGGATCGGATAGGCCGTGGGACCGCAACGAGCCGTTTGTTACTTCATTACCACATTCGAGTAGAATTCGAATAATTCCCGAAACTTGAGCTACTAGAGACTTTCTTTGCCCACTTCGTGGTTCCCGATTTGGTTGTGACTCCTATCGCATCAATTTCATTCCAACCCTTGATTCTGGGCGAGTCGATATAGACCTTGAAACGACTAAATTTTTTCTGAGTCTGAAAAGTAAAAACCGAAACGCTACGTTTGGCTCCCACTGGCGCCGGATCAAGTCCTTGCCACAATGTCGTTTCCATTCCGATCGCGTCGACGCCTGTGATCTTGTCCACCGCTCCCGGGTTGAAGGTTTCATGGACTTCGATAGATCGAACGCTAAGTGACTCGCCATAATCTGCGATCAACCACTCCCGTTGTCCATCCTGCGTTTTGGATGCCCAAGCCGTTCTGAGGTCCCCGGAACCCCGCGTGTCGGGAGCACCTTCCGCTTGGCAATTTCCCCAATCCGGACGAGGATTCTGAATAGCGTAAAACTCTGCACGCATTCGTGCTCGATCAACGCGCCATGCAAAGAAGATACTGAAGCTGATCATGATCCAGAACAGGTTGCTGAGACTGAACCGCGGAATTTTTATCATCTTGTCCCCCGGCGATGAACTCGCGCATAAAAAATTCGCGGCACATCTCGCAGTTGGGAACAGGATAAAAAAAATATAATTCCGCGAGATGTGCACGCGAGCACCAATTATGTCAACTCGGAACCCAATTCGCCAAATAGAGTGTCAATACAAGGCATACTGGCAGACAGCGGCTGGCGTGACGCAACAGTTCGCGACACCGAACGGATCGCCCACGGCCAGACTCAGATTTACGTCGTTGCTGAACGAGAATGTTGACTGAGGTACCCAGTCAACTGGAGCGAGCCAACAAGTCAGAGGCTTGCCTTAATCGCCGAGTCTAGATCGCGGCGTGAACCGCGTGAGAACTCGATGTCCATCCAGAGGATTTTCCCCTTAACATCGAGCAGATAGATGCGAGGCACTTTCGATTTGGCAACTTTTTTCCACAACGCATCGTCTGTGTCCAACAAAGTGGAAATGTCTTTGCCGAATTTTTCGGCCGCTGCTTTTACGACATCCGCTGTGTTGCCGTGATTGATGGCAATCCCCACAATCGGCTTGCCCTTAAACTGTTTGAGAATCTGGGGCCCCAATGCACGATAAGCTTCGCGAGAATACGCCTGATCGTTATTCCAGATGACGATAACCGTCAACTTTTTACCGAACAGCCCCTTGAGATCTGCGTTGTTTCCCTGAAGATCAGTCAATTGAGCAATGGGAAACTGATCACCAACCTTGACCAGACAAGTTTCCTCGTGAGCTTGACTCATCTCGACTTTGGGAACCGTTGGCTTGGCTTGCTCGCCCTGTTGCCCCAAAGCACGGGTGGTCACGAGCAAGGCGAATGCCAGAGAGATTATTCTGAAAAACGATACGTTCACGTGATTCAAGGTGGCAGAATTCTTGGTTGAGGTTCTTCGAATGAACCCTTTACCATGGCCATCTCGCGGGAGTTGGTCAAGTGTAGTGTCCCGATCCAGCCGAAAGAATCGCCTGTTTACGACTCAACGCGAATACTCACACCCATCGTGTGCGTCTGCCCGGGCGGAATCGTCACCTCATTGTCGCCGATGTTCGCCGTTTCAATGCACAGCATCTGCAAATATTCGTCATCTGCCATGTCCTTCGTCGCAGCGGCTTTGTCGATCCATGGATTCCACACCACGGTGGATCGGCTTCCCCGCTTATCAACCCGAATCGTTCTTTCACCAGCCTCGTCATCGATCCAGCACGTTGGCCCATGGTCGGTATAGAAACTTTCCGTTTCCCCCGCGAACACGACAGGGCCATCTTGCACCAATCGTTCTGACGAAACGAGATTGTCGATAAAGGTTTGATTCTCAAGCCCGCGAATCTTGACTTCGCGAATATCCTGAACAGCAAAATAGGTATGCAATGCTTCGGTCACCACGACGGGAATCGAGTCCTGATTTGATGTCATTACGTCGACGCCCAATGCTTCGCCAATGTGAATCCTCTGGGTCAACTGGCAATCATAATTCCAAAGGGATTGGCTCGCCTTACCCGGCTCCATCCTCAACTGGATGGTCACGGACCCATCGTCGTTGATCTTACTTGAGTCGACTAACCAGTCCTGAGTTCTCGCAAAACCGTGATTCGGAAACTCCGATTTCGGTGGATGCGGGCCAAACCAGGGCCAACAGACGGGAATACCACCTCGAATTGCCTGACCAACCTGCGCATAGCGTTGGCGACTGACCCAGAGCACGGGCGCCTCACCGGTCGGTGTGAACTGCAAGACCTGGCCACCATAGAGTGAAATCGTAGCCGAAGATAAGGGCGTCTCGACAACCAGCAACGGCAGATCGCCCTGGCCAATTTCGATTCGAACTTCACTTTCGTGCAGTCGAGCTGTGATGTGTTCCAGGTTTTTCTTGAGCATCCTGCTCCCTCCTGATTGGTCGATGGGTTCGTCGCGGGCCCACCCAATACTTCATCCATGGCCTATTTAAGCACGAATTGCCGCAGCATCAAAGCTCACCGCGTGAAGAATACGTAAAGAACCTGCAAAAGTGCCCCTCAAAAGGCACTTCTCAAGAGTACTCAACAATCAACGAATTTGACTAACTCGATGGTTTTGTCACTTTGATGGACAGCTCTCGCAGTTGCTTGTCATCGACGTCCCCCGGAGCCTCCGTCATCATGTCTGCCGCTCGCTGCGTCTTGGGGAAAGCAATACAGTCGCGGATGTTATCCAGTCCACCAAACAACATGACAAATCGGTCAATGCCTAACGCGATACCACCATGCGGTGGAGCGCCGAACTGGAGCGCGTCGAGCAAGAAACCAAAACGTTCGCGAGCCGATTCAGGCGTCATACCTAACAACCCAAACACCTTGGACTGAATCGCCTGATCGTGAATTCTGATGGTACCACCACCGGCTTCCGAGCCATTAATCACCAAGTCGTAGGCAATGGCTCGGGCATCGCGAGGAGAACTGTCCAGTACTTCGACGTCTTGCGGACGCGGCGCAGTGAACGGATGGTGCATGGCCACCCAACGCTCCTCTTCGTCGTCAAACTCGAACATGGGAAACTCGGTAACCCACGAGAAGTGCATTGTTTCGGGATCATAAAGTTCCAATTCAGCGCCCAGTTTTTTGCGCAAACCATAAAGCGCTTTGCAGGTCACTTCGAACTTATCTGCCACGATCAAAATCAAGTCACCCGGCTCGGCCCCAAGTCGCTCTTTGAATTTCTCCAACAACTCATCCGTGAAGTTCTTGGCGATGGGCGAAGCCATTTTCCCATCGGCGTCGACCTTAAACCAAGCTAATCCTTTAGCACCAAAGTCTTGCTGAACGTATTCCGTTAATGCATCGATACCGCGACGCGAATACTTGTCCGCAGCGCCTTTGGCATTGATACCACGAACTCGACCACCACCTTCTGCCACCGACTTGAACACGCGGAACTCGGCTTCTCCAGCCAAATCAGTACAGTCGATAAGCTCCATGCCAAATCTCAAGTCGGGAGCGTCGTGACCGAACCGTTCCATGGCTTCGTCGTAAGTCATCTGAGGAAGCGGCAGTTGCACATCCAAACCTTTGAGTTCTTTGGCCAGCTTTTGCACCAAGCCGCCGATGATCCCCATGATGTCGCTCTCGTCAACGAACGACATTTCCAAATCCAACTGGGTGAATTCAGGTTGCCGATCAGCCCGCAAGTCTTCATCGCGGAAACAACGAGCCACTTGGATGTAGCGATCGTAACCAGCGATCATCAAGATTTGCTTATACAGCTGCGGCGATTGTGGCAGCGCATAAAACTCGCCCGGGTGTACGCGACTGGGAACGAGATAGTCCCGTGCGCCTTCGGGAGTACTTCGTCCAAGGATCGGCGTCTCGACATCAACAAATCCATGTTCGTCAAAGTAGTCACGCATTGTTTTGATAATGCGGCTGCGCAAAAACATCGCCCGTTGCATTGGCTCGCGACGTAGATCGAGAAAACGATATTTCAAACGCAAGTCTTCGCCGGGCAGCTCTTTCTGACCCGGCGTAAATGGTGGCGTCTGACACTTGTTGAGGATCTCAAGTTCCTGACAACGAACTTCAATCTCTCCCGTCACCAACTTGGCGTTGACGGTGCCTTCTGGTCGCGGTGCGATTTTCCCGACGACGCGAATCACATCTTCGTTGCGAAGCTCGCGTGAAGCCTTGACTAGCTCGTCACCACTCTCGGGGCCGAAGACGACTTGCGTCTTTCCGTATCGGTCACGAAGGTCAACAAACAAACCACCACCGTGATCACGGTAGCTGTCCACCCATCCACAAATCGTCACTACTTCGCCGTTGTTGGCCGACGAAAGTTCGCCGCACGTATGAGTACGTAGCACTTAGGTATCCTCGGGTTGCCGCCGACCGTCGATCGACGCTGACGGGCTGCACCTTGTTTTCCAGAAATTCAAAGCCCTGCATTCTACTTGCCGCGCCTTGGTAGAACAATGCAGTCCGGAAATGCCGAGAACACCCGAATCGCAACTACTCGAGGTCAGCGAGGATCAGTTCGCTCACCGAATCGGCTGTATCTTCGCTATGCCGCTCAATCGGCCGACATTCCGACAACCCGCGGAACCAGGTGCGCTGACGTTTGGCAAAGCGACGCGTTCGAATCTTCACTCGCTCTATCGCCTTATCCAGTTCCAATTCACCGTCCATGACGGCAAAGCACTCGCGATATCCAACCGCTTGAGCCGCCGTTCGACTGATCTCCGCATGTCGATCGCGTAGTCCCCGAGCCTCTTCCATCAGCCCTATTGCGAACATCCGATCGGCACGAGCATCGATCCGCTCAATCTGCGTCTCGCGGGGCCAGGCCATCACGAAAACTTTGCACGCGTCGGCTGGCATTCCCTCATCGAAATGCAACTGTTTATGGCTGATGGGCTGTCCAGTCGCTTTATGGACTTCTAAAGCCCGGATAATGCGACGCACATCCCCTTTGGGCAGCTTACTGGCTGATAGCGGGTCAACCATTCTCAAACGCTCATGGAGAGCCTCCACGCCGACTTGCTCAGCTTCTTCCCGAACCTGCTTGCGAAATTCCCAATCGGGCGGCGGGCCTTCGAACAATCCACGCAAAAGCGACTTGAGATAAAGCGGCGTGCCACCAACGAAGAGCACTTCCTTGCCGCGCCCACGAATCTCTGCGGCACATTCATGAGCCGCATCGAGATAATTGGCCAGACTGAAATCGTCAGTCGGTTCGACGATATCAATCAAATGATGCGGAATGACCGACGTCTCTTCCGCGGTTGGTTTGGCCGTGCCAATGTTCATCTCGCGATAGATGGCCATCGAATCCAGCGAGATAATCTCGGCATTCAGTTTCGCAGCCAGCGCCAGACCGACTTTCGTTTTTCCACTTGCCGTAGGTCCGGTCAGGAACCAGCAGTCTTTAATAGGTTCAAACATTCTCTAAGTCACAAACCGCGATTCTTACAAAGCCACGTATCTTACCGTAATTGCCCTCGCTCGGATAACGACCTACGATTACCGTCTATGTGGCGTCTCTAGTATTACCGAGGATATCATTATGGCGAACGCCGAATCCGTACTTTCCGAATTGATGAAAGTAATCCGCGATCGCAAGCTTAATCCGTCAGACAAGTCGTACACCAGTTCATTGTTGGCTGGTGGAATCGATAAAATCGGCGCGAAGATTATCGAAGAGTCGAACGAAGTCATCGAAGCCGCCCAGGAGGTCGTCAACGGCGACGAAAGCGGCCCAGACCACTTGGCTCACGAAGCTGCTGACCTCCTGTATCATTTACTCGTGATGCTAGGAAATTGCGACGTCGAATTTTCCGCGGTCGAAGCCAAACTCGCAGGACGATTCGGAATCTCGGGACTGGATGAAAAAGCCAGTCGCCCCAAGAACAACGAAAACTGACCTCCATATCACCTGACTTCATACCTTCTTCCTTAAAGACTCATGGAACAGCGAAACCTTCGAATTGGCGTCCCCAGCAAAGGACGACTCGCCGAGTTGGCGAATGGACTTCTCAAACAAGCGGGGCTGAGTTTCCGTCGACAGAATCGCAGCCTGTTTGCGCGAGTCCGTGAACTCCCGGTGGACGTTACGTTCCTGCGAACGGACGACATTCCTGTCCTTTGTGCTGAAGGAGCCATCGACATGGGAATCACCGGCAGCGATCTTGTTGCCGAAGCCGAAGTTGACGTCACCGAGCGCCTGAAGCTTGGAATTGGCCGCTGCCGTCTCGCCATTTGCGTACCAGAAGAAAGCGATGTCCAAACTGTCAGCGATCTCGATGAGAAGCGAATCGCGTCGACGTTCCCAGCAACGACGGCCAATTACCTCGCCGCCCATCAAGCCAAGGCGCATCTCGTGCGGCTGTCCGGCTCCGTCGAGATTATGATCGCGCTCGGAGTTGCCGATGCCATCGTCGACCTCGTCGAAACGGGCAGTACGCTGGTTGCCAATCGACTGCGAATCCTGGAAGAAATCGGCTCATACGAAACCATACTCATTCAAAACCCACAGAGCGCAAAGAATGAAATGGCCGACCGAGTCGTCCGACGGTTGGAAGGGGTTGTAATCGCTCGCAGTTATTCTCTCCTCGAATACAACGTGCCACGAACCCAATTGACCGAAGCCGAACAGATCACCCCCGGTTTTAATTCGCCAACCGTCAGCGCTTTGGAAAACAGCGAATGGTGTGCTGTTCGCGCCATGGTCAAGAAGAGCGAATTGATCGACGTCATGGAACGACTCGAAGCCTTGGGGGCTTCCGCAGTGCTCGAAACCGACATCTCCAACTGTCGGTTGTAGGTAGTTCGCAGGTCACGATGTACACTGAGTGAACTATGAAGTTGATCATTGCAATCATCCAACCGACTCGACTGGAATCCGTAATCGCTGCGCTCAACGAAGCGGGCGTCGAACGCATGACCATCTGTGACTCTCAAGGATATGGTCGCCAAAAGGGACGCTCCCCGATGTACCGGGGGCATGAATACAAGATTCAGTTTGTCAGAAAAGTCGCTTTGGAAATCGCAGTCAACGACGACTTTCTCGACCGTACGATTGAGACCATTGAATCGGCAGCCCGTACGGGAGAAGACGGAAAAATCGGCGACGGCAAACTCTTTGTGCTCCCTTTGGATGAAACCGTACAGCTGAGCGACGAATCACGCGGACAACAAGCGATTTAAAGAGATAACAACAATGAAGGCTATTCTGTTTTCTCAGGACTTGATGTTCAGCGGTCGAGTCAGTTCCGCCGCGGCAGCGGTTGGCGCCGAATTCAGCGACGTGATGTCGACAGAACATCTGTTGGAACTCGCGAGCGATGGCTGCGACCTCGTCATCCTCGATCTCGCAACGTCCAAAGTTGCCATAGGTATTGAAGATATTGTCGCAAAACTCAAGGCGATACCTGAAGCGCCGAGAGTTCTCGCCTATGGCCCACATGTTCAAGAAGCCAATCTCGCCGCAGCGACCGCGGCGGGTTGCGATCAAGTCATGACGCGTGGCCAGTTCAGCCAAAACCTCTCGCAACTCTTCGCTCCATAACCAGTAGTTTCCGTTTCCAATTCTCAACTTCACGTTGTCTTTCGGAAACACTCTCTGAGCCGATCTCCAAGCTATAACGCTCAAATCGTTTGTCACGATCGGCGCTGCGATTCCGCGTCACTTTCCCCCAGAATTGAAAAAGCTTTCGTCACGTCGCAATTACGATGGCTCCATGCGGCTAATGAGAGTTGGCACGTGTAGATATCCGTATCTCAACTCAACTGGAAGATAGTGTTTTGGCACACCAATCCATCTGGCAAACATGCCGAAGTGACTTTCTGACTCGCCTTGGCCTTGCGACACGAATAGACAATACCCTGTCTTACGAAATCGAAACGCTAGAACAACGCCAGCTCCTCAGCGGAAGCCCAGTCACGCTTTCCGATGTGACGGTAAATGAGGGGCAGTTGGCCTCGTCGACTTTCCAATTGGACCAAGTCCGTGGCGCCGTATTCCAGACGGATTTCAGCGGAGCCATCGAAGCCGAAACAACTGGATATCTGGCTGTCGCGCCTTCAGATGATCAACAATCGTTTCTCTTAGCAAGAGAAGGCCAGCTTCAAATCCAATTTGACGCCGGAGTCGCGAATTTTTCCAATGACGACCCAACGGCTGGAGCCGTCATAACAGCATTCTCAGGCTTCGACCCCCAGGATCCTGACGACTCGTTCGATATCCTGACAGGCTGGAACGCAGCGATCGATGAACTCGCGACGCTGGGTACCCAAGAAGTCACTTTTGCCGTCTATCGACAAGTCCGCAACGGAAATCTCCAAGGCGGACCGGAAATCGAGACAGTTCGCTCAGCGATCAGCTACGCCAATCAGCATGATCTGTCCGTCACCGTGCTCCCACTTTTCGAGGTTTTCACAAGCGGAGATGGCTGGCGTGGGGAGTATGACCCAACCGGTGCAGAACGCACTCGATTCCGTACTCAATACACGCAATTCGTCACTGATCTCGCTTCGATTGAAGGTATCGACCGTTTCAATATTGGTACCGAACTCAACGAGATGGTCAACAATACAAGCAATGCTGACTTCTTCGAGGACTTAATCGAATCCACCAAGACGACTCTGGCCGAAGCCGGCAACACGGAGACACTGATTGGTTATGCAGCGAATTTCGACGCGTTTGATAATGATCAGCACGCGGCACTTTGGAATCACCCCGATATCGACTTCCTGGGAGTCAGCGCGTACTTCAGCATCGTCGATCCGACCAACGCAGCTCTCGTTTCAGACACCGGCGCTGTATCCGATTCGGTGCTGGATCACATGGTTGACCGCTGGACGACAGAACTCGACCGCCTCGAAGCCACAGCGGCAGCACATGACTTGCCGATTTTGATTCAAGAATTCGGAGCCGTCCAAGAAAACTACGCGAGCGTCTACCCTTTCGCCGTCTCCCCAGGCAACTTCCTGCCTGACGGCACACCCAACGCCTATGAGCTGGATCCGGGCGAACAAAAAGCCGCCTACGAGAGCCTGCTTATTGCCCTTGATGGTCGCGGAGACGTTTTCGAATCCGTCTTTTTTTGGTCATGGGAACATGGTGCCGATCGAGGCGAGCGAACTTACGAAGACATCGACCCGAACGAAACACGGTACATCAATCGGTTCGCAATCTGGCCGGGAGATAATGGCGGAGGCGACGCTTACACC
Organism: uncultured Pirellulaceae bacterium; assembly: GCA_964471695.1. Lineage (GTDB taxonomy): Bacteria > Planctomycetota > Planctomycetia > Pirellulales > Pirellulaceae > CAYYHV01. Next base: position 23,529 of record CAYYHV010000041.1, read on the forward strand.
GAATTCCTCGCTACCCAGAACTCGCTGCCAGAGACCGTAGCTTTTGAAATCGAGTTTGAGCTTTACACAACTGGCGGATGGGGAGACACAGTGGGCGAATCCTTGACCGTACTCGTCAATGGACAACCGGTGCTCGTCGATGTGTTCTCAACCGCCAAATCGGCAACCGTGAATACGCTCGGGTACGCTCGCGGTGATGCAATTCATCACATCTCCCTGAGTGTTCAAGACCTTGAGGGCGAAGCCGAATTGTCGGTACAGGGCACGGGCACAACCAGCAGCAAGTCGTTTGGTATCGACAACCTGGTGGTTACGAACTCGCACGAGCCAATTAACATCTCGGCAAGCGTTGGGACACTAACCCAAAATGAGAATGGCGAGTTCACCTGGACCCTTGCTGCTGAGGACGGCCCTGCGGAATCGCAAACCATTGAAATCAGTGGCTTGGTGATGAACACGCCCACGGAACTGGCAAGCTTCGAATTGATCGTCAACAATTTGGCGCCAGCCATTTCCGTCTCCAATTCCAACCCAGTCTTCTCGTCGGACCAGACCGCAACGCTGGAATTCTCAATACGCGACGTCGATGCCCTAACCGACGTTTCCGTCAAGGATTCGAACCAACAACCGATTGGGCTTGTGACGCTTTTGGGAACCCATGCCCATGGAGAATCAAGTTACCGCTGGAGTCACGATGGAGCGACGCCTGGTACGCACACTTTGACGATCTCCGCAACGGACAAAGATGGCGCAACCGCCACGACCAACTTTGATTTGAACGTCTTCAATCTGGCTTCGACAATCAAACTCGAAAGCAATACGATCGAAGTAGAGCAGGGCGACGACGTCACACTTGTTTTCGTTCTGGCTGACGCGGAATCCGATTCCATCAGAAGCGTAACGGTTCGTAATGCGTCAGGAGACACGATCGGGCAAGTCGAATATCTGGATTCAGAACCATCAGGTCTAGGTAGCTACCAATGGAAATTGAATGAAGTGAACCAACCCGGCTCCCAAACCTTATCGGTAACGATCCAGGATGAATTCGGCGTCTCGGTTACTGAAGATTTTTCCCTAAACGTCAACAATCTGGCGCCCGTTGTTCAGCCAATTATCGGTCCGGTTCAGATGCTACGCGAAACGAACCAGACTTTCAGCGCCATCGCAACAGATGCGGGCGGCGAGCCCCTCACGACCACATGGAACGTGTTCAGGGGCGACGAACTTGTTGCATCTTCAAACGAATCAAGCTTCGATTTTCTATCAGCAGAAAACGGGAGCTTTCGAATCGTATTTACGGCGTCGGACGGATCGGCATCCTCTTCCGTTGAAACGCTGGTTAGCGTCCAATCCGCGTTCATCAACGAAAATGGGGATCTGCTCATCCAAGGTACGGAAAACCGTGACCGAATACACATCGGCCCAGCCAGAATTCGCGACGCCGAAGGCTCGGTTCGCGTTGTCGTCAACAAAGACAGGCTGGTCTTTGTACCGACTGGCAAAGTCATCGTGTATGGTGGGGACGGCAACGACTTGATCCGCGTCTCGGGCTCGGCGAGACTCGACATCGACACCGAATTACACGGTGGCGACGGAAATGACATCATCGCAGGCGGCCGTGGCAACGACATCCTCAGGGGCGGCAACGGCAATGATCGACTTACCGGCTCGTTTGGAGACGACCATCTATTCGGGGATGCCGGGATGGATCGGCTCACCGGATCTTCAGGAAACGATCGGCTCGACGGCGGTAATGATGAAGAGGAAGATCGACTCGTCGGCTCGGCGGGCGCTGACCTCTATGTAAATCACGCCAACGATCGGCTGATTGGATTTAACGTAGATGACGAACTGCTCGACCTGTTGGTTTGATCCATCATTGGACGAATTTAAAACAAAAAAAACGGCTGGGAATTCCCAGCCGTTTTCCAATTAGCAAAGATGCGATCAGCTTAGCGACGCAAACCAAGTCGCAGGCCAGTCATGGCTGGACGAACAAGCAATCCACGACGAGTCGAAGTCGTGCAGCAAGTCGTTGGGCATTCCGACGCAGTTGCTGAAACGGTCGTAACCGTCATGGGCTGTGGAGTCGAAACGATGGCTGGTGCAACCATTGGTGCGGGTGCTGCAACGGCGTAAGTCGCTGGAGCTGGAACGTACGAAACAGGAGCTGCTGGTACTTCTACTGCAGGTGCAACTGCTGGCGTTGGTTCCATCATCATTGGAGCCGACGATCCACAACCACATCCACTGTTCGTTACAGGTGCTTCGTACGA
>CAYYHV010000042.1:0-19449 GCA_964471695.1 uncultured Pirellulaceae bacterium
CCGGAGAGCGACGTGGATTGAAACGGGAAGAGATTGTTGTGTTCGGCTGCCTTGCTAATGTCGTTGCTCTCTCCGGAGAGCGACGTGGATTGAAACCACGGTTGGCTGCATGATTCGCCGTCCAGGACACTGTCGTTGCTCTCTCCGGAGAGCGACGTGGATTGAAACTACTCACGTTTTTATCCATAAGGAACGATACGATGTCGTTGCTCTCTCCGGAGAGCGACGTGGATTGAAACAGGCCACCACGTCCGATACTCGGATTCGCCTTCGCGTCGTTGCTCTCTCCGGAGAGCGACGTGGATTGAAACTGGAATGACCTTTCGATTGAGGCGGGTATGGGGTGTTCCGGCATGCCGGTCAAGCTTTACAACCCAGGTATCCTTCGAACAACCTTACCAGTTCATGGATCAGCGCCTTGCGACTGTACTTCAGGGTTGAAGCGTGTGGATCGCCAGGAAAAAGTATCAACTCTCGAGCCACTGCGGCGGTAGAGAAGTCAGCCATGATGATGGCGTCTTTTGGGCTGGGGTGCTGAATCTCATCGAACGCAGGAGTAAAAAAGTTGATCAATCGTCTTTGCGAATTGAGATACGCTTTGCGATCATCCTTCGAAAGAGGAGTCGCACCGGCCTTGGCTCTTAGACTGAATGCGCGAAACAATCCGCGATATTTGTCGTAACGCTGGATGCGGTGCTCAATGAGATATTTGACTCGCGCCCGTAGCGCGGAGTCTTCGATGCGCTTTGGTGGCGATTCGAGAAAATCATCCACCGTCAGTCGCAATTCGTCCCATAGCGCCTGGATCAATGCCTCCTTGCCAGCAAATCGCGCGTAAAACGATCCCGTTGATACGTTGGCATGCGCAAGTATCTGGCGCACGGTGACCTGATCGAGCGTTCGCTCCGCCAGCAAAGATTCGGTCGCTGCCATCACGCGCTCCATCGTTTCGCGGCTTCGCTGCTGTTTCGGCGGTTTTTTCGCCAATGTTTGCTTTGGGTTTCCCATAACCTTAAAATAGAACAAACGTTCTAGTTTTCAAAGAGACGCGGGGCAAGAAATGACAACAAACAGAACTCGGTGGCTCTTCGCCATCATCTGCACGGCACTTGGTTTTGCGACGGCTTACGGAGAACAGCGGCTGCTGGTCACCAGCTTTCTTTCGGATCGCATCGGGCAGTACGATGCGACCACTGGAGAGTACCTCGGTGACTTTGCCAGCGGTGCGGAGCTGGATGGGCCTCTGGCAACTCGGGTCGGCCCGGATGGCTTGCTCTATGTCGCCAGCGAACTTACCAACACGATCGTTCGGTATCGAGTCGATTCGGGAGAAATGGTGGATACTTTCATTACCGGCGGAGGTTCCGTTCCGCTTGCCGGACCTTCGGGTATCACGTGGAGTCCTGAGGGCGACCTCTACGTTTCGAGTTTTGAGAACGACAGTATCCTTCGCTTCGACGGCGAAACGGGCGATTTTGTGGAGTCGGTGATAACCGCTGGCGGGCTGGTTGATGGTCCGGACAATGGCACAATCTTTGGTCCTGACGGGCGGCTCTATATTCCCAGCTATTTCACCAACCAGATCGTGCGCTACGACCCAGCCAGCGGCGAGTCGGAGACTTTTGTGCAGACCATCGCACGGCCGCGCGTGCTGGTTTTCCACGGGGATGAACTGTACGCCACGAGTGAGTCGACTCAGTCGGTACGCCGATACAATCCCGATGGCAGCTTGATTGAATTTTTTATTCGCGATGGTATTCTCGACCAGCCCGTTGGTTTGGAACGGCATGATGACGGTTGGTCGGTCACGTCCGCTTCGAGTGATCGCGTTCTGAAATTCGATGACGATGGAATGCTGATCGATGCCAGTTTCATTGCCGCCGGGTTAGGCGGCATCGACGCACCGGTGTTCATTACGGCAGTAACTGTTCCCGAGCCGAGCGCTTGGGTATTAGGATTTTCCACTATGGTTGCCGTGTTCTGGTGTATCCGGCACCGTCGTGATCAGCCGCAAGGATCGGCTTGAATCGCATGGATTGTTGCCAGTTCGATTTTAGAAGGGAAGTTGACCTTCTTCGATTTGCTGGTCAAAGTGTTCGATGAGTTTGGGCAAGTCGGCGGCGGATTCAGCGAGCATATGTGCGCCAGCGTCGAGCATCTTCGCTGACGCTTTTGAGATGGCGTCCGCCTTCTCGGCGTCGCTGAGTGCTTCGAATTCCTCGACGGAAAGGCCGACGCAATTGCCGGCTTTAGTGATACCAACGGTCCAACAGCCCGCGTTTCGACCCGCCACGATTCCAACCGGTGTGTCGTCGACTTTTACCATGTGCCAAGTCGGGAAGACGTCCATTCGCTTGGCGGCTTCAAAGATCAAAAAGGGTGCGGGCCGACCTTTCGGCGCGTCTTCGGCGCACAAATAACAATCGGGTGAATATCCCTGTTTGGCTGCGGCCGGTACAACGATTGACATCAGTTCTTGCGTATAGCCGGTGGACGAGCCGATCTTAACGCCGTTTTCCTTCAGCCACGCAGCCGTATCGGCTGCGCCGTCGATCAGTTGGCTGTGTTCGCCGAGAATGCTTTTTTGCATCGGCAAAAATTCCTCGTACATCGCATCAATATCCGCTTCGCTACAGGCCGAGCCAAACTTGGCCACCCATGCCTCGGCGACTCGAGGCATGGCGGCGACCGTTGCGATATGTTGTCGCTTGGCCATTCCCATCGGCTCACGAGCTTCGCCAACCGTGATGGGGACGCCGCGCTGACGAAAAATTTCCTGGAAGACGATTGCAGGCGCACGACTGCCGTGATCAACCATGGTGCCGGCCCAATCGAGCACGACGGCTTTGATGTGCTTTAGTTGTGGCATCTCAGTGTTATTCCATATTTGTGACTGAGTATTGTTCTTTGGTTGGTCCAAAGGAACGTGATTCTCATCAGCGACAGTGACTGGCTGTCTTTGTCGTTGTTACCTTACAAGTTGTTGCTGTCCCGTGCTACGGCTGCGAGATTGTGGCCATCCATGTGGGTGCGTGGATCCATTGTGAACTGGCCGCCGATTGATGGTGTAGATACCGGCGGATCGTGCGTCGCCGCTCACGGATACCATTTTGTTCCACAGGGCCTAGTCCGGCTTGGTCGACATGAGTTGTAATTTTTGGTGCGCGTCTATAGGTGATTTGAGCGACGCTACGACAGGGTACCTGGTTTCAAGATGTTCAATCTCGATACCTGAATTGTCGAGATTTTCCTGGCTGTGCAAGATTGGGGTTGGCACGTATCCCATTGCGATACTTGAGCCGAGCACTGGGCTGTAGCAGGCACTGGATGTGTAGCCCACCTTTTCGCCGTTCAGGAGGATCGGCTCTTTACCCCACAAAACGATGTCCGATTCCCGCAAAGCAAAGCAGACCAGTCGCTTCTGCGGGCGGGTATCCCTGAGCTTTGACAACGCAGACTTGCCGAGGAAGTCTTTCTTCCAGTCAAGGCACCAATCCAGTCCGGCTTCGAACGGGTTCTCGTCCGGAGACAGCTCGTGCCCATATGCTCGGAATCCCTTTTCGATCCTCATTGCGGAAATCGCCAGATTGCCGACGGGTCGGATTCCCACGTCTTGGCCAAGTTCAAGGATGGCCAGGTAGAGTTCGTCGGCAAGTTCCGCCGAAACGTGGAGTTCCCATCCGGGTTCACCAACGTAGCTAATTCGGATCGCCCTAACCGGGATACCATTAATCTCCGTTTCGTGGACTGCTCCGTAGCGAGGATTTTTTGGAGCTCCGAATGGAATTGACTGTAGCAGCGCATCTGCATGGGGTCCCATCACTGATACCACACTGATTTGTTCGGTGATGTTAGCCAGGGTGGCGCCATTCGCCGGCAAGTGTCGCGCGATCCAGTCAAAGTCCTTGTTCTCCTGGGCAGTCGCTGTGATGACGTAAAAGGAGTCCGTCCCGGTTCTTACGACCGTTAGGTCCGATTCAAAGGTTCCGCGCTCGTTGAACATGCCGGTATAAACAGCTCGTCCAATCGGGACATTGATATTACGTCCACACAGCCATTGCAGTGTGGACAATGCCTCGGGGCCTTCGACGACGTACTTCGCAAACGTGGATTGATCCATGACGGCCACGTTTTGACGGCAAGCCAAGACTTCCTGCGAAACCCACTCCTGCCAATTCGGTCGCAGGAACGTGTACTTCAGCCCGGGATCGACTGATGTGGGTGCGAAGTACAACGGTCGTTCCCAACCGGCGGTGTTTCCAAATTCAGCATTGTGTTCTTGATGCGTCGAGTAGATGGGGCTTGAGCGAGTATGTTGTTCGCCGCGAGCGGTTTCCATTTGCCGATTGGGCCAGGCCATCCGATAGTGCAGTCCAAGGACTTCGCTGACTCTTTGCTGTAAGTAATCCTGTTGATTTTGAAACGGAAGGAAGCGCAGTATATCTACAGCCGTCAAGTCGATCGTCATACCACCGTTCTCAATCCACTCGACTGCATACTTGCCGGCTCCTCCCGAACAGGCGATGCCGGCTGAGTTCCAGCCGCCCATAACGAACAGGCCTTTCGTCAGGAATGGTTCACCTATAATAAAGTTGTTGTCTGGCGTGAACGCCTCCGGACCGCTCACGAACTTGACGATATGATCTCGTTCAAGCCATGGCAGTCGATGTTGGAACTCCTGAAAGGGTTCGGCAAAATCCGGCCAATCCGGGTCGAGCAATCCAAACGCAAAATCGTGAGGTACACAATCTCCGATCTGCCAAGGCTTGGCGCGTTTCTTGAATGCTCCCAGCTTCATGGAACCGTCATCGAGCGCTCGAAAATAAATTCCCGCGTCGGGATCGCGAGTGCAGGGCGCCATGCGGGTAACGCCATCAGCCGGCTGGGTTATCAGATAGTGGTGTTCGCACGGGTAGACGGGGATATCCACACCGACGGAAAGTCCCAATGGCCGCATCCACATGTTTCCCGCAATGACGATCCACTCACATTGAATCTCACCGCGATTCGTCCGGACGCCACGAAACTCCTTTGTTCCGGCGGGACTTTCGTCGCAAAGCAACTTCTCGACGCGTACTTGATCATGAATCGCAACGCCTTTATCCATCGCTCCTTTCGCGAGGGCGATGGTGCATTCCCCAGGCAGTACGCGTCCATCACCTGGAAGATAAGTCGCTGCTAACAGGTCGTTAGTGCGAGCCGTTGGCCAAAGCCGTTGGACGTGGTTGGCATCCACCATTTCAGCTTGGACACCGAAGAGTTCGGCCATCGAAGTCTGACGTTGCAACTGATATCTTCGCTCTTCACAGCGAGCCAGTTGCAATCCACCACACTGAAGCCACCCCGGGTCGTGGCCTGTTTCGTGTTCCAGTCGGGCGTAGAGGTCAGCAGAGGCTTTGTTGACTTTCGTCTGAGCCGCGGTGCTGCGAAGTTGACCGACTTGTCCGGCCGAATGCCAGGTGGTTCCGGAAGCCAGTTGATTCTGCTCCAGCAGTACGACGTTATCCCATCCGGCTTGACCAAAGTGGTAAGCCAGCGACGCTCCAGCAATTCCTCCTCCGACGATGACGACTCGAGCCGACGCGGGCAGGTTCCTTTGCGGTAATTCAAATTCCGCTTTAACAGGAGTGTTGTCAAAGAGTGTTTGTTTACTGACCATGTTCGTCTCACTGGAGCGAGCGTCCGTATATTCCAACAACCTTCAGTATAAAGACCATTTGAAGGCTTGGCGTTCCTGTTGCGCAATTCGTCATCGTATCTGCGCGAATGAAATTGTCGAGAAGCAGGGATACATCGTCGACTTGTTTTGATAGAGTGATTCGCGAGGATGCGTACATTCAGACCGATTGTGATTGACATGCAAAGCACGGGTCCGGTACAGAAACGAAGGAAACGAGTCGCGCTCTTGGTTCATACGGCCAATGAGTGGATACGTTTTGTTTTGCGTGGTGTTGCGGGGTATGGCCATGAGGTTGATTGGGACTTCTATCTTGTTCCCAATGGGCTGGATGCCGAAATGGAATTCCCGAGTGACTGGAAACCTGACGGCGTCATTACACGTTTGAATAGTGACTCTTGGACAAAGACACTGTTGAAGGCTGGAATTCCAGCGGTGAATGTTTCCTGGATGGGGCAGCATTGTCGCGAGATTCCAAAAGTCGCTTCGGACGAACGTGGATGTGCAGAGATGGCGGCTCAGCATTTTCTTGATCGGGGTTTTCGGAATTTTGCCTACGTTGGCCCGATCAATCGCCCCGGCTACAAGAGCAATCTTGGGGCACACTATGTGGATGCATTGACGGCTGCAGGGTACAAGTGCCATGCGTTTTCACCCAAGCCTCATGTCGCGCATCTTCATCGGCTGCGCGATGTCTTCAGGGACTGGGTGTTGAGTCTTCCTAAGCCGGTATCGGTCTTAGTCTGGAGTAGCGATCTGGGACGAGAGCTTACGCATGCATGCCAGGCCGAGTCGATTGACGTACCATCGGAACTTGCCGTCCTCTGTGTCGAATTCGATTCGCTCATGTCCAGCCTGGCTCCGGTGCCTTTGTCGAATCTGAATCAATCTGGCGGGAATGTCGGCTATGAAGCAGCCAAATTGCTTCACCGAATGATGGAAGGTGCCGAATCCCCAGTCGAACCTATTTGGATATCTCCAGCCGGAATCGTTCATCGCCAATCGTCGGATACGATGGCTGTGGCCGACGAAGTCGTAGCGGGAGCCGCAAGATACATTGCCGAGAACATCAGTTCGCCCATCAAAGTTCAAGATATCTGCGATCAAATCCATGTTTCGCGTCGAAATCTGGAAACGCGATTCTTGAAGATGTTGGGTCGAACCCCAGCCGCAGAGATTCGTCGGGCTCGCATGGAGCGGGTTAAACGATTGCTGGTTGAAACAAACCTGCCTCTACGAGCCGTCGCCAGACAGGCTGGATTCAATCATACCGAAGTGATGATTCGAAATTTCTCAAAACAACTCGGCATCTCACCAGGCCAGTTTCGCCGTTGGCATTCTGGTGAATTTGACGCGAAAGATACGTGCGGAGACTAGCACGTGCCGCTCACGGTTTCCGTGCCACTTTCGATTGATCCACAGAGCCTAGCGGATGGTCGCATTGAATTCTTGACTGCCTCTCGAGCCTAGCGCTTTCCACGTGACCGCATCAATCGAATCGGTGATAAAGTGAACCGAGCCGTCTACGTAGACGACGTTGATTCCACCGGTATGTGCGCTGCTAAATGACAATTGCAGAGCCTGACAATCCGGAGATGCCGGATTGCTGCATGGATTGCTATTCGTAAACTGGTTCTGAAGGTTAATAGGAACGCCCGTCGATCCCAATCCTTCCGACATGTCGTTGTCAATGTCTGGATCGTCACCGCCGATGGCCCAATGGTCTTTGTGATCACCCAGTCGATGCTCGCGGGATGCGCCGCCAATTCGTTCCTGTTCTTTGGAATCATGCAGGGCTTCTCCGATCAGGAGCGTCTTTGACGTTCCATCTTTGATTTTTCGCATGGCGACTGGTTTCACGTCGCTGTCATCTCGAACGCCAAACATGACGCCATCCAGGTTGACCATCGCGCGAGGGCTATTCTGATTGACAACGATGCCTGAGGCACAACCCAGGTAGGACGTAGGGACTCGGTCCATGACATGCCAATTGTCTGACGAGATGTCATATTGATGTTCAGGCAAACCCGCAGAAGGGCAGCGTAACAATTGAATAACCGTTTCACACGCCTGGACGTTCTGATAGGGGGGAATTTGAATCTGAGCTTTTGTGTAGGGGCCAGGGTGTGCCCACTGGTTATTACCGGCGTCGTTTTCGCCGATCTTCATCAGGTTTTTCAGCGCGGTGTCTTCCACGTAGGGAAGGATATAAGCCGTCCACATCGAGCCTTCACCGGGGACTCCACCGACGGGTAGTTTGCGAAGGGCGCTTTCATAATTCAAGCAAGCCAGTGCAAGCTGCTTCTCGTTGTTAAGACACTGGGATCGACGAGCCGCCTCACGAGCCTGTTGAACGGCCGGCAACAGAAGCGCAACGAGGATTCCGATAATTGCAATCACAACCAATAGCTCGACAAGCGTAAAACCCACACGCGGCTTGCCTGTATTTCGAATTCCGGTTCTCATCGTTTTTCCCTTCCTAGTACGAATCCACGTCCTCTATTTTGACGTGGGTAATTCGTTGGATTGAAATCGTTTTTCGACAGGACGCTTAAGCTCCTTCTGTATCCACTTGAGCTCGGCGTTCTCATTATCAAGTTTCAAACCCGCCTGAACATCTGAATCGGCCTTTTCGTCCTCGCCCGCTTCGGCATATAGCCGGGCTCGCATAGCGAAAGCCCAAGATGACGGTTCCGCATCAATCGATTTGCCAAGCGCAGCCAGCGCTGCCTCTTTGTCACCTTGCTCAACCGCCTCCTTGGCTTGAACAATCAGTGCCGCAGATTTTGGCACAAAGTCGCCGGAATCACATCCACAGATGCAAAGAGCCAGCACTACTAACACGATGCTGCTTCGGTATTTATCGGGATGACCAGACATAGTGTTTAGGATCGGCGTTTCCCAGATTGACGACAGAGAAAAGCGAACATTAGGAATCCGCACAGCAGTGTACCAGACGCAGGTTCGGGGACAAAAAGCAGATTCGCAACCGAGGCACCCAAAGCCGGGTTTGCGGAGTTCAAGATTGCGTAGTCTGCGAGGTTTGTGATGCCATTAAAGTCGAGGTCGCCATTCTGACGAGACGCCAGGTCAGGAACCCTGACACCGTTCAATTCGTTTTCAAACAACCAGCCTTCGACAAATGCGGTTACATCGTCTGTCGACGCAGACCCCGTTCCGTCACCACTGACAATGCCATCCAGGTTTACGTCGGCAAGCAGAGTCCCCGAAAGTTGGTCGGCGATATACTCATTGTCGACGGCTAATTCGAATGAACCATAGTCGAAACCACCCAGGTTCGAATTGTCGCCAAGAATCGACAGTGTCAAATCATCGATGTCACCATGGAAGAATTCGTCGGTTCCGCCGGTAAATGCCAGACTGGAGTCGCGGCCCGTGTTGCTGCCAACAACCAGTTCTTCCGTTGCTGTACCATCGTAGCCACCCGTAGCGGCGGAAACGGCAATTCCATTGACATACATTCTCGAACCACCGTCCGGGCCAAATGGTCGTCCAAGCAGGACGTGATTCCATTGGTCAAATTGCACGCCGGCTGACGAATCAAAATCACTGCCGGCATATCGCATGGACCATTTGCCGTCCACGATGCGAACACCATGCTGATTCGAATCCATCACAATCGACTGAGTCGACGTCTGACTCGAAGAATCAGGTTTGACCCAGAACTGGAGATAACGATTGGAAATTCCTGCGTAGTTATTTGGCCCTGGTATGGAGGTGCCCGATGGATCGTCGTCATGGTTGACCGAAGCCGCGGAGGTATCGGGCAGGTTGAGATTGGACCCCAGCAAATAATCGTCCGTCCCGTCGAACGCGATTCCAAGACCACTGTTGTACAACGGACGATCACTTACGTCGGCATACACGGGACTGCCCATCGGCTCAAGATCCTGAAGATCACCGAGACCAGGTGTACCGAAACTATCAAAGCTGCGATTAAATCCGTTGCCCGATCCCACCGCCGCGCCGATTGCAGCGTTCTCAAACGAGTCATCGCCAAGCCCGTAGTCGCGGTCCAGAGTTCCTGCTGCCCACGCTGGTGCCGTCACCATTCCAAGAATGACAAAGTGCCGCAAAATCCATGAACTAAAGTGACTCATGTTTTTTCCTCGGTAATCTTCCAGTTGGAAGGACTTCAATCAGCGAACTGTAGAAACGAACGCGAGACGCTAACGCAAATAACTACGACGAAGTTTGATGCCCAGACCGACAAGTGCTATGAAACCCCAGGCAACAAAACCCGGTTCAGGTACCGCTACGGCACCATCGGCGGAGGTGAACTTGTTGCCATTCCAGACTCCAAAATCGGAAACGTCGGTTACACCATCGGCGTTAAAGTCCGCCAAACACCAAGCACCTGTCGCGGTAAATTTATTCCCATTCCAGACTCCAAAATCAGAAACGTCCACAACACCATCGAGGTTTGCGTCGCCGAGTAGATAGGGGTTTCCGGATGGGAGCTGAGCCGCGCCAGCTTCGGCCAGCCATGCATCTCGATCCGCAAGGTCCACAGCGCCGTCTCCGTTGAGATCGAACGCCGCACTATTAGTACCGGCGATGATCTCTCCAATCAGCCCATCAATATCCGCACACTCGTAGACGCCGTTTCCGTCAAAGTCGCCGCTGATGCCGGTGACATACTCGACGATACCACGCAACAACTGTCCATCCGTTCCGGAATAGAAGAAAGTCAAATCCTGACTGTTGATCGTGGCGTTGTAGCCTTGGCCCAAAGTGTTCGACTCATTCGTGTCAAACGTGCTCGTTCCCAAGAGAAAAGCTTCTACCAACAACGTGGTGTCGCTACCGCCGCCTTCATCCCAACTCTGACCCGGTCCCGCACCAATCGCATCGAGGCCTTGATCATCGAAGCTGTTCCACCCACCCACAGATAGCGATCCTGCACCGCTATGCACTTCGTAGTAGTTAATATCGACTGCGTTCTCGGTCCCGTTGACTAGAGCCATGGCACCGTTGCCCGTGTTCACCCGAAGCTTCAGGAATTGCTCCATGCCTGTGTCTGCCACGTCGAAGCTGACTAAGTCGGTGTAGTTGTCGTTGCCATTGCCAGTAAGGCTGCCCTGAAGTACGGAAACACGTGCCGAGCGGGCTCCGATAAACGCGCCACCCGTCTTCTCGTACTGTTTCCATGCCGCAATCGGATTGGAGAATGTCGAAAGGTCTGCACCAGTGACAGTGGTTACGAATCCACTTCCAGGCCCAAACTCCGACCCGCTCATTACGGTGGGGCCTCCGATAGGTTGGGAATCCTCATCGAAGAACTGCACTGACAGAACCGGATGGTCGTCCTGGGGCGTGTATCCGGCTAACCAGCCAGAAAACTGAAAGCGAACCGTACCGGCGTCGATTTCAGCCGACGAGGCGGCTGAGGTCAGTTGCACATCCTGATAAACGCCATCCGAACTGGCGACACCAACGGTATGGAAGTACCATTCCTCCGCCCCCGTTGGTGCTGGCCCCTCGTAATAGACTTGCGACGAATGGCTGTAGACATCAAAGACAGGTGCCCCGTCCGAATTCAGCCACGAGAAGCCCGAGTTGTCAGCGTCGAATCCATTGTTCATTTCAAACCCACCGTTTTGGATGAGTTCGACACCGGAGGAATCGGATACCCCGCCCAGAAACGCAAGGCCTCCAGCGAGAATGGCGGCTCCTGTGAGTTTGCCAGCTGGACGTTTCGTGGATTGGGTGGTGCGACGAAAAGGAGCAAGCCGACGTGCGAGTTGGCTGCGAATTGATATCTTCATGCTGTTAACGCCTTATTTTCTCGAACTCGCGAAGACTACTTTGGAGGAAAACTCAACCGTCTTGTCTTCGCCGCAAACATCGACCGAAAGCGACCAACCCGAATCCAAGCAGCAGCAATGATGATGGTTCGGGAACAATCATGCGGTCGAAAGCGCCCGCGCCATTCGCGGCATCAAAGGCTGCGCGAAAAGCCAAAAAGTCATCATGGTTATTTTGCAAATCGCCCGTCAGATCGCCTTCGATATACGCTTCGGCAATAGACGCGTCCGGAAATGACTTGCCCAGTCCTGCGACGTATTGCTCCCAGTCCAGTCCATCGACATCACCGTCAAAGTCGAGGTCCGCAAAGGCATAGGGTTGGCCGCCGTTCCCGATATATTCAATGAATCCATCGGTAAGAACGTCGCCCGACCCGTTGATGTACTCGAACCGTAAATCCTGTTGGTAGAATTTGCTCCAGGAACCGACTCCCAGACTGAATGATTGGCCTGGACCCAAGGCCCCCTCGCCAAGGGAGCCTTCACTCAAGTCGCCGTGGCTGTTGGGATTGGTGAACTCAACCCAGTTGTCGTCGCTATCCACCGATCCGCCGCTGTTGGCATCTCCGCCGTCGGTAATCGAAGTCCAGTTGGCAGGGTTCAACGTTTCGCCATCAGACAGGATCGAGTAACCTCGAATTGCCTGACTGCTGGTGCTGTTGTTTGTCAAAATGATCTCGCCGTTGTCCTGATTGATTTGCAAAGTCAGGCGAAGCGGATCTGCGATCGATGTCAATTCCATTCCTTGCAAGCCACCTTGGTAGACTGCGCGAATCTCCGCCGCAGATACCGCACGATCCCAAACAGCGACTTCGTCCAGCGCGCCGTTCATAAACGCATCCCAAGGGTCACCCAAAGCGCCGCCTGTACCGATCGCGGTAGGTAAACCGGCGTCGATCGAGCCCGTGGCGTGGGCTGAAATATCAGCCGAACCAATCTCGGCGCCATCAAAGAAGAAGAGTGCGTCGCCATCACGGTCGTGGGTAACCGCGATATGATGCCATTGGTTGTCTTCCACCAGAGAAATATCCAATCCGGGATCAAAGTCGACTCGGTCTGCGGCAGGTGTCGCAAAATTCCATTGCCATCCACCACCGCCGCCAGCGGTTCCCCTGGCAACAACCCATCCGAAGTTGCTGCCTGAATTCCAGTCCTTATTGGAGATGAATGAGGTATCGGTCTGATTGACAGAAAGCGTAGAGTCGCCTCGTACCCAAAGAGACACAGAAAAGTCGTTGGTGCCGATGGAGAGTTCACTACTTGTATAGGCATAATTTGCCGTAGCAGTCGTCACACCCGCCGTGTTGAAAATGTCACCTGCATTGCCGACAAGTCCGCTGCTGAAGGAGATCGAGTTATTGACCGTAGTTGCAACATTGTTTCCGGACAGATCTGAGGTGTCAGAATCCAAGGGCATGTACAGAATCAAGTTGTCGGTGATATCCGCAGACGCGGCCCCGAGAAAGTGCAGGAATAACACACCGAGTACCCAAAATCGCTGACCTCGCATCGTGGCAAGCTCCAATCAATGTAAGAGATCTTGTTCGTCATAACTCAGCCGCGGTGAAATGATAAAGCATTTGGGCGCGCGGTATCAAAGGAAATATGTCTGACTGATTGCGCTCGACAAATGACGTTTTTTCCCGTTCGCTGATTCGCCGGAGAAAAGGGCGGTTTCACACGGTGATGCGTGCTGAATTGGCGCGACCATCGTAGAGGAATTCACCAAGTTTCATTTGATGGCGCGCGACCTTCACCAAATCACAAGATGTTCTTCAAGAAGTGTTAACGACAAATTAACGTGCAGGGTTGCCATCGAGAGTACACTCGAAGACGAAGAAGGCCAGGGTCATTCTGCGTAGCCGAACGCGTCGACTAGGGGTTGGAGCTGAGGGAGAACCGGTTCCAGCAACGAAGGATAATTCTTCCATCGCGCTATCGACGAACGATACACGGGACGCGCTACGTCTTCATAAGTCGGTGAATTGGTTGGTCGAGTCCCCAGTTGCTCTCGGTAGTCAAGAATTTCGTCGTGCCATGATATGCCAAGAAACGATGTGACCTGTCGCGCTTGGTGTTCGAGGTTTGCAACCGTGTCTTCGTAACGAACTTCTTTCCATTGGGATGGGTCAAGCCTTTCGCGTAACCGCATCCAATCCTGGATATCCCGCTGGTAGCGTTTCACCGTGCCTTCCATCGTCAGGAATTGAGCGCTGACTGCGTTCATCGGCAGATAGCGCATATAGCAGCTGAGGACAACGTCGCGAGGGTCACGGATGGCGATCAGTAGTCGACACTCAGGCCACAATCGAAGCATCGCAGGGATCAAAGGGATAATGGATGGATTCTTGTCGATGTGCAGGCGGTCTCCAATGGGTTCGCCAATCGCCTCCGACATATAGCGCAAGTACCTAGTACGTTCGACTTCGATTCTCTGGAGCGGAATCCCATCGAGGTCGCTAACGCCGAGCAGCGAATGGCTCTTTTTCGCCAGAAGCGACGGATAAATGAACTTTGGGAAAGCGACTTGCTCATCGGAACTGACAATGTCAGGGTGACCATCCAGAACTTTTTCGAGGAGCGTTGTTCCGGATCGTGGTGGTCCAGTTAACAAGGCAACCCGGTGCGGTTCCAGATCAGACGTGCTGCTTCGCCAGTTCTGAAAGTGCTTGTCGGTTACCTGTTCGATAACATTGGTAGTATGCCGCTCTTCGTTACGGGCGCGATCAAGCTCACCAGAAATATGAGGTTTTTGGAGAGATTTGCCTGATTTGATCGCCTCAAGCGCAGCGCCGAACTCGCCCGCTTGATCGTGCAGCTGCGCAAGTTCAAACCAGGCCTGCGTTCGTACCGTCCAATGGGCTTTTGAAGTCGTGATGTCCCGAAGCCGCTGGGTAGCGCGGTGAGGTTCGCCCATTCGTCGATTCAATCGAGCCAGCAAAAACTTCGATTCCCATGATTCCGGATGGTCGACCAGGCACGCAGTCACGTGGCGCATTGCATGATCCAATTGATGCTGCCGCTCGTAGAGAATGGCCAGCTCCAATCTTGATTCGAATAACGCCGGATTCAATTGGAGGGCCGCTTCAAGGCACTCTATGGCCTTGCGCGGTCGTTGAATCATGCGATAACTCTGCCCGGCCATTTGCAGAGCATCGGGACGTTGATCGCTGATATCGCACAGTCGATGAAGAAGTCGCTCTGCCCGCTCTATCTCGAATCGGGCTCCGAATGCTCGCGCAGCATCGGCTAGCGCCATGGGATTGCCGGGCTCTTTGCGTACGGCTTTGTCAAAGTACTGCAGCGATTCGTTGAAGCGATTCTGAATCCACAAGGTGCGGGCCATTTTCAGTTCATCAAAGTCACGTGCTGCAGTTCTTCCCGATTTGCGTTTCCTCGCGCGTGATTTCTTGCCGTGTTTTGCCATAGATAGACAGTAGTTCAAGTTGGAAATGACCTCAACGGTACGCAAACTAAATCGGACGTGCGCGGGATGACTGACCGAATTCTCAGACGGAATAAAAACAGAACAAGGCGAGCCAGTTTGGCTCACCTCGTCAATACTCTGCGCCATTGTGCCAACTAACGACTGGGCGATTCGACATGGCGAAAAAGTAAAGCAGTTGAACTATCGGTACCGCTTGAGCCCGATCAACAGCATGGTTCCCATACCCAGCAAACCCAATCCACTCGGTTCCGGCACAATGTTTAGACTAACCAAATCTACATAACCGTCGTTTCCGTTTGTTGAAACGGCCGTGCCCATGATCGTGACGGCTGCTACTGAAGCGCCTGAGGGAACGGTCCCTGAAGCTTCGTAAAGCGACCAGTTGTCGTAGGTCCAATCGCCGGGGCCCGTACCATCAGCATTCATTATGACGCCTTTGGAACTGTTGCCGTCAAAGGTTCTTGAGCCCAATGCGTTGCCGCTTTCGTCGAGCCAATTCAGTCCCACGATCGCGTAATCGTCGTTACTCACATACGCAGACAACCAAGCGCTGAAGGTGTACTCTGAACCGGCATCGCCAGCCACATCGACCAATTGCGTTACCGAACCAAACTGACCGCTTCCATTTTCAATACCCCATGCCCAGCCATACGAATCACCAGGGCCATAAAGCGAAGGAATCGGATCGCCAGCGTAGTACACATTGCTGGCGTGATTGTAAGTGTTGTATCCAAGGTCGTTGTCGACACCGGCTCCGTCGCCCCAACCAACATTGCTGGGCTCTTCAAAGCTTCCATTGACGATTCGTTCTGCAGCGTTTGTTGTTCCGACAAACGACAGGCCACCGGAAAGGATAGAAACGGCGGGTAGTGCAATGGCACTGTGCAGGACCATCGCGCCCAACTTTCTGGCAAGACTTTTCCTCAGGTTTCTGATCTTCATTAGAATCATTTCCTCATTGCTAGTTCTTAGGTGCTTGGATAAGACGCCGTCGTTGAGCCCAGATGCCGGACGTTTACAGCGTTTTGTTCGAGCGAGAATGGTTCGTGGGAACTACGCTCAATCGCCACTTCAGATGAAAATAGAATCCAACGGCTTGCGACGACGCACAGCGATTACCGTGCTTCATTTCGTTCGGCGTTGGAATTCCAGCAGTGGCGTTCTCCAGAAAAGACCATGTGTGCATCAATCTAGAATGGTGGATCGGTCAAACCAATGACCGATTGCGCAAACTCATTGACAATTCACCAGCCCATTCTGCAAAGCCGCAAAAACAGCGTATGCGAGTCGCAGGAAAGGCGTCTTTTTGAACGTGTGGTAGAGTCACGTCCAACAAGTGCTGTCAATTTGATAGAGTGATTCCCTTCAGCAAGA
Organism: uncultured Pirellulaceae bacterium; assembly: GCA_964471695.1. Classification (GTDB taxonomy): domain Bacteria; phylum Planctomycetota; class Planctomycetia; order Pirellulales; family Pirellulaceae; genus CAYYHV01. The sequence goes on from CAYYHV010000042.1 coordinate 16,328, forward strand.
GTCGCCACGCAACTGTTTCTTATTCTTGAGCCTTCCCAGATGAACCAAGTACCCACTTCAAGAGACAAACCCCTCTTTACCCCTGGACCGCTTACGACGAGCCATTCGGTGAAGCATGCCATGCTGCGTGATCTGGGGTCGCGTGACGACGAATTTATTCAAATGGTGGCTGAGATTCGGGCTGAACTTCTGCAAGTCGCGGGCGTCAGTCGTGATGAGGGTTATGAGTGCGTCTTGATGCAGGGAAGTGGAACCTTTGGCATCGAATCGGTGATGACTTGTGCGGTTCCGCGCGGCGGTAAGTGGCTGATTGCCATCAACGGAGCATACGGTCATCGGATGCACAAGATCGCCCAAGTACACGACATCGACGTTGCGACTTTGGAGTTTAACGAACGATCGACTCTAGTCGCGGATGACATTGATCGAGCCCTCGGTGACGACCCGCAGATCGACGCCGTCGCGGTCGTTCATTGTGAGACAACGACAGGTGTCATGAATCCTATCAAGGAGATTGGGAAAGTCGTGCGTCGCCATGGGAAAACGTATTTTGTGGATTCGATGAGTGCTTTCGGAGCAGTCCCTTTTGACTTTCAAGCCTGCGAGATCGACTATCTCGTATCGTCAGCCAACAAGTGCATCGAAGGCGTGCCGGGGTTTTCGTTCTGTATCGCTCGTCGATCCTCGCTCGAATCGACCGAGGGTTGGTCCCGCACGCTCAGTCTGAATCTCTACGAACAGTGGTGTGGGTTGGAGCGAAACGGGCAGTTTCGATTTACTCCACCAACGCATACCATGCTTGCCTTTCGTCAGGCGTTGCACGAATTGTCGCAGGAAGGTGGAGTCGAAGGGCGATCGGCACGGTACCAGCAAAACTATCGCCGGCTTTGTGAGGGGATGCGGCGGCTTGGGTTTGAAGAGTATCTGGACGAGGAAGTGCAGGGATACATCATTACTTCATTTGTCTATCCGGAGCACGAGAATTTTGTCTTTGAGTCGTTCTACGAGCGACTTAACGTGTTGGGTTTCGTCATTTATCCGGGCAAAGTTTCCGATGCCAGTTGTTTCCGGATTGGGAACATCGGCCGACTCTTTGAGTCCGACGTCAATGCGCTATTGATCGCCGTGGAGCATGTGATCCAGGAAATGGGCGTCGAACTTGGGCGACCTGCACCCTCGTCCTGATGGTCTAAGCCAAAACGACTGTGTCGACGAACTTGAGAAAGTACTCAACGTCCGGTGTTACCAGACCTTCGACTTTAGCGGTGTCGTCCCACCTTCGTAATTCCACCGCAGCTTCCCAGTGCGGTGAACGGCGGAATGCTTCGACTTCTTCGTCAGACATCGGACCACCTTGAAGTTCCAGACTGGTGATCGACGGCGGGGAAAGCTGGTCGTAGTATGATTCCTCAACAGAACATAGATATCGTTTCGCAGCTACGTGCATGCGTACCGGTTCGAAGACAGCGGGCGGAAAGTGCTTCTTCAGGAATGCGCAGCCCTTGGCTTCGTGCACGTCGTCCACACCTTGATCGGGCGCGTCATCCGGCAACTCGTGTAAAAGATGTCCAATGTCGTGAACCAAGGCTGCAGCGATCAACGACGCATCAGAATCGGCTTGTTCCGCCAAGGTAGCGCATTGCAGCGCGTGCTCCAATTGAGTCACGACTTCGCCGCCGTATGCGGAGCTCCCTTTGGCGTCGAAAAGTCCACGAATCTTGTCAGTGATTGTATGCATGGTTTTTGCTTTCAACTTCGTTCTAGGCTTTCTGGCTTCCAACCCCATAACCGTCAATTTGGCTCGAGTCACTCTGACGGTGGTTCTGGAGATGCTGTTTCATAAAACGCCTTCCGGAAATACCAGGCGCAGAATAACAATGCAGGAACGGAGAGCAAGGCAGCCGCTAACGTCCAATTCCGAAACAACTGGAGATAGCCTTCCTGTCCGGGTTCTAACGTGACAACCATGGCGGCAAAGCACAGGTAACCAATGGAATCAGCCAGATACATCAAAAAGCCGAGATTGGCGACTCGGCGCGAAGCGGCCACAATGCGCTCAAAAATTGTCGTGTGGAACAGCACATAGGGAACATAGAGTCCAATCCCGCAAATCACCATGAACGAGAACGCGCCCAGTCGTCCACTCGGTTGAATGAGTGTAATGACGCCGAGCATGGCGAATGAGACTGCGATAAGAATCAGTGAGAAGAAAATCGCAGTAATGTTCTTTCGAATAACGATAGCGGTTGCTGCTAAAATCGTCACTATGACAGCGACCACAAACTCGGACTGTTTGAATCGTTCGGGCTTTCCCTCGACACCCAAATCTCGCCAGATCTCCACGGCAAAATCATCGCGAAGGGTACGGAGCACGGTCACTGCCGCGAAGATAGCGATCATAATGGTCAGTCCCGGTGCGTAACTCCGGAAAAATTCCCAGCGTTGCGTTCGGTTCATTTTGCTGCGTTTGGATCGCAGCAACAGATCTTCTGCGGCGGGATCGGGCGTGCGATCCAGCAACCAGACGGAAATCAACAGCGGAATGAAGAACATCAATCCAACGAGGTAGGGCATATGAAATTCATTGACGCCACTCTCAATCAACGTCCGACCAACCGTTTTTACATATCCGGACGACATGATAAAGCTTGCGCAAAGAACCGCGCTTAGCGCCTCGGTATGACGTCGTCCTTCAAGGTAGGCGAGTACCAATCCGAAGACCATTCCAAGCGGTAGCCCATTGAGGAAAATTAGAAACGGTTTAATGGGAATGGGGGCAAAGGCATAACCGACAAGTGCCAGTTCGGAGAGAGCAATCAAGACCACCAGCGTTGTGGCTCGCCGTGCGCGTGGCATTTCGGCGATGACTTTGATACCGAGGAATTTCGATAGTAGATAGCCAACCAGTTGAGACAGCACGACAACTGTCTTCAGGTCCATTCCCCAAAGTTGCTGCCCATCCATCGTGGCAGCACTAAACGGTTTGCGAAACGCGTACATGCAGAAGTAAGTTGCGAAGGCGGCGATAGCGGCCAGAACCTGAGTTGCAACAGGGTTCCGGTTGTTTCTGGATTCAGATTCGATAGATTGAGTCACTGCCACGTTACGTTTCCCTCAGACTA
>CAYYHV010000042.1:19459-25526 GCA_964471695.1 uncultured Pirellulaceae bacterium
TGGAATCGTAGCGGACTCACTTCGGCGGCACAACGAACAGGCATTACGACTTAACTGATTTCTTATCGAAGTCGGTTGTCAGATTCTCAGGCGTTCCGGAGGCTTGGTTATGAGTGTGATGCGCGTGATGATGGCGCTCGTCGTCTTGGTGTGTGCGACTTCAACGACTCTGATGGCACAAACAAAATCGTTGGTGATTGGCATCGACGGTCTTGGATTCGGGGATCAGGGATTTTCAATAGCGTCGACACCTGCCCTCGATAGTCTGATTGCGGGAACGTGGATGCCGAACTACCAGGGCGCCTATTCTGATGGCGCGTTTGCGGGTGGAGTCCCAGGCACTGCCACCGAACAGGTGACGGTCAGCGGACCCGGGTGGTCGACAATCAACACCGGCGTCTGGGTTGATAGGCATGGCGTGACGGGCAACGGTTCGACGTTCACCAACGGTGATTTTGAAAATAATCCTCCGTTCATCGCTACGGTAAAGTCGCAATTGCCAAGTTTACGTACCGCCAGCTATGTAAATTGGGGCCCGATTGATACGGCTATCATGCAAGCGATCGACACGGACGCGGACTCATCCAACGATCTGGATTTTCGCGGGGACTATAGCGACGACCTGCGCGTTGCGGCTGCGGTCATCGCGGACATTACCGGCTCGCTCGACCCGGATGTGATTTTTGTTGCATTTGACGAAGTTGACGGGGCAGGACACAGTTGCGGCAGTTCAAGCACATGCTACCGTGATCAGATTGAGTTTACCGATACTTTCGTCGGGCAGATTTTGTCGGCTGTTTCCAATCGTCCGACTTTTAGCAGCGAGGATTGGCAGATTGTTGTTACTTCGGATCATGGCCATCGACCTGGAGGCGGGCACGGGGGCCAATCTGAGTTGGAACGGCGTATTCCGTTTATCGTTTCCAGCCAGTCGTTGAATGGAGGCAGTTTGCCAACGATTCTTCAGCCGGTTTCTCACGCTGACGTGGCTCCTACTGTTCTCGACCACTTTGATATTTCGCTACCCGATCACTATTGGGGAGTGTCACGAGCCAGTGGAGCGGTAACGATCAATCCCGATCTGAATGGAGATGGAATCGTTTCTGGGGACGGGACGGGCGCCATTGAAGATGATGACGTCTCCGCATTTGTCAGTTTGTGGCTGCAACCGAATACTGTAGACAATCCCAACCCCGCTGACTTTAATCTAGACGGCATCGCAAACTTGAGTGACTGGGCGATTTTGAATGCGGAGTTGCCGCAGATGGGAGCGGCGATTCGCGATGCACTAGCTGTGCCGGAGCCACCAACATCGGCGTTAGCGATCGTCTGCTGCGGCATCCTTCTCTGGTGCCGACGCTTGCGGTAGCGACGGGCGACGGTATCTACAACTTGGACGTCACTTTGATCAAAAGAAAACGCGTCTTGACGGTGATCGTCAAGACGCGTGATGCGTTAGCGTAATTCAGACGCGCCGAGGGCGTCTGTCAGCTTTAGGAGTCAACTGGCGCAAAGACGATGGTTAGCGATCGGATCAATGGGTCCATGGAATCCAAGTCGCTCTGTTCTCCATCAAATTCGAGTTCATCGGCTCCCAAGCCGCCGCGAATGACGGTGCGGGCATTGAAGTTTGTGAAGCGGTCTAAGTTGAATCGGTCCTGATCAAAGCCGAGAGAAACGACAAAACGACTTTCAAAGTCGCTGCTGCGAACTGAAACGGAGTCTTCTCCAGCCGCGGTTCCGATGGACACGGGGCCCGACGCATTGTGGAAATTGATGTCGACCGTATCATCGTTGGCTCCCGTATCCAGCGTCCAGTTGGATCTCGTCGTCACAAAGCTCATGTTGACGCTGTCTTCCCCGGAACCACCAAGCATCGTGAGCGAGCCATTGAATTCGGTGTCTTCGAAACTGAACTGATCATCGCCGTTACTGCCAACGATGATCGTTTGTTCGTCGAAGTTGGACTCATAGTCGCTGACATGATCGTTCCCGTTGCCGGTGACGATGAGCAATGGTCCATTGATTGAAGCGTACTCAAAATCTACCGAGTCGTCCTCGTTGCCAGTGAGGATAGACGTCTTACCATCAAGAGAGCTTTCGTAGATATCAATCTGGTCTTCTCCGCCAGCCGTGGCGATGAGGTTCGTACCATAAAGGTAGGCATATGCAAACTCGATTCGGTCGTCTCCACTGCCGGTGAGGAAAGCCGTTTTGCCCTCCACGTACGACTCGTTAACGCCAACAACCTGATTGCCGGAAGTGCCCGTAACATTGAGGTTTCCAGAAATCGTCGAGTTGACGATGTTGAGTCGATCGTCGATTGACTTTCGATCGCCGTCTACTCCGCCATCTTCCTCAAAGATGGCGGCGTCACCGAGCTGTACGGCTGCGTTGCCACCGACTTCAATCCCATGCAACTGGAGGTTATCGAGACCTTGCGCGAATCCGGCGTTGATCGACAGATCCGAATCAATATCGACTTCGCCCAAATAAACACTGTCATTGCCCGAGCCAAGGCTGAACGTAATGTTGTCCGAACTGAACTCATACAGGTTGAAGTTGTCGTCACCAGCGCCGCCAAAGACAGTGAGGTTCTTTGCTTGTGAATAGCCGGTGTATGCGCTGTCATCGCCCGATCCAAGTGAAATCGTCAAGTTGGATTCTTGGAGATAAGATGAGTACACCGTGACGTCGTCGGAGTCGGCGCCTGTTGTAATGCCGACGTTACCCGTCAGTTGGGAACCACTGATTTGAACATTGTCGTCGCCAGCTCCGGTGATCAGATTTGTTTTCCCTTGGACACTCGTGTAGTAAAGTTCGATCCGATCGTTTTCGGTTCCACCACTAAAGTCCAGGTCGCCATCAACATTGGAGTAGACTATGGATACTTCGTCGCTTCCAGGACCCGTCGAAATATTCAAATCGCCACTGAAGTAATTCTGTATGTTGGCAATGTCATCGCCCCCATCAAGTTTGATACCGACGCTACCGGTGACTTGCGAGTCGAGAATAATCGCGGCTTCTCCGGTCGTGTCTTCGAACGTGATCGTCGTATCGTTGATCCCGCGAATCTCAAAGGCGCCGTCGAGTTGCGAGATAGCGATTTCGTTGGCTTCGACATCACCCGTGATCGTCAAATCACCCAAAGCGCTGAGACTGACGGCGACGTCACCCGCAAGTAGTTCGCGACTTTCAAGCGCCTCGGCTCGCAGTCGACGGTGCTTCTGATTCCTGTTCTTTTGTGGTCGTTTCCAGAACATATGGCTCCCCTGGCGAATTGAAGATGAGAATAAAGAGGGCACTCGACACCCCCTCAAGTGGCTAATGAAAACTACCCATTCGGTTGGTTTGGCTATAGGCGCGTTGACGTCCATTTGGCGATTAGTTGGGAATCGGATTCTGCAGAATTGCGACAGACACTACGTCTTCACAGCGCAGCATGTTTGTCGCGGCATGACCGATCTGTTCGTGCTAATGCGTAGAGCTTCGCGAGGTTGTACTGAGTCCAGGATGGTGGGTTCTTTCCCACCCTGATTGCAGCGATGGATGGCTTCGTTGGGTCGTCGATTGGGCTCTAAATCTAAAAGATCTGGCGCAAAACTCGATTAAGTCGGCAAGATCTTGACTCCAGAGACGAAATGTCTCATGCTCGGGCTGTGACAAAATGTCTCAGGAGGAAAACATGGGTCGAAGTCCACAAGATGTAACAGAAGCAGAGCTTGCGATTCTCAAGGTGCTTTGGGACGCAAATGACTGCACGATTCGGCAAATCACGGACTCGGTCTATCCGCGCGGATCGGAGTCCGATTATGCGACCGTCAAGAAATTGCTGGCCAGATTGGAAGAGAAAAAGTGCGTAAAAAAGGACCGTCGGCAAATACCTCACAAGTTTGCTGCGATCATTTCCCGGGACGATCTGGTGGGTCGGAGGCTGCGGACGTTGGCGGACCATTTGTGCGACGGTTCGGCTGCCCCGCTGCTCATGCATTTATTGGAAGGGAAGGGAATCTCTGCCAATCAACAGCGCGAGTTGCGTGAGTTGATTGAAGAGTACTCGGACAACCAATCATCGCCGAAGAACAGCGCCCGCAAGAAGAATTGAGTATCACCATGACGATTTTCGAAGCCACGTTGAGCAATGCCACGGTCGTTCTGATACCGGCTGTATTGGCGATTCTGGTTGCACGATTTTTCAACAGGCCGGCTGTGGTTCGGACCCTGTGGTTGCTGGTGTTTCTCAAATTGCTGACACCCCCGTTGGCTCCACTTCCCTGTGTCGATTTGACGGGAGTCGTCGATCCAGTGGCTAATGGAAGAACGGAGATCAGTGATTTCAATTTGCCACCAACGGCAGTTGCAGCCACGGATGGATTGCCCGTCGAGTTCTCGTTTCTTACGACAGCTTCAGAAGGGGGCACGGCAAAACCAGATTTCACTTTCGACGGCAACGCAACGCTGAATCTGCCGTCGGAAGTTGCGAGCCCTGCAGCACAGAGTGACGACGTCGTACCATTCCGTGCTACCGTTCCTATCACGACTCCAACAGAATGGATATTCGGCCTGACGGCGCTCCAGGGATTGACTCTTCTGTGGCTGGTTGGCGCTGCCGTCTAACTGATTTGGGCGATCCACTCCATTGTTCGAGTCGCACGGCTGGTATCCAGGGCGGAGAGCGCACCCAAGTCTATTCAAAAAAACGTGAGTCGGCTGTCGCAGCAGATGGGTTTGAGAAGGCAGCCACAAGTCAAGATCGTGCCGGGAATCTTGACGCCGATGGTTTTCTCACCCGTCCGGAATTACCTCTTGCTTCCCGAGTCACTTGTTACTGAGGGAGATCAGCAGCGAGTCGATTCCTTGATCGTCCACGAACTGGCTCATCTTCATAGCGGAGACCATTGGGTGCGGCGGCTGGAGATTATCGTTACTGCGATTTATTGGTGGCATCCGATTCTCTGGTTGGGAAAGCAGCGAATCCGTGAAGCGGAAGAACAGATTTGCGATGCATGGGTTGTTTCTACCTTGCCGGGCGTGGCTTCGTCCTATGCATCCACTCTCGTTGATTTTGTGAGTTTACTTTCTGGTTCGAATCCTCAGCTGGTGCCGGTGGCGACTGGTTTGAGCCAATTCAGGTTAATGAAGAGGAGAATAGCGATGATCATGCAAGGCAGAACATCCCCCCGACTTTCGATCACAGGCTGGCTGGCAATGCTGACGGTGACGCTGCTGTTGATTCCGGCACCTACCATTGCGAGACCCGCACCACAGGAAACGAAACCTACCGAAAACGAATTCATGCATGAGCACGATGACGAACACGATGAGGGGCATGGAGACAAACATCACGAAGGTGAACACGATGAGGGTGATCATAACAAGTGGCGGCACGACGACGATGAAGAGCACGAAGGCCATGAAGAAGGCGAAGGAAACGAATGGCGTGAGCGTCGCCAAAAAGATGAGATTCTCGATGGGCTCTTCGGTGAACACAACGAAGAGATCGAGCATGAAATAGAGCGTGCGATGGAAGAACTCGCCAAAGAAATTCGCCAAATGAACATCGAAATCAAGAACATGGTTCGCGAAGCCCGAAGCGAAATCAGTGAGAAGATCAGCGAGGCGCCCGACGAAATCCAGCGTGCGCTCCTGGAAACGGACGTCGAGCGGATCGTCAATCGCGTTGCCAAAGATACGCCCAAACATGTGCGGTTGTTCCTTGAAGCGCTCGACGTGGAAGGCACGATTGATGGTGCTTTGGATAAAGTCGAGGGTGAGCTCGATGCGATTGAACTGGATCCGGAAACCGTCGACCTGGCGAAGGGAGCGCTGACAAAATTCTTCCGTTCCAGGGCTCGTGAACTCAGTCGTGAAAGCCGCGAACATATCGACGAGATTCGACAGAAAGTCCAACGCGAAATTGGAAGCGCACCAGAAGAGATTCGTAACGCATTGAGAAATTCCAACGTCGAACGACTCATTGAGCGTGCGACTCGTACTGCTACGCCCGTCGTGCGTGAGATCGTCGACCAAATCGACTATCCGGAAATCGTTCAGCAAGGTCTAAGGC